>JBMNOV010000011.1:0-46595 GCA_050943255.1 Syntrophomonadaceae bacterium
ACTAATAATGCCAGTACATCATATTGCTCGAATTGGCATGTATTTTTTAAGTATATTTGCTGCTCATTTTGCCAGCTTTCCAAATGGGTAAAGAATTCTTGGTAGCCCTGGGGTAATTCTACAGGAAGTTTTTCATTCATTAGATCACTCCTCTTATTCTCTTTTCTTTTTTAAAATAAACTATCAATGAATGAAGGAGGGGATAATAATTATGCCCCAAAATAGCTATAGTAATATTAAAATAAAAGGAGGAAGATATTCCTCCTTTTATTCAGATAAGTTGTTAGTAAATTATTATTACTTCTTACTTTTTTCTCCGTATGTTTCCTCATACCATATAGCATGATGATGCTTTGCCCAATCAGCCCGAACCGTACCCTTCCACATACCCCAGAAAGATTCACCCGAACCAGTATGGAAAGAACCCAGGTAGGCATGCATACATACCATGACAGTTGCAAAGACCATAGCTAAATCATGGATGGGATAGCATAGCCGAACAAGACCAGCAGGAAATAAGGCGGGGAACCATATAATATAACCACTTAAAACTAGCAAAATAACACAAGTTGGAGTTACTATGGAATTACCCTTTTCTCCGCCATTAAAACGGGTTTGCGGAGGCATTTTTACTGGGAATCCTAAAAACTCGAAAGGGAATTTTAATAAAAATATAATATCATTAGTGCCAAAACGTAATATATCTTTTACCCAGTTTATAATACCTTTAAAGTCAAATAAGACAAATATAGCTAAGAAAATAGTGAGAATAACAGCAGCAATTCTATGAACAAGACCTGCTCCGCCATAACCACCAAATATGGCGGCGAGCCAGTTAACCCCATCTAGAAACAGTACTAAACCAGTAAGTAGGCAGAGGATAAAGGTTACTGTATGCCCCCAATGGGTAATTCGAGCCACAAAATTAAACCGCTCAACCCGTTCAACATCAGCTCTATACTCAGGAATAAGTTGCATTTAATTATGCCCCCCTTCAGCATGTTCACCATTTTTGTTGGCCAACACACGGGTAGTAACAAAACTAACTGCAGATCCAGCTAAAGCTAGAGGTATTAGCCAACCAAAGTATGGTTGCACCCAATTTTGCCAGAACGTTATTTGCCCGGGCACCTTGGGGTTTACTGGTAACCCAAACTTATCGGGAGTATCGGTTAATACATAAAGTTTATTAAGTCCGCCAAGTTCAAATTTGCCATAGATAGTAGCATTAGGAAAACCATTGGCGCGTAAGAATTTTACTCTTTCTTCAGCCTGTTGCAATAGTTCATCACGGTCACCAAATTGTAAAGCACCAGTTGGACAAGTCCGAGCACAAGCAGGGGTTAATCCTGCTTCAACTCTTTCATAGCAAAGGGTACATTTAGTTACAGTATCATCTCTTTTTCTATACTTGGGAATCTGAAATGGGCAGGCATAGGTGCAATATTGACATCCTATACACCTGTCATAATCTTTAATTACTGCACCCCAGCCGGTTTTAGATATAGCCTGCCTTGGGCATACTTTCATGCATTCAGGCTCGAAACAGTGCATGCACTGGTATTTTAAAAAGTTCCATTGAATAGTTTTCGCAGGATCATCTTCATGTTCAATGAATTTTACTATGGTGTAGGTATCACCATTAGTATCACTATGGGTTTGGTAATTACCTTTAAAGGGTTCGATTACTGCAGGCAACTGGTTCCAATCTTTGCATGCGACCTGGCAACCACGACATGCTGTACATTTGCTAACATCATAAAGGTTGGTTAGGTTTGCCATAGTTAAGCCCTCCTTACATCGCATAGAAATGCTTTATATTCAGGTATCATGCTATTGCCATCACCGATATGAGGTGTTAGCCGGTTTGCAGGATCACCAGTAGCATAGCCATTGAAACCGAAATGCCATAATACTCCGATTTCATGTATATGCTTACCATGTACATTTAAGGGCTTGAAACGTTTGGTAACACAAGCTATAGCTTTGACATCACCCCGGGTTGACATAATGATAACTTCATCTCCATTACGGATATTTTTTTCTTTGGCCAGTTGTTCACTCATCTCTACAAAAACATTGGGCATTAGTTCAGCCAGCCATGGCTGCATCCGGGTCATTATTCCCGATTGCCAATGTTCGCTGACCCGGTAGGTAGTTCCAATTATAGGGTATTTATTAGCAACAGCTCGTTTATCAGGTTCCCATTCTACCACAACTGGATTAAAAGACTGGCTGTTGAGAAGGTTCTTAACTGGACTTTCCCATGGTTCATAATGCTCTGGAAATGGGCCTTCATTACATTTGCTAAATAGGCAACCAACACCTTCAGGTCTCATAATAAATGGATCAGTTCCTCCTGGGGCAGTAGGCGGAGTAGTTTTACCAAAATCGGGGATGTCATTTCCAACCCATTCTGTACCGTTCCAGAAGATTGAAGTTAAGTCCGGAACCCAGGGTTTTCCTTCGAGGTTAGCTGAACAGCGGTTGTAAATGATGCGGCGGTTTATAGGCCAGCACCAGGACCAGTTCAGATAGCTGCCAATGGGTTTGGTACCTTCATAGGCTATATCCCGGTTATCCCTTCTACGGGCCAGGTAATCATCCGGGTTGCCAGTATCTTTAGGATAACAACCCGAGTAAATCCAGTTGCCACAGGCAGTACTTCCATCATCTTTAAGCTGAGTAAAGTTAAGTAACTGGCGACCAGGTTGGTTGTTAACTACTTCAAAGCCGTTTATTTCCCGCGCTATCTTGTTAATATCGGGGTGAGAGCCCTGACCATAATCCCAGTATAGATGAGTTATAGGTTCGTCTTGGGGCTTAGTACTGTTTTGATAGAGGTTTTTAATTTTTAACATTAGTTCATGAGCAATCTCAAGATCTGCCCGTGCTTCTCCTACCGGATCACAGGCTTGCCAGCGATACTGCATCCAGCGGCCACTATTTGAAACTGAGCCTTCCTTTTCATAAGAATTACAGGCAGGAAGGAAAAATACTTCGGTTTGTATTTGTTCTGGCTTAATAAGATTGTATTCATCCTTTTCTGTGGGACGGTCAAGAGCTTTATAGGACCAAAACTCAGATGTCTCAGTTTGCCAAAGGTCTACTGCTACCATCCACTTTAGATTAGCCAGAGCTGCCTGTTCTTTATTAGCATTAGGTCCACCTACTATAGGATTGGAGCCCCAAATAAGCAGTCCTTCAATTTCTTTATTATACATTGCTTCAAAAAGGGCAATATGCGAATAGTTCTTTCCATCTATACGCTTGGGCAGGTAATTATAAGAATCTTTAGGATCATCCTGAATCCAGTAGGACTTTAGCATACTAGATAAGAACTTGGGCTTATTAACCCAGTAACCACTTTTAGGAGTTTCCTTTTCATTATAGGCAGCAAGGTTAGGATGTTTCAGAGCTTCAGGGCTGTTCAAATAACCGGGTAAGATATGATAAAGCAAAGCCCAATCAGTAGAACCTTGTACATTCGATTCTCCACGCAATGCATTAACTCCGCCTCCTGGTCTTCCAATATTGCCCAGCAATAACTGTAGCATAGCGTAGCTTCTTACATTTTCAGTACCAACAGTATGTTGAGTAGTACCCATGGCATATAAAATAGTACCAGTTTTATCAGGGGCTCCAGTTGCAGCATATGCTTTAATTACTTCAAGATACCTGTTTTTAGGTGTACCTGTGACTTTACATACTGTATCGATATCATAACGTTCATAGTGTTTCTTAAGGAGTTGCAAAACACAGCGAGGGTGTGCCATAGTCATATCTTTGACATATTGTCCATCTTCAGTCATTTCAAAAGCCCATGTGCTAGTATCATAACTACGTTTATTTGCATCATAACCTGAAAACAAACCATCGTTAAAATCAAAGCCTTCTGTAACTATAAATGTAGCATTAGTATAGTATTTAACATATTCTTCATGATATAGTTTGTTTTCAAGAATATACTTAATCATACCACCGATAAATGCTATATCTGTACCAGATCGCAGTGGGGCATAGATATCAGAACGAGCTGATGTCCTGGTAAAGCGTGGATCTACATTTATTATTTTAGCGCCTCTTTTATCACGTGCTTCGTTTAACCATTTGAATGAAATGGGGTGGTTTTCAGCTGCATTACTTCCAATAATCAACGCACAGTCAGTATTTTTTAGATCGATCCAATGATTAGTCATTGCTCCACGACCATAAGTTGGTGCCAGACCGGCAACCGTAGCAGAGTGTCAGATACGAGCCTGATGTTCAATATAAGTCAAACCCAAGGCACGATTCATTTTTGTAATTAAGTGAAGTTCCTCATTATCTAATGCGGCCCCGCCCATACTAGCAATTTTTTCACAACGGTTAACAATTATACCCTGTTTATCCTTATGCTCAAAATACTTATCTCTGGTTTCTTTTATCCGTTCGGCAATAGTATTTAACATCCAATCCCAATCTTTTTCTTCCCATTTAAGACTCCCAGGTTTTCGATATAGAGGTTTAGTAATTCGTTTAGGGTTAATTTCTTGTTTTCCAGTTTCTGGGTTATAGATTTCCCGAAGATTCATTAGGGCTGAGCCTTTACTGCATGCTCCTCCACGGTTTATTGGGTTGTCGGGGTCTCCCTGGATGCTAAGGATTTGGGGCCCATCTGCCGGCGCACCTTCCTTAGCGTATACTACTAGTCCACATCCAGCACCACAGAAGGGACATATGCTGGGCACTGGTTTTACGCCATTGGTTCGTAGGTCTTTAATCTCGCTGGCGGTTGTGCTCAGGTCAAAGCCAAGATCAACCACTGCGAAAGTAGCCACGGTCGCTCCGGTTACCTTCAAGAATTGTCTGCGGGTAACCTTCATTTACAAACACTCTCCTTCCCCATAAATTTATGTTTACGAACTATTACTAAACATAACAAACCTTATTGAAATACAAGCATTATAAAGCCAATTATAAACTAACCCCCCCGCATAAAAGGTGCAAATTCCCACCGGTAAATACTGCTTTCTAAATACTTCGGCGTTTATCGTGGAAATCCTTGCTAAAAAGGTAATAAAATTATAAATAATCACCTAATTTTAATACTTATTATGATACAAGATTTTACCTGTTAGATCAGTATTATAACCTCCTGCCTGATTTAATCTATTCTTAAATTCTACTCCAGCAATGGTTTCTAGTAATATTTCCAGCTTTTCCTTATCCAATTGGTTTGGCAAAATACATAAATCGTAATATTCTTCGCATAATGGCAGGAAACTTAGTTCCATAACCCGAGCTGCGGCATAGATTCCCAATCCCACATCGGCTGCATTATTTTTTACCGCGGCAGCGACTGCCAGGTGGGTGTACTCTTCTCGGTTATATCCATTTATACTAAGAGGATCTATACCAGCTTTTTTTAACATATAGTCCAGGAGGATACGAGTCCCGGCGCCCTTTTGCCGGTTAATAAAACGTAGGTTTTCCCGGGTTAGATCTTGCAACGATTTTATCTGCAGGGGATTTCCTTCAGGCAGAATTAAACCCTGTTGCCGCTTAGCTATATGCACCAGTATAAAGCTCTGGTAACGCAAATATCGGTCTAAATAGCTCTTGTTGTAACTATCGCTATTTTCATCTAATAGGTGTATTCCGGAACAATGGGTTTCAGAACGGCTCAGTGACATCAGGCCGCCCATACTGCCTACGTTGGCAGAGATTAGACGTAGGCCGTGTTTGCTTTGTAGTATGTCCGCTAAAAAGTCAATAGAAATATCGTGGCTTCCGATTACAGCGATAGTATTATCAATGATTGATTGTGAGCGTCGCAAAATAACCGGGCACTTTTCGCCTGCCAGCAAGCCTTCATTCCCGCGCGGAATGTGCAGTATTCCATCAGCTTTGACCAGACTAGTTGTAATTCCAGCACCGCGGTTAAGGGGATAGGCGAAATATTCATCCTTAATTCTGGTAATATTAACATATATATATTCGTCAACCCCCATAGAAGATGCTATTTTTCTGGATATATTGCATTTCAATTTGGGTTCTTCGGGTATTGCCATACCTTGTTTACGTAGAAGTACCGGGCGGGCAAAAATATTAAATATTAGTTGGGCGGAAACAGGATATCCTGGAACACCGATAACTGGTTTCTTATCAATAATTCCTAGTATTGCTGGTTTTCCTGGGCGAATAGCGAGGCCGTGCACCAAAACCTTACCAAATTCTTTAATCATGGTTGAAGTATAATCTTCTCTACCTGCTGAAGATCCAGAGCAAATTACAATCATATCAGCACGGTCTTTAATTTCTGCAATGGCTTCACGCAGGCAGTCTTTATCATCGATTACAATATCATGTCTGAAAGGAACTGCACCCCATTCCTGGCAGAGACCACTTAACATGTAACTGTTTGATTCTACTATTTCACCTGCGGCCATGATTATTTTTGCTTCTTCAATCAATTCTGTACCTGTAGGAATTATGCCTACCCGGGGCTGTTTTATCACTGGTACCTGCCTAATTGCTGCTGAACGAAATGCAGCAATTTCAAAAGGTCCGATAAGTTGTCCGCCCGGGATTATCATATCATGGGCTACTAAATCTTCTCCGACTGAACGAATATGCTGCCATGGGATTGCTGGTCTATAAATGCGGGCATTATCAAGGATAAAATTTACATCCTCGATCATAATAACTGCATCAAATTCGGGAGGGATATAGTCTCCAGTATCAACTTCAATGAAATCTCGATTCCTTTTTAAATCTATTGGATTATTTTCATTAGCTGAAAAAGTTAATGAAGATTTAACCGCTATTCCGTCCATAGCTGCGGCAACATAATGAGGTGAAGATTTAAGAGATAGTATGGCTTGACTGCTTACCCTTCCGTTAGATGCAAGTACATCAATATATTCACTTTCCCACTTAAAAAAACCACATTCGTTTAGTGATTCCATAAATAATCTATAAGCTTGTTCCACTGGCATGTTCTCAATATAAATATTACGCTCCATAATTGTCCCCCATCTTTATTTTTAAATATTGTATCCAAAAATACTATATATATAAAATGATTTCCATTCAATTTGGCCTCGTTATAGAGCTGCAGTATAATGGAGAAAAGAAAATTTATCTGGAGGTGTTAAGCTATTGGGGAGTTTCTTAAGGTTGTAAAATATGAAGATGCCAAGCAAAAGATAAAGGAGTATTTTCCCGGTGCACAGGTGGAGGACATCTCTTTATTTCATGCCTGCGGTCGGGTAAGTGCAAAAGTTATTAGTAGTCCCGAATCATTACCTTCATTTAGCCGTACCACAGTAGATGGTTATGCCCTTAAGGCTGAGGATACTTTTGGCTGTAGTGAATCAATACCGGCTTTTTTTGAATTGGCCGGGGAAGTAAAAATGGGGGTTGTGCCTGACATTACACTACCACATGGTAAATGCTGCTGGATTCCCACTGGTGGAATGTTACCTGATGGAAGTAATGCTGCAGTTATGGTGGAATATACGGAAAAACTAGAAAAGGATACAGTACTAGTTTACCGGCCTTTAGCACCCTGGGAAAATATAATGCAGAAAGGCGAAGATGTTTTAGAAGGGCAAGAAATCATTTCTTTGGGAAAAAAAATAAGGCCGCAAGATATTGGACTTTTAGCTTCTGTCGGGATTAACCACCTCCAGGTATTTAAACCCTATAAAATTGGAATTATCTCGACCGGGGATGAGGTTATTCCAATTGATGATAAACCGCAAATGGGACAGGTACGTGATGTCAATTCCTATACGCTGGCTGCTGCCGTACAGGCATGTGGTAGTTTACCCCATATTTATCCGGTTGTGCAGGATGATTTTGCCAGGCTGCAAAAAGCAGTTAGCGTAGGTCTTGAAGAAAACGATGTACTCTTATTGTCAGGGGGGAGCTCGGTAGGTGTTAAAGATGTAACCCTTGATGTATTACTATCTTTTCCTGATTCAGAGTTACTTTTTCACGGAATAGCAGTTAAACCGGGTAAACCTACTTTGGCAGTAAGAATAGGGAAGCAAATGATTATAGGCCTACCAGGACATCCAGTTTCAGCCTTAATGATGTTTTACATTATTTGTGCTCCCTTTTTACAGTTTACCCCTTCTCTTGAGGTAGAAGCATTTCTTTCCATGAATATTGCCTCTCAGGCTGGCCGTGATGATTTTATTCCAGTAAGGTTGGTGCGTGATGAAAAAAATTGTCGTGTTGCTATACCCCTTCTGGGTAAATCTGGATTAATGAGTATTTTATCGCTTGCTGATGCCTATATTCATATAAACTATGAAAAGCAAGGGATAAAACAGGGCGAGAGAGTAATAGCTCATATTTTTTAACTTTGAAAGCTTTGGACACGAAAGCCGCCTGTAAATGCTAGCTTTCGTGTCAATAAGTATTACTGGCATTCCAGGTATGGCAGCAGCTGTTTAAATAGGTCTTGGCGCATTTCTTCAATGGCATCAAAATCCATAGCCGTTACATAGTAAGATTCAAGTTTATCGTGATATTCTTTGGCTTGGCGAATAAAGCCCACAGCTGCATCAATGCCTTTATAAAAACGGTCTCTGGCTGATGCTATGTTTTTTTCATTAGTAGTAATTGCTGCCTTATTATATAATTGATCAAAATTAAGAATACGCCGATACTTAATAACGTCCAGTGATGCGGAATAATCGAAAAGGTGATTGGACATATCTATTAGCACTGACCCAGATTGAGGTATTACTATTATATCAATTAACTGTGGGTCAAAGGGATTATGGTAAACTTCTGCATTAACTCCCATCAGGTTTAAGGTATTTAAGGCATAATCAAATAAATACTTGACTCCAGTCCCGGGGTTTCCTTTGACGGCAAATAAACAATAGCTGTTGTCGATTATGCTTTCAATTTTGCTTACTATACCTCCCGGAGTCAAGGCTGCAGCAAAGAGATGCCGCGGCTCCTTTTGCTCGTTATTAAGCCCAGAAACGAAATCTTGGGTTAGAGCCAGAATATTTCGGTTTACAGCTTCATGGTCCTGGACTTCTTCGTAATATGATTCCCATTCTTTCCAGGCAATTTGGCTTTCTTGCAGGCGACTATAGGCTAATTTAAAACATTTGCTTATGGTTTGAGTCAGTTCAATTATTGCTGAACGATGCTTTATTATAGCATTCTGCTGCCAATAAGCGCCAAGATTAATAATTTCATCTACTACTCCGGGATAACGGGGATCAACTATATGAGGAGATGTACCATCAAGGAGGCAAATTTGCTGTCCAATAACAACACCGTCTAGGGAATGATTATCAGAGGAACACCAATGATATTCAAGATCATAACCGCGAGTGCCAAAGTCTTCGCCCATTTTCTTAATAAAGTTTGATTTGCCGACACCTGGGCCCCCCTTTAAGATTATTTTTCTTTCCACCTCTGGGGGTGCCATATAATCATAGAATGAATAAAAACCATAACAGGTATTTCCACCTGGGAATACATTTCTAATCTGTGGCATTTATTTCACCTTCCATAAAATATTTCTATATTATATATGTTAGCAATACCACATTCCTCCCAGGATTATTATGGAAGGAAAAAATCGGGCATCTAAAGACTAATTCTATGATAAATGTATTGGTCAGAGGTAACTGTTGCTACCTGTACTCATTATTTACTTTTTAAGCTAATCCAAATTAAAAATAAAATAGTATAAAATTAATGTTATTCTAGGATATAGAATAGATTGATATCTTGAAAAAGGAAAAAATATGGTTGAAAAAACAGGACATAGAATAGAGACAAGCAATATCTGGGAGATAAAATCCACTGATAAAAAACTAGCGGAAAATATTAGTAATAGGCTGAATATTAGTCTCCTTTTAGCAAACATGCTATTACAACGGGGTATAAATACATATGAAGAGGCTTATTATTTTTTAAACGCGAACCTGATTGATTTACAGCATCCTTTTAGTTTAGCAGGTATGGAACTTGCGGTAGTCCGAATCCGGCAGGCGATTCAAATGGAGGAGAAGATTGCCATATATGGAGATTATGATGTAGACGGAATATGCAGTGTCGTATTACTTAAACAATGCCTTGACAAACTTGGCGCCAGGGTAGACTATTTTGTTCCAGATCGGTTTACTGAAGGTTACGGGCTTAATCAGCAGGCAGTAGAAAGGCTTTCTAGACTGGAATATAATCTTTTAATTACCGTCGACTGTGGAATAACATCGGTAGTAGAAATACAAAGAGCTCGGGAACTTGGAATAGATGTAATAATATGCGATCATCATACACCTTTGATCGATATTCCTGAAGCCCTGGGTATTATTAATCCTAAATTAGATAGTCCAAAAGAATTGCAGGGTTTGTGCGGTGCTGGGGTAGTTTTTAAGCTCTGCCAGGCCCTATGCCCAGATTATGCATTGGATAAGGAATCCTCTTGGTTGGAGTTGGCAGCTTTAGCAACAGTAGCTGATGTAGTACCACTTAAGGGTGAAAATAGAATATTGGTCAAATATGGATTAAGAAGGTTACCTAATACTTGCAATATTGGATTACAAGCTTTAATCAAAGCTAGCAATTTAGAGGGTAAAATGCTTTCTTCCTGGCACATAGGGTTCGTTCTGGCACCGCGCTTAAATTCGGCCGGACGCCTGTATAGTGCCTACAGCAGTATTGAACTATTACTTAGTACTAATAAGGACAAAGCTCATGAATTGGCTTTGAAAATATGTGATATTAACAGTGAACGGAAAATGCTGGAGGAAGCAGTATATAAGGAAGCAGATTTACAAGCGCAAAAAGAGCAAGAATCTGAAAATAACCTGGTAATGGTACTAGAAGGTGAAAACTGGCATCAGGGAGTAATTGGAATAGTGGCTTCACGCCTATGTAAAAAATATCTAAGACCAGTGATATTGATTAGCTGGGATCAAAAAATAGGCCGGGGTTCATGTCGTAGTCTGCCGGGTATAGATATTTACCAGTCTTTGTCTGCCTGTAGTTCATATTTGATCAAGTTTGGGGGCCACTGCGCTGCTGCCGGGTTAAGTATTGATAAAGGTAATTATGAACAATTTGTTGAGGCTATTAGACGATGGGCTATAGCTAATATAAGTGAAGAACAGCTATATCCCCGCCAGTATGCTGATGCCGAGTTGGAACCAGATCAAATCAACGAAAAACTACTACAGGAGTTAGCTCAATTGGAGCCTTATGGTGAAGGTAACCCCAAACCTTGTTTTGTGGTACGGGGGGTAAAGTTACAATCTGCAATCCTGATAGGAAAACAAAAAGAGCATTTACGTGCACATTTGGAGTCTGGAGACGCTGAGATAATAGCGTTTAATCGTTCTGATTTAATAGAATATCCTATTAAATTTTGTTATTATGATATACTATTTGAGCCTAAAGAGAATGATTATGGTGGGAAAAAGAAGGTCCAGTTAAGGCTGGCTGATATTAAAAACAGCCTGGTAGCAGACGAACCCCGGGCAGTTACTGAGTACGGGAGAAAACTAGTGCAGGCTTGTTATATGAGTATTGAGGAGATACAAGCTGGTCGTCCGGTATTGTTTATTTATCCGACATATAGGACTTTATTTAAACATCGAGAATTAATGCAAAGTTTTTTTTGCCCTTTGGTACTAAATGAGTTGCATGGGCATATACACCCTTCTAAACGGGCTAACCTTATTGATGGTTTTTCCCAGGGATTAAACCGGGTATATCTGGTTACTATAGCCTTTATAAACTATTACTTAAGCAAGTACTCTCTACCGGAAAAAATAAAAAGAATATTTGCTCTAAACCCCGATCAGGCAATAATTGATTTGCAGGAGAAGTACCAGAATTGTTATATAAAAACCCTGCAGGCACCGGGTAGATATACATTTACACTGGGTTTGGCTGATTACGATAAGCGAGATCGGGTTCTGTTATATGCTAATCGTAAAACTACTGTGGATTCAGTAACCAGAAACATGGAAAATTTGTGTATTGAAGCAGGTATTAATGACATTCGGCAAAGAAGGACTATACGCAGAAATTTCATGCAATATGGTGGTGTTTTAGTTTCAGATGGGGCTAATACCAGTGTTACCGGGTTAGACAATACCGAGGTATTTTTTGCGGATGCTCCTTACAGTATATATGAGGCCGAGATGGTATTAAATCAACTTGCTGCAGGCACTGAAAAAAAGGCTCGGATATTATTTAATCGCGTGGATTTCGAATTTAATCATCGTTATCTACAACGTATTTACCCTGGAGCAGATCTGCTGAAAGGAATGCTAATTTATTGCAAAAAGGTAAGAAGTAATCCCTTTACAACTAACTTAGCAGATATAAAAGCTTTTCTTAAAGCATATCTCGGCCAAGATACTAAACCCTTGGAAATCATGTCAGCACTTGCTATAATGGCAGATCTAGACTTGTGTCAGTTTAAGAAAAAGGGTAGTATAATGGCAATAAAGCTAAATGATCATGATTATTCTAAGTTAAATATAAAAGACTCAATCTATTACTTGGAAGGTCGGGCTGAGAAAAAAGAGTTAAGCCGCTTCCAAAGGTATTTAAAAAACATTATGACTGGTGATTAATATGCTAGCTACCGTTCAGATGATAGCTGATAAGGTAAGTAAATATGATAGGGATGCGGATATAGCGCTTATCGAACGTGCCTATAATTATGCAAAGCAGGCCCACCTTGGACAAAAACGCATATCGGGAGAGCCCTATATAGTACATCCGGTAGAAGTTGCACTTATACTAACCGAGATAGAGCTGGATACTTCGTCAATTTGTGCTGCCCTTCTTCATGATGTTGTTGAAGACACCAGTCTAACCAGCATAAATATTGCTGATGAGTTTGGGGAGGAAATAGCTGTACTCGTTGACGGATTGACCAAGTTAACCCGTCTTGATTTTGCTTCCCGTGAAGATGCTCAAGCAGAAAATTTGCGCAAGATGTTTATGGCTATGGCTCGGGATATTAGGGTGATTCTAATAAAATTAGCTGATCGTTTGCATAATATGCGAACACTTAATTACCAGAACGAACGTAAACAAAAGGAAATTGCCAAGGAGACCTTAGAGATTTTTGCCCCATTGGCTCACCGTTTGGGAGTTTTTAAGTTTAAATGGGAACTTGAAGACTTGGCTTTTTCCTATTTAAATAAAGACATATACTATGAGATTGCTAAAAGATTAAAGCGTAAGCGTAAGGAACGGGAAGATTATGTACATGAAATCATAGGACAAATAAGCAGAGGATTGGAGCAAATTGATATTAAAGCCGATATCGCCGGGCGCCCCAAAAATATTTATAGTATTTATAAGAAAATGGTTAAACAGCAAAAAGATATAGATGAGATATATGATAAAATTGCTATCCGTGTTATAGTGAATGGAATTAGGGAATGCTATGGTGTTCTGGGAATAATACACACAATGTGGAAACCACTTCCAGGTAGATTTAAGGATTATATTGCAACTCCAAAACCTAATATGTACCAGTCCCTGCATTCTACCCTATTAGGAAAAGGTGGCGAACCTTTTGAAGTCCAAATTCGGACATGGGAAATGCACCGTACAGCTGAATATGGGATAGCCGCCCACTGGCGTTATAAAGAAGGGAATAGTCCCAAGGAAAAGAAGTTTGATCAGAAGTTATCTTGGTTAAGACAGATACTGGAGTGGCAGCAAGAAGTTAAGGATACCAATGAATTTATGGAATCCTTGAAAATAGATCTATTTGATGATACGGTTTTTGTTTTCACCCCGAAGGGTGCTGTGATAGAACTTCCCAAAGGTGCCTGTCCTGTCGACTTTGCCTATCGGGTACATACTGAAGTTGGACATAAATGTACCGGAGCCAGAGTAAATGGACGGATAGTTCCCTTAGATTTTCCTCTAGCCAATGGGGATATAGTCGAGATTATAACTGCCAAGAATTCAATTGGGCCATCCCGGGATTGGTTAAACTTTATTAAAACTTCTTCGGCCAAGAGTAGAATTAAGCATTGGTTTAAGAAAGAGAAGCGCCAAGAAAATATTATTAAGGGTCATGACTTATTAGAAAAAGAACTAAAGAAAAAACACCTGAGTCCCAAGGAATTTCTTAAAGAAGAAAGATTACAGGAATTAGCTAAACGTTTTAGCTTTTTGTCGGTAGATGATCTTTATGCCGCTTTAGGGGATGGAGTAATAAGTGTTAACCAGGTACTAACTAGATTGAAAGAGATGTTTTTCCCGGAGGCTCAAGTTGAAGATATTCTTGATATACCAGCTAAAACTAAGTCGAGCGTGACCGAACATGATTCTACTGCTCTGAGAATCAAGGGGGTAGATGGAGTTGCTTTTCGTTTAGCTCATTGCTGCAATCCATTACCGGGAGATTGTGTCCGGGGATACATTACCAGGGGACGAGGAGTCTCAGTTCACCGTATGGATTGTCCTAATCTGCAGAATTATTTATCCCATGAGAAAGATCGTATTATAGAGGTCGAATGGGCTGATAATAAAGGGACATATATAGTTGAACTCGAAGTAAAGGCTTTTGATCGGCCACGGCTTACTACTGATGTCATGATAGTAATTGCAGATACAAGAATACAAATAAACTCTGTGTTTTCACGGGTAACCAAAAATAACCTGGCGGTTATGAATTTTAAGCTGGAGATCAAGGATATTACCCAGCTTCAGGCGGTAATTCAGCGTATACAACAAATTCAGGATATACTAGAGGTTAGGCGGACAGTGCCGGGCGAAATGAGGAGTGGATAGTAGATTGAGGGCGGTTATACAAAGGACTACTAGTAGCCGGGTGCTGATCGATCAACGGGAAATAGCGCATATTGGCCCTGGATTAATGGTTTTTTTGGGGATTAAAAAAGGTGATTCTACTAGCGATGCCGATTATTTGATTAATAAGATAATTAATCTACGCATTTTTGCGGATAAAAATGGTAAAATGAATTTGTCTTTATTAGATATTTCCGGAGAAATACTTCTAGTGAGCCAATTTACCCTGTATGGTGATGCTCGTAAAGGTAGAAGACCAAGTTTTTCTGAGGCTGAGTTACCTGAGATCGCTTTACCTTTATTTAAATATGTGGTCAACAGGCTATGCCAAGCTGGATTAAGGGTTCAAACTGGTGAATTTGGTGCTGATATGATGGTAGAAATAGATAATAATGGACCAGTAACTATCTTGTTAGATAGCAATAAGGTTTTTTAAAGGAGGTATAATTGGATTGATCTTAAGAGGATTGGAGTTAGGCAATATTGGAGTAAATTGCTATATAATCGGTTGTGAGGAGACAAAAGATGCAGCCGTGATTGATCCAGGAGATAATCCCCGAGCAGTTAAAAGAGTTCTGGACGGAGAAGGTCTTAATGCTATATATATAATTAATACTCATGGTCATATAGACCATATTGGAGGAAATGGCGGCTTACAGGAACTAACCGGAGCCAAAATTCTGATACATGAAAAGGATGCAAAAATGCTTACTAATTCAGTTTCTAATTTTTCCTTTTTAATGGGGAACAAAGTAACAAGTCCTCCTGCTGACCAGTTTATTAAAGAGGGAGATATTATTAAGATCGGGAATACTATAGAACTTGAAGTCTTAGAAGTACCAGGGCATACCCAGGGAAGTGTAGCTTTAAAGACTGGTAATATTATTTTTTCTGGAGATGCTCTTTTCTACGGTTCTATTGGCCGTACTGATTTTCCTGGAGGTTCATATAAACAACTAATAACTAATATTAAGGAAAAATTATTGTGTTACGATGACGAAGTAATAGTATACCCTGGTCATGGTCCAGCAACGTCTATTGGCTTCGAAAGGGAGAATAATCCATTTTTATAAAAAATATATATAATTAATTACTTTACAACAGATTAAATTTATGTTATTATAACTCCAATATTTTTAAATACTATGAAAAAGTAAAGTAGTTCCGTGGAATTATCAAGAGAAGGGATGTCATCGGCTGTAAGCATTCCTATAAAGAAGCGGAGTGAAGTTCACTTTGGAGTACCCAGCTGAAACAGGTGTAAGTAGGTTGTGGCGGAGCTCTCACCGTTAGAAGGGAGGGGATATCGGATTTTCCTGTGTCTTTTTACAAGCGGGCCTTGTTAGGCAATTTGGGTGGTACCGCGGTAAGCAATAAGCTTCTCGTCCCATAGGGATGTGAAGTTTTTTTATTTTATAGGTGAAATCCCGTATCCTGTTAAGTGGCCATAAGGCAATTTGGGTGGTACCACGGGAAAGTGTATTCAAACCTCTCGTCCCATTGTTAGGATGAGAGGTTTTTTGTTTCTATTAGGAGGTGTTAAACATGATAAAACCAGCTATTTGGGAAAATAATAATATGTTGGTTTCCCGAAAAAACAAACAGGCGGATACCTTGATCGAGGTTAAAGGATGCATTATTGGAGGAGAGCGCATAGCCGTAGTGGCAGGGCCTTGTGCTATTGAAAGCATGGAAATATTAAAAGAGACCGCTTTTAGAGTCAGGGGAAGCGGTGCTGCTTTTTTACGGGGAGGAGCATATAAGCCTCGCACCTCCCCGTACAGTTTCCAGGGTCTTGGCGAAGAAGGGCTTAAAATACTAGCCCGGGTAGGTGAAGATATGAATATGCCAGTAATTACTGAAATAATAGATAGTGAGAATATTCAACTAATATCTGACTATTCAGATATTATCCAGGTTGGAACTAGGAATATGCATAACTTTGCTTTACTTCGTAAATTGGGAAAGATAAAAAAACCAGTAGTATTAAAGCGGGGACTAGCGGCGAGTATTGAAGAGTGGTTATTAGCAGCAGAGTATATTTTAGCAGGAGGAAATGAACAGGTAATATTGTGTGAACGTGGAATTCGCACATCTGAATCTTGGACTCGCAATACCCTGGATCTATCCGCAGTTGCCCTGGTAAAAGAACTATCACATTTACCAGTACTGGTTGATCCCAGCCACGCTACCGGGATTCGTAGATTAGTTTGTCCTATGGCTAAAGCTGCTTTAGCTGCTGGGGCTGATGGGGTTATGGTAGAAGTACACCCGCAACCAGATAAAGCCTTATCTGATGGTGACCAATCCCTTACCCCAAAGGAATTTAGCCGATTAATGAAAGAGATTGAGCCTGTTGCTCGTGCAGTTGGAAGGAGAATACGCTGATGACTTGTGCAGTATTAGGCCCAAAAGGGTCTTTTAGTGAGGAAGCTGCTCTTTGCTATTGGAAAAAGCGACATGATTTGGTAGTAACCCGGAGCATAATAGAGGTTTTTGCTATGGTAGAAAACGGTGTGGTTGAGGCGGGAATGGTTCCAATTGAGAATTCCCGAGCCGGTTCCATCAAAGCAACTATCGATTACTTGCAGGAGAGTTCACTTACCATACAGGGCGAAATTAACCTCTTTATTGAGCAGGATTTAATGGCTTTAAAGAAATATGGATTAGATGAAATTGAATTATTAATATCTCATCCAGTTGCCCTGACGCAATGTGAGAGGTTTATTCATCAACATCTAGCTGGGGTGCGGACAGAAATTTGTGCAAGTACCAGTAAGGCAGCTCAGATGTTGTTAAAAGAAACCAGAAGGACAGCATGCATAGGGAATAAGCACGCAGCAAAGCTCTATGGCCTGGAAATAATATACCCAAGTATTGCTGGTGATAATAACATAACTCGGTTTATTCACATCAGCCGTAATAAGAGAAAAAATGCAGGCAATAAAAATAGTATTATCTTTACATTACCTGATCAAGCTGGTGCCCTTTATAAGGCTTTGGGAGTTTTTGCTCTGGAGAACCTGAATCTTAGCAAAATTGAATCATTTACCGGGAAGAATAAACGAGCTGGTTGCAACTTCTATATTGAAGTGGATACTCCAGATAACCAGGATCTTCAACCGTTACTGGAGAAACTGGAACAGTATTGCTGTTATGTAAAGCACTTAGGCTCTTACCAAAAGGCACCTATTGTTCAGAATGTAGTATCTTATGCGTAAGATAATTACTTCATAATAATGGGAGGTTAATAATGTTAGTAAATTTTGTGTACCGGCCAGAATTCCTGTATGATGCCCTGCATGAATTAATTCGCATGGCTTATCCAGATGCAGTATTAGTTAGGAATAATGCAGAACAAGCGGATATTAAAATACAAATTAGTGCAGATATAGGTGCTCCTTTTTTAATGGTTAAAGGGATTATTGAAGATGAACAACACATTACAGTTGAAAATCAAGAATTTGAATTAAATATTCCAGCAACTGCTCTAACAAATGAATTTAAAAAGTCGGTGCGCTTTTTTACCTTTCGCTTACTGAAAAAACATCTGGGTTATATGGTCAATAGCTACGGAATTCTAACCGGAATGAGGCCTGTTAAACTAATTCATCGCTTTATCGACCAGGGGTTAGATGAAAAGGAAATATTAACACGGCTTACCCAGGAATATCTCATGCGAGAGGATAAGGCACAACTTTTGCTGGAAGTAGCTCAAAATGAAAGGCCTTATTTATTGGATCATGCAAGTGCCGGCAAGCGGGTTAGCGTTTATATAGGCATTCCTTATTGTCCGGGAATTTGTAACTATTGCTCATTTAGCGGTGGTATTTTACACGACTACGATAGGCAGATGAAGCCCTTTTTGGCTGCTTTGGAAAAAGAAATTACAATAATAGGGCATACGATTAACCAGCTAGGGCTTGTGGTGCAGTCTATATACTTGGGTGGAGGCACCCCTACCGTACTCTCTATGGAGGATATGTATAGGCTATTCGACTTGCTTGGCCAAATGTATATTTCTCCGGCAACAGTAGAGATTACGGTAGAGGCGGGCAGACCTGATACTCTAAATCTAGCTAAAATGCAGCAACTTAAGAAATTAGGTGTAGATCGGGTCTGTATTAATCCTCAAACCATGAACAACGCCACCCTAATGCAAATAGGGCGGAATCACGATATGGAAGGAGTGATGCGATCGGTAGGATGGGCCAGGGAAGCTGGAATTAAAAATATTAATACGGATCTTATTGTGGGACTTCCCGGTGAATCTCTCCGGGAAAACACGTACACAGCTGAAAAAATATTACTTTTGCAACCTGAAAACATTACTGTCCATACTCTAGCAGTCAAACGTGGTTCGCAAATGGCAGGGTCGGAAAAGGGCAAGTACAACTATAAAAGGATGAAAGAGGTTCAGCAAGGAGTAGACTATTTTTCTGATATCTTTCGTGTAACTGGGTATTTGCCCTATTACCTGTACCGGCAGAAATACATGCAAGCTAGTTTAGAAAATGTAGGATATTCACTAAAAGGTCATTTTTGTTTATATAATATTCAGATGATAGAGGAAAGACAAACTATAATCGGCCTGGGAGGTGGCGGCGCCAGTAAATTTATTAACCCTATGGACTGGTCATTAAGTTCTCACTATAATCCGAGGAATCCAGAAAGCTATTGTCAGACTGTGGATGCGCTAGTCCGGCGTAAAGTTGACAAGCTAATAGCCTTATTTTAGAATTATTCAAGTACTAAAATTTAGAAGTCTTATTACCACCATAAGACCTTATATCGGAGGAGAATTAATGCAAACTAAAGCCCCTAGGGGTACATATGATATTTTGCCTCCAGATACCGGAATGTGGCAATATATTGAGGCAATATTAAAGGAAACCGCAGAAAATTTTGGTTACCGGGAAATCCGGACACCCATTTTTGAGCATACCGAATTATTCGAACGTGGAGTTGGAACTAGTACTGATATAGTTACCAAAGAAATGTATACATTTAAAGACAAGTCTTCACGCAGCTTAACTCTTAGGCCAGAGAATACAGCCTCCTGTGTCCGGGCATTAATTGAACATAATATTTATAGTGGTATTATGCCGGCAAAATGGTATTACATTGGTCCCATGTTTCGGTATGACCGTCCCCAAACCGGAAGATACAGGCAATTTCACCAGTTTGGAGTAGAAGCTTTCGGGAGCAATAACCCTTACCTTGATGCTGAAGTTATTATTCTTTTAATTGAGATATTAAACCGGTTGGGTTTAGTCGATTATGAACTGCATATTAATTCAGTGGCATGTCCACAATGTCGTGAAGTATACCGGCAAAAACTCATAGATCATATTACTCCGGTTAAGGCAAAGCTTTGTGGTGATTGCCAGATTAGATACCAGCAAAATCCCCTGCGGGTACTTGATTGTAAAGAAAAAAACTGTCATGATGCTATATTTAATTATCCTACACTTGCTGAGTACCTGTGCACTGATTGTACCAGGCATTATAATGCGGTAAAAGAAGCTTTAGTGAGAAACAATATAAGGTTTCAGCATGATGATAAATTAGTTCGGGGTTTGGATTATTATACGAATACTGCATTTGAAGTCCTTATTCCCGGAATTGGTGCTCAAAGTGCCGTAGGTGGAGGAGGAAGGTATAATGGTTTAGTAGAAGAATGCGGGGGACCTAATCTGCCTGGAATTGGGTTTGCAATGGGGATAGAACGCTTGCTGTTGGCAGTTAATACTCTGGCTGCCTTCAAAGCAGATGATAGCAAAACTGATGTATTTGTTACAATAATGAATGCTGGTTATGAACTTCAGGCTCTGGAAATACTTACCTGTTTGCGCCGAGCTGGTATTAAAGCCGATAAAGACTATATGGATCGTAGCGGACGGTCCCAGATGAAGTATGCGGATAAATTAGGTGCCAGGTTGGTTATAATCATTGGAGAAGAAGAGGTTAATAAGGGCCTAGTTACGGTTAGAGATATGCAAGGAAAAGAGCAAGTTCAAGTTGACAATAATGATATAATAAACTTTATTAAGCAGAGACTGGCATTAGAGGAGGCAACGGGCAGATGAAGAGAACTCATCGAGCTACTGAACTTAATCTAGAAAATGTGGGGGAAGAAATTGTCCTTAATGGATGGATTAATAGCAGGCGCGATCACGGAGGACTTATTTTTATAGACTTGCGGGACCGTTCCGGATTAATTCAGGTAGTATTTAGCCCTGAGGTAAATCAGGAAGCCTTTCATTTGGCTGAGCAGGTTCGCAGTGAATATGTGGTAGCAGTAAAAGGAAAAGTAAGCCAAAGACCTAAAGAAACTGAAAATCCTAACTTAAAAACTGGTATGATAGAAGTCTATGCCGAAAAGATGGAGGTTTTCAATGCTTCCCGCACTCCTCCCTTCTACATTGAAAATAATATTGATGTAGACGAAAATCTAAGGCTTAAATACCGCTATCTGGATTTACGTCGCCCGGAAATGAGAGATAATCTTGTGTTACGCCATACAGTTATAAAAATAATACGTGATTTTCTGGATAACAATGGCTTTTTGGAGATAGAAACCCCCATGTTAACCAAAAGTTCTCCAGAGGGTGCCAGGGATTATCTGGTTCCCAGCCGGGTACACCCTGGGCATTTTTACGCTTTGCCTCAATCTCCACAGATTTTCAAACAACTGCTTATGGTAGCAGGGATGGAAAGGTACTTTCAGATTGTCCGCTGTTTCCGGGATGAAGACTTAAGAGCTGACCGCCAGCCTGAATTTACCCAATTAGATATGGAAATATCATTTATTAATGAGGAAGACATCTTTACCCTGGTGGAACAGTTAATGCAAGAGATATTCACTAGAGGAATAGGACAGCAGCTTACAGTGCCATTTCCTCGTTTATCCTATGATGAAGCTATGATGAAATATGGCAGTGATAAACCTGACCTTCGGTTTGGATTAGAAATAGATGATATTACTGAAATAGTGAAAGATGTAGATTTTAAAGTATTTTCTGCGGCGGTAGAGGCGGGTGGAGTAGTTCGGGCTATCAATGCCAAGGCTTGTGCTTCATTTACCCGCAGGGAAATCGACGATTTAGGTAAGTTGGCCGTACAAAATGGGGCCAAGGGTATGGCATGGATAGTAGTGACCGAAAAAGAATTAAAATCTCCTATTGCTAAATTTTTTAGTAAAGAAAAAATGCAAGAGTTATTAGTCGCTTTAAAAGCCCAGCCTGGAGATCTGCTCTTATTTGCTGCTGATCAGCCTGAAATAGTAGCCCGGGTACTAGGTAATTTACGTTTGGAACTTGGTAAAAGACTTAACCTGATTGATGAAAAAAACCTAAGTTTTACCTGGATAGTAGATTTTCCTTTATTGGAATATGACCAGGAAGAGCAACGCTATGTAGCAGTACATCATCCCTTTACATCTCCCCGGGAGAAGGATTATGAATTGCTTGATACCAATCCAAGGAAAGTGAAAGCACGGGCTTATGACCTTATTCTTAATGGTACCGAAATCGGAGGGGGTAGTATCAGAATACACCGCCGGGATTGGCAGAAAAAGATGTTCTCATTAATAGGCTTGAGTCCGGAAGAAGCTCAGGATAAATTTGGTTATATGCTGGAGGCTTTTGAATATGGCACTCCTCCCCACGGTGGAATTGCTTTCGGTATTGATCGGCTCTTAATGATAATGGCTGGCCGGAAAAGTATACGTGATGTTATTGCTTTTCCCAAAACCCAGAGTGCATCTTGTCCTATGACTGAAGCCCCTTCAGAAGTTAGCCCCAAACAGTTAAGGGAATTGGCTCTAAAACTGAGAGAACTATAGAAGTTATACTGTATAGTCTATTAAAATGACTTTATTGAACTAAAGTTAAAACTGTGCTATATTCAAAGTAGCAAAAGTAAACTTATATTAGTTACCCCTGCTGTGTACGTGTGAATGTCGTTAAGTTTTTGCCAACACCAAAAACTAGGGAGCCTGTCTCTGCGTGCTGCTGTAGACCCATATATTTTGAATGGGAAACATTAATCACGAAGGAGGGCACCCACCCTGCTATGCAGGTTTAAACTGCGACACCACGGCTCGGTGGGGTTTTGTTTTTCTTAAATAATTAAATTATATTAGGGAAGGACTTTATGCAGAGCGCTTTTAGTAGAACTGAAGTATTATTAGGCAGTGCAGGAATAGAAAAACTACAGCATAGCTCAGTTACCATAATTGGCCTGGGTGGTGTTGGGTGTTATGCTGCCGAAGCAATTGCCCGGTCGGGGGTAGGGTCTATTTTTATTGTTGATCATGACCAGGTTGAAATTAGTAACATAAATCGTCAACTAATTGCCCTGCATTCGACTTTGGGATATTATAAAACTGATGTGGTAGCTAATCGCTTACGAGATATTAACCCTAACCTAATATTAAAAACTTACTGTGGTGCTTATAATCATCTTAGCAGTGAGAAAATTCTTGGAGTTAAGACTGATTATGTAATTGACGCTATCGACTCCCTATCTGATAAGATCCACCTCATAAAATCTTGCTTCAAAAAGAACATTTCAATAATAAGTTCCATGGGGGTAGCCCGGAGGCTAAACCCACAAGCACTTAAAATAGCTGATATTAAAGATACAAGTATCTGCCCTTTGGCCCGCCGCGTAAGAAGGGAGCTTAATAAAGAAAATATTGGTACCGGGGTTAAGACGGTTTTTTCAACTGAGCCACCTTTACCAATAGCAGAAGGTGATATGTCAGAACTGGGAAGCATAGTAACTGTTCCGGCCACTGCTGGTATACTTCTGGCCTCGGTAGTAATTAACGATCTTTTGGCTAAAGTATAATAGTGATGCTGTGGGGTTCATAAAAATGCCAAAAATACAAGATAAACTTATGCAAATATATGAAGCTATGTTTCAGCATTTTGGACCACGAGGATGGTGGCCTGGAGAATCCCGGCTAGAGGTTATAATCGGAGCAATTCTTACCCAGGCCGTATCTTGGAGTAATGTGGTAAAGGCCATAGACAATATGAAATCAGCTGGTCTTATAGATATAAAAGCTATTCTAGCTATAGATGAAGAGACTTTAGCAGGATATATTAAGCCAGCTCTATATAACCGGCAAAAAGCCAAAAAACTGAAAGCAATTATGAAACATATTGCCGGCAAATATGAAGCTGACCTAGATCTAATGTTTAGACAACCGTTAAAATCATTGCGAACCGAACTTTTGGCTATCTGGGGGATTGGACCGGAAACGGCTGATTCTATTTTACTTTATGCTGGTGATAAAAGCATATTTGTTATTGATACTTATACCAAAAGGATTTTTTCTCGCCTGGGGATAGTTGATGAAGCTATAACCTACCAAGATATGCAGGATTTTATGCATTTTCATTTGCCCAAAGATACTTATCTTTACAATGAATTTCATGCCCTTCTGGTTGGGACTGGTGCCAGGTATTGCCGGAAAAAGCAACCTAATTGTTGGGAATGTCCCCTCCAACCTTATTGTGTATATTTTACTCAGGAATGCAGGTAAACATTTAAAGGAGGTAGAATAAATGTCGTATTGGGATATCGAAAAAGAGTGTATGCCCCGAGAAGAACTGGAAAAACTGCAACTAAGAAGGTTAAAGGAAACGATATACCGGGTATATGCTTTTGTCCCTGCTTATAAAGAAAAAATGGATAAAGCCGGAATACGGCCTGATGACATAAACAGTCTTGAGGATCTACTCAAACTACCTTTTACAACCAAACAGGATTTACGTGATAATTATCCTTTTGGGCTATTTGCTGTCCCAATGAGTGAAATAGTAAGAATTCACTCCTCATCAGGTACTACGGGAAAACCCACTGTTGTAGGATATTCTAAAAGAGATATAGACATATGGTCTGATATAATGGCCCGGGCATTGACTATGGCGGGAGCCTCGCGACATTCAGTGATTCAGGTTTCCTATGGTTATGGTCTTTTTACCGGAGGATTAGGTGCACATTATGGGGTTGAAAGAATAGGAGCCTCAGTAATTCCTACTTCAGGGGGAAATACCAAAAGGCAAATAATGCTTATGCAGGATTTTGGTACCACTGTATTAACCTGTACACCTTCTTATGCTTTATTTATAGCGGAAGTTATGGAAGAAATGGGAATTACACCTAGTGACCTTAACCTTAAAACAGGCATATTTGGTGCTGAACCCTGGTCTGAAAATATGCGCAGGGAAATTGAAAATAAGCTGATGATTAATGCCTATGATGTTTATGGACTAAGTGAAATTATTGGACCAGGTGTTGCTATTGAATGTGAATGCAAACAAGGTATGCATATAGCAGAAGATCATTTTATAGCTGAGATTATTGACCCTATTACCGGTGATCCGGTTGGCGATGGTGAGCATGGTGAATTAGTACTTACTACTATTACTAAAGAAGCGCTGCCCATGATTCGCTATCGTACCCGCGATCTTACCATTCTGAATAGAAATGTGTGTGATTGCGGAAGAACTCATGCAAGAATGAGTAAAGTACTGGGGAGATCCGATGATATGGTTATTATCCGGGGAGTGAATGTATTCCCTTCTATGGTGGAAAGTGTATTGTTAGATATTCCTGGAGTTGAGCCACACTATCTCTTAGTAGTTGACCGAAAAGGCAATCTCGATCAATTAGAAGTGCATGTCGAGGTTTCAGAATCCCTGTTTAGTGATGAAGTCAGAAAATTAGAGGAACTAAATGCACTTATTACAAAAGAAATGGAGAGTGCCTTAGGTATTTATACCAAGATCCGGCTAGTTGAGCCTAAATCCATTGAGCGAAGTGAAGGCAAGGCCAAGAGGGTTATTGATAAAAGAAATATTTAAGGGGGTATAGTCTATGGGCAAGCAGATATCAGTATTTCTAGAGAATAAAGCGGGCCGCTTATCAAATGTTACCAGGGTTCTGGGTGATGCTGGAATAAATATTAGAGCTCTTTCTATTGCTGATACATCTGATTTTGGAATTTTACGCATAATTGTAAATGACCCTAGCCGGGCTTATCGTATATTAAAAGATGCTGGTTTTACTGTTAGTGAGACCGAGGTAATTGCAGTTCAGGTACCTGATTCTCCTGGTGGATTAGCTTCGGTATTAGAACAGATGGCAGATGCTAACCTAAATATCGAGTATTTATATGCCTTTTTGGGTACTTCGCAAGGAGAAGCTTTAGTAATATTTAAAGTTGAAGACATAGAACGTGCTTACCAGGCTTTTAAAGAAAGAGAGATAAAATTTATTGAAGAACAAGATCTATACCAACTTTAATAAATAAATATTTTATCTTTAATCTGCCGGTTCCAATGAACCGGTTTTTTTAATTCTTGTGATGATCTTAAACCTGGCACAAATTACTGCATTTAGAATAAGTTAAAAGTCACTTCTAAATTAGGACTAGGGATTCATTTATTGTTTTATCAATATTCACGGAATAATACATAAACCCCACAATATCGGATTTATTGTAATGTTATGGGGAAATATCATGGAATGTTACAATCTTCACAAAGAAGGGGATTGGGTGGAGCCGGTAGAATATAGTGGGGTGAAGTGGGTGACAATGGTTT
The DNA here is from genome assembly GCA_050943255.1 of Syntrophomonadaceae bacterium. Lineage (GTDB taxonomy): Bacteria > Bacillota > Syntrophomonadia > Syntrophomonadales > Syntrophomonadaceae > UBA4844. The sequence goes on from JBMNOV010000011.1 coordinate 26,433, forward strand.
ATCATCCCTAAAAATTTTTAATGGGGTGTAGTCAGGGTGTTTTTAGGTGAATACCAGCATTCTCTTGATGTAAAAGGCAGGCTAACAGTTCCTTCAAAATTTCGTGGGCAACTTGGAGAAAGATTTGTTGCTACAAAGGGACTGGACAACTGCATTTTTATATACCCCATGGAAGAATGGAAGACAATAGAGCAAAAATTGAAATCATTACCATTTACGAGAGCGGATGTAAGATCATTTGCCCGTTTTTTCTTTTCGGGTGCATCGGAATTGGAAGTTGATCGACAAGGGCGTATTCTTATGCCCTTAAACTTAAGGGAATATGCCGGTATTGATAAAGAACTAGTTATTATTGGGGTTGGCAATCGAATTGAGATTTGGTCATTAAATAATTGGAGAAAATATAATATGGATGCTGCAGCATCTTATGAAGAAATTGCTGAGAGTCTGGTTGATCTTGGCATATAGGGGGAAATAATATTTGCATCAACCGGTACTATTAATGGAAACTATTAGTTATTTAATAACCGAGCCTAATGGTGTATATATAGACTGTACGGTAGGTGGGGGTGGCCATCTAAGCCAAATTATTCAAAATACTGATAATAATGCCCGGATTATTGGAATCGACCGGGATAAAGAAACCCTGGAAAGAATTAAACAACAAGAAGAGTATTCCAAAGTTACTTTTATACACGATGATTTTCGGAATTTAACCCAGATTCTAAAGAAGTTAAACCTTGATAAAGTTAATGGTATACTCCTAGATTTGGGAGTATCCTCCATGCAATTGGATACTGCTTCACGTGGTTTTAGTTATCATGAAGATGCTTTTTTGGATATGAGAATGGATATCCACCAGAATTTAACGGCTAGAGATATTGTTAATAGTTACAGTGAAGAAGATTTAAGGAAGATATTATTTGATTATGGTGAAGAGAGATATGGCCGGAGCATAGCCCACTCTATAGTGGAATACCGCAAGAAAAAGGAGATAGTATCAACGCTTGAGTTAGTTGATATTATAAAGTCATCGGTTTCGGCTCGTTATAGCAGGGATAAACATCCAGCCCGCCGTAGTTTTCAAGCTTTACGCATAGCAGTTAATGGTGAATTAGAAGCTATTGAAATGGTTCTGCCAGCTGCTATCTATCATCTAATAGCTGGTGGCAGGCTTTGTATAATAACATTTCATTCTCTTGAAGATAGAATAGTAAAAAAATTTATGCAGGAAAAGGCCAAAAGTTGTATTTGTCCTCCTGGTTTACCTATATGTACTTGTGGGCATGAGAGAAGCATAAAAATATTGACCCGAAAACCAATTACACCGGGGGATGTTGAGTTAAATAATAATCCCCGGGCACGAAGTGCCAAGCTTAGAATTGCAGAAAAGTTATAGTTCTATTATTGGGGGGGGTATAATAGTATGTTACAAGCGAGCCAAGCTAATAGAGTTGAATTAGAATATGAGGAATATACAGATATTCAAAAGTTGTCTGACAAGAGAATTAATAAGGTTCGCAATAGGAATATTTATAATAAGAAGACTTTAATAAAAGTGGGTTTTGGTATATTCATATATAGCATTTTGGTGGTTTATTTGTGTATCAAAGTATCTACTATGGGGTACCAGGTAATTGGACTCGAAAAAGAGATTGAGAAGCTCTACGCTGCTAATCATAAGCTAGAATTTAAAATAGCTGAACAGGTTTCACTAGATAAAATAGAATTAATTGCTACCCGGGAATTGGGAATGCATAAATTAGACGCAAGTAAAGCTATTCCGGTTATTGCTTATCAAGCCGAGAGTAAAACAACTTCAATTCATAAAATGGATAATAACACTTTCGCCGAGAATAGTAATTTAGGGCAAAAACCGCTGCAAAAATTGTATAGTAACTTAATGTTACTGGCTGAAAAGAATTAATTAATTATAACGAGGTGCAGTATATGCAAACTACAAGTTTGCAAGTAAAAAAGCGTATAGCAACGCTTTTTTTCTTATTTACCTTGGCAATCTTTCTTCTTAGCGGGAGAATCTTCTGGGTACAGTTTGTAAAGGGAGCAGAACTTTCCCTTAAAGCTGAACAGAATCGTATGCGAGACGAACCGGTAGCTGCTAAAAGAGGTATAATTTATGACCGCAATGGTAGTGAGCTTGCTATATCAGTAAGTGCTGATTCGGTTTGCGCTTATCCGGCTGAGGTTATTGCCTCGAAGCGGCACGAAGAAATAGCCCTAAAATTGGCCACCTTGCTTAATATGGACGAAGATAAACTATTAAAAACTTTAACCCAAAGAAGTTCCTTCGTTTGGGTTAAGCGGCAGATAAAGCCGGAACAAGCTCAAAAAATTAGGGAAATGGATTTACCAGGTATCCGTTTAACTGAGGAGAGCCATCGCCAGTATCCTAATGGGATATTTTTAAGTCATGTATTGGGGATATCTGGAGTCGATAATACCGGGTTAGAAGGCATAGATAAATATTACGAGGAACTGGTAGGCGGAACTAAAGGCCGTATCATAATAGAAAAAGATGCAGCTAATCGCCCAATACCAGAAGCTATGCATAAATATATAAGCCCGGTCGATGGAGCTAACCTCATATTAACTATTGATGAGACGATCCAGTATATAACAGAACGCGAATTGGATAAGGTTTTTCAAGAACGTCAAGCCAAATCAGCAACAGCCATTGTTATGGATCCTAGTACCGGTGAAATTCTGGCAATGGCTTCCAGGCCAACTTTCGATCCTAATAATTATAGTGAATACCCAGCGGGGAACCGCAGAAATTTTGCTATTAATGATGCTTTCGAACCAGGATCTACCATGAAAATAACAACTGCAGCTATGGCCATGGAAGAAAAGGTGGTTAATGAAGAAAGTCGTTTTTTCTGCCCAGGATATGTAAAAGTCGGTAAGGAAACTATAGGATGTCCTAACAGAAGGGCACACGGAAGTCAGACATTTGCCCAGATATTAGAGAACTCTTGTAATGTTGGTTTTGTTCAAGTGGGTCTTGATATCGGGATGGATAAATATTATCACTACCTAAATGCTTTTGGTTTTGGCAAGCAAACTGGTATAGACTTACCTGGAGAAGCCCAGGGAATACTAGTACCAAAGGAAAGAGCTAAACAAATAGACTTGGCAACTATGGCAATGGGGCAGGCCAATGCTGTTACTCCAATTCAACTTATAACAGCTGTAGCAGCTGTGGCTAATGATGGCAAGCTAATGAAACCCCATCTGGTCAAACAGGTAATTGATAATAAAGGCAATGTAATTCAAAAGAATGACCCCGTAGCAGTAAAGCAGGTTATTTCAGAGAATACAGCAAAAGATCTATCTTTAATACTTGAAGGAGAGGTTGTGAATGGTACCGGGAGAAATGCCTATATAGAAGGTTATAGGGTCGGCGGAAAGACAGGAACTGCACAAAAAATTGCTCCTGGTGGAGGTTATTTGGCTAATGAATATGTAGCTTCATTTATTGGTTATGCACCTGTTAATAATCCGCGTCTAGTATGCATGGTCGCGGTTGATGCACCCAAGGGTTATCCCTACTATGGTGGTTGGGTTGCTGCTCCAGTATTTAAAAACATCATGCAGGATGCACTTAACTACCTGGAAGTTCCAAGGTATAAACCAGAAGATAATAATCAAACCCAAGAAGAGATAAAAGAAGTCCTGGTCCCTGATGTAGTAAACCTGCCTTTAGATGAAGCAATAACAACCCTGAAGTCGCGAGGGTTAAATGCTAAAGTCAGTGGTGATGGAAATATAGTATGGCAACAAACTCCAAAGCCCAAAACAAAAATGCAATTAGGGGGACAGGTGATAATTTCTTTATCACCATTTGCAGAAGATAAGGATGGCGAAGTAACAGTACCCGATCTCCAGGGAAAGTCCTTACACGAAGTAGCTAAGATTCTATCTGAACTAGGTTTACACCTTATCCCTGAAGGATACGGTTTGGCTTATGAACAGACACCTTTAGCAGGAAAGGTAATATCAAGAGGCTCAAGTATTAAAGTAAAGTTTCAACCAATAGGTGAATAAGGCCTGTATTATGTCGAATTTTTTAGAACATGAATGCGGAAGGCGGAGATGTTTTGCTATTAGATGCATTATTAAAAGGAATCGAATATACTGTCATGGACGGTAACATCAGAGTTGACATTACTGGAATAGCTTATGATTCTCGTCAGGTTCAGCCAGGATTTTTATTTGTTTGTATTAATGGTTTTAAAACTGATGGTCATTTATATATTAAACAAGCAGTAGAAAAGGGTGCCAAGGCAGTTCTTGTAGAAAGGACAGTTCATCCCTTACCCAACTTAACTATAATTAAAACTAACAATACAAGACAGGCTCTATCAGTTGTGGCCTCCAATTATTATGATAAGCCTTCTTCCAACTTGCGTGTAATAGGTATTACGGGAACCAATGGCAAAACAACAACTACTCATCTTATAAAAGCAATTTTAGAAGAGGCTGGATCAATAACGAGTATTATGGGAACCTTGTATGCCCGGGTGGGAAGCAAGACTATGGATTTTGCCCACACAACCCCTGAGGCTTTAGAAATCGAGAGATTTTTGCGAATAAGCCTGGATAATTGTGCTCGTTATGCAGTTATGGAGGTTTCTTCGCATGCTCTTGACCTTTATCGGGTTCATGCTATTGACTTTAATGTAGCAGCAATAACTAATATTACGCAGGATCATCTTGATTATCATAAAAATATGGAAAACTACAAAAAAAGTAAACAAAAACTTTTTGCTATGCTGCCTAAAAAGGAAGGGAATTTTGCAGTAGTAAATGTAGATGATAGTAATGTTTTGGATTTTTACCGGGTTGCTCATACACCAGTTATTACTTATGGAATTAACAATGAATGTAATGTTAGAGCTGTTGGTATCAAGACTACCCTAAAAGGAAGCAATTTTTCAGTATATTATAATAATGACAAAGTAAATATACAAATGAAATTAATTGGGCTGTTTAATGTATATAATACCCTGGCAGCTATAGCGGTTGGCCTTGGAGAAGGCATTAAACTAGATGTTATTATAAGGGCCTTGGAGAAGGTTGAAGGAGTACCAGGGAGATTTGAAAAAGTTGACCTAGGGCAAGATTTTACAGTGGTAATTGATTATGCTCATACTCCTGACGGTTTAGAAAACACCCTGCGAACCGGTCGTCAAATAGCTGAGAATCGATTATTAACGGTATTTGGCTGTGGGGGAGACCGCGATCGTGGGAAAAGGCCTTTAATGGGCGAGGTAGCAGCAAGGTATAGTGATTTTTGTGTAGTTACATCCGATAACCCGCGTAGCGAAGATCCTCTAGCTATTATTAATGACATCAAACCTGGTCTGGACAAAGTAGAAAATTCACGTTATGCCATTATTACTGACCGCAAGGAAGCAATTAGGCATGCTTTATATTTAGCCCGGAAAGGCGATCTAGTAATAATTGCCGGAAAAGGACATGAGAGTTACCAGTTAGTTAAAGACAAAGTTCTTGATTTTGATGATAAATTAGTAGCTACAGAATTATTGAAAGGATTAATTTAGTAGTGCAAGAAAGTTTAAATTTTGTTTGTTCAAGTACTGGTGGTAAGATCATTCATGGTCATACTAAACATATAATTACTTCTATCGCAACCGACTCTCGCAGGATAACGCCAGGCTCGCTTTTTATTGCGCTTAAAGGAGAAAGGTATGACGGCCATGATTTTGTTCTGGAAGCTCTTAATAAGGGCTGTAGCGCTGCCCTTATAACACGTCCGCTTGATACAGCGGTACTTAGCCAGGACCAAACCCTTATTCTGGTAGAAGATACTTTACAGGCATTACAGGAATTGGCAAGTGCTTATCGCCAAAAATTCAATATACCAATAGTTGCAGTTACCGGTAGCGTCGGAAAAACAACTACCAAAGAGCTAATTGCCACCTGTTTTGCAACCCGGTGGAAAACTTTAAAAACCCAAGCTAATTACAATAATGATATCGGTTTACCCTTAACCCTGCTTCAGCTCGATGCAAGCCATGAAATAGCAGTTGTAGAAATGGGAATGAGAGGTTTAGGAGAGATACAAAGACTTACTGGTATTGCCAGACCAAATTTTGCTTTGATAAGTAATGTTGAGCCGGTTCACCTAGAGACAATGGGTAGCCTGGAGAATATTGCCCGGGCTAAATGTGAAGTATTAGCAGGATTACCAGATGACGGTTTTGCCTTGATTAATGGTGATAATGAACTGTTGGTTATAATGGCAAAAGCATACCATTGTCGAAAATATACCTTTGGTTATAATAAGGCTTGTGATTTTCAGATCTTGGATTGTCACATAAAAGGTACCAGTATGGAAATAAAGATGCGTGCTTTCGATAATATAGAAACCCTGTTTTTCCCCCTTCCGGCTGTTGGAATAGCATTAGATGTTGTTTCTGCTGCTAGTTTAGCAAACCTGTTAGGAATAGATTTTCAAACTATTAGAAATAGCTTGCACAATTACCGTACTATTGGTAGCCGCTTACAGATTATTAACCTTATAGGTGGGGGAGCAATTATTAATGATACTTATAATGCCAACCCGGTCTCGATGACAGCTGCCTTAAAAACCGGTTGCCAATTAGCTGGTAATGGTAAATATGCAGCAATTCTAGGAAATATGTATGAACTAGGAAGCCTGGAAGTTGAAGCACATTTAAGTATAGGCAAAAAGGCTTATGAATCAGGGGTAGATCTGCTGGTTGCTGTAGGTTCACTTGCCCGGGATATAGCTCAGGGTGCTATTCATGCAGGAATGAATCCTAATCAAGTTCACCATTTTCCAACTAAAGAGGAAGCTGTAGAATATTTAAAAAATACAGTAGATAATAGCTGGTTTATACTATTTAAGGCTTCTCGAGGTATGCAATTAGAAAGTATTTTAAATAAACTTCTTGAAGAAAAATGTTTATCAGCCAAGAAGGAATAAATATGAGTCCGGATTAATAAGATAATTAATTTTGGATTATGGCAGGAATGCTAAAAATTCTTTTATAGCAATTATTGTCCGGGAGGTGATCTGGTGCAGGAATATATTACAAATAGTATAATAGCAGCCACAATAGCAGTAATTGCATCAGTTCTGATGGGGCCTATTATGATACCTTTTTTGCGGCGGTTAAAAGTTGGGCAGAGCATAAGAGAAGAAGGACCCAAGAGACATTTTGCCAAAGCGGGAACGCCTACTATGGGAGGAATAATAATAATTACAGCGGTAATGTTGGCTACCTTTATTATGGCCGGTAATAATCCCGAAACACTTGCTGCAGTCCTTCTAATGCTAGTTTATGCGGCGATTGGTTTCTGTGATGACTATATCAAGGTAGTGCTTAAACGGTCACTAGGATTAAGAGCCCGGGAAAAAATATTACTGCAGGTGCTTACCGGCCTTTTTTTTGCGCTTATGTTAATGTACTTTTTCCACCGCGGCACAGCCATTATTATTCCTTTCACCAGCATTGTTATTGATTTAGGTTATTTATATATCCCATTTGTAATGTTTGTTATTATTGCAGCTGCCAATGCCGTTAACCTAACGGATGGACTTGATGGTTTGGCTTCAGGAGTTACATTATTCGTTGCTCTAGGCCTTTTACTAATATGTCTTATGACATCTCATTACCAGCTCAGTATCTTTTGTGGAGCCCTGGCAGGTGCTTGTATTGGATTTCTTTTTTTTAACCGTTATCCAGCCCGTATATTTATGGGTGATACAGGTTCCATGGCTCTAGGAGGGGCAATAGCCGCAGTAGCTGCATTAACTCGTTCGGAGTTAGGTCTGGTTATTCTTGGAGGGGTCTATGTCATAGAGGCACTTAGTGTAATAATACAGGTGTTTTTCTATCAGACAACGGGTAAACGAATATTCCTTATGAGTCCCTTACACCATCATTTCGAGTTAAAGGGATGGTCAGAGACTAGAATAGTAAAAGTATTCTCTATTGCTTCTCTAGTTTTTGTGGTATTTGGATTAATGGCTCTTAAAGGAGTTGGAATCAGATAGGAAGTGTTATAAATGGACTTTAATGGGAAAAGGGTACTAGTTATAGGGTTGGCAAGGAGTGGAATAGCAGCTATCAAGGCTTTGGCTAGTAGAGGTGCATTACTTACAGGCACTGATCGCAAAACCCGGGATCAACTGGGGGATAGTCTTTTAGAACTGGATCAGCTTCAGGTAAGGATATTTGCAGGATCCTACCCACCGGTTAGCCGCGAATACTATGATTTGGTGGTCACCAGCCCTGGAGTACCGCTTGATATAAAGCCCTTAAAGGCCGCTCGTGAGGCCAACATACCAATAATGAGCGAATTAGAACTGGCTTATCTACTAAAACCTGAAAATATACAACTATTAGCTATCAGTGGTACTAATGGCAAGACCACAACTGTTAAACTCTTACAGGCTATTTTAACCAACGATGGTTACAATACTATGGCAGGAGGTAATATTGGAATCCCGCTTACCACTCTGGTTAACAGCCTGAGTACTGGGGTAATTGTTGTGGAGACATCAAGCTTTCAGCTAGAAACTACAGATAACTTTAGGCCACATATATGTGCTCTTCTTAACATTACGCCAGATCACCTTGATAGACATCAAAATTTTGAAAACTATGTTAAAGCCAAAGCCAAAATATATGCAAATCAAACTGGAAAAGACTTTGCCGTACTAAATTATGAAGATTTACATATAAGGAGAATGGCAGAACAGTGTCCTAGTCGGGTTATATATTTTTCTACTGAGCGTATTTTGGAGGAAGGTTCATTTATTAGGGATAACCATATTTATTTTGTTTATGGCGGAAAAGTCCAATTGATATGTGCGGCAGATAAGGTATCTCTTCGGGGAAAACATAATCTGGAGAATATTCTTTGTGCAGTGGCTGTTGCAGCAATTGCCGGCGTTAGGACAGAATCTATAGCTAAAACGCTTATGACCTTTGCCGGGGTTCGTCATCGCATTGAAGAAGTAGCGATAATAGATGGAGTTCTTTATGTAAACGATTCTAAGGCAACAAATCCAGAATCAGCTATTAAGGCCCTGGAATCTTTTAATGAACCAGTTATTTTAATAGCAGGAGGACGCAGTAAAGGTTCCAATTTTACGGAATTTGCCAGTCATATACCAAGGAAAGTGAAAGGCCTGATATTATTAGGTGAAGCTAAAGCTGAGATTAAAAAGGCAGTCATGGACTATGGTTTTAAGAATATACATGAGGTAAATGATTTAAGCACTGCTGTTAATAAAGCTCGGGAATTAGCTGCAAATGGGGATGTGGTGTTATTATCCCCTGCTTGTGCTAGCTGGGATATGTTTGAGAGTTATGAACACCGTGGAGATCTGTTTTGCCAGTTAGTTCGAGCCATACAGGCAGAGCAATAAGTGGGTTTTGAAATAGTAATTTAAGGAAGCAAAAGCTATACTTGTCCTCAAATTAGATTTCTTCATCTATGTATGAAATACTCTAGTATACGGTGTATTTCATTCAAAATTTAAAACATTATTTAAGAATTGATAATCTTAATATCCAAGGAGGATAAGAGTTTGAGGCTTAAAAAAGGGCCACCGGATTTTGTGCTTTTTATTACTACACTTGCTCTCATCGGGATAGGACTCATTATGGTTTTTAGTTCCAGTGCTGTAACTGCCAACTTAGAATACCATAATGCCTATTATTTTTTTGAACGGCAACTAATTTGGGCTTTAATTGGCCTGGTAGCCATGATAGTAATTATGAAAATAAACTACTTACGTCTAAAAGACTTTGCCATACCATTTTTTGTAATAGCACTATTATGTCTATTGTTAGTTCTTACCCCTTTGGGTTTAGGAACTAAGGGTGCTACACGCTGGCTTGGAATAGGTGTACTTAGCTTTACTCCCTCCGAGGTAGTTAAGTTAGCCATGGTTATGTTTATAGCAAAAACAATGGAATTAAATATTGATAAAATAAAATCATTTAAAAGTGGTATCTTGCCATATTTACTAGTGATGGCTTTTGTATGTGCACTAATAATGCTGCAACCTGACCTGGGAACATCGGTTGTGGTGGCCGGAACTGTTTTTTGTATGCTCTTAGTAGCAGGTGCCAAATGGGCACACCTGGTTGGTTTAGCTTTTACAGGTGTTGCAGCGATAGCAGCAGCTATCTGTGCTGCTCCTTACCGGGCTGAGCGTTTTCTGGCTTTTTTAGATCCCTGGAAATACCCGAGTGATCAAGGTTTTCAGACTATTCAATCACTTTATGCACTTGGTTCAGGTGGACTTTTTGGTATGGGACTTGGGAGAAGCAGGCAAAAATTCTTTTATTTACCTGAACAACATACCGATTTTATTTTTGCTATATTAGGGGAAGAGCTGGGGTTCATAGGAGTTATTTTAGTCTTGGCCCTTTTTCTGCTTTTTGTTTGGAGAGGCTTTAAGATAGCTATAAAAGCACCTGATACGTTCGGTAGTTTAATGGCTGCAGGAATAACTATTATGATAGTGTTACAGGCCTTTATTAACATTGGCGTTGTATCAGGGGCGTTGCCAGTTACTGGAATAACACTCCCTTTTATAAGTTATGGTGGATCATCATTGCTTTTAACCATGGCGGGGGTTGGTTTCTTACTTAATATCTCAAGATATAGTAATTCTTGATGTTATATAGGAAGGAATATATTAATGAAAATAATAATTACAGGCGGTGGGACGGGAGGCCATATATATCCGGCTCTTGCCATAGCACAGGAAATAAAGGATCAGGTTCCCGGTGTGCAAATATTATACATTGGTACTAAGGGGGGTATGGAGAGTAACATAGTACCCCGGTCCGGCTTCCCTTTTAAAACCATTGATATAAGTGGAATTAGTCGGTCATCCTTATTTAAGGCATATAATACTATAAGCGAATTACCCCGCAGTATTTTTCAGGGATGGCGGATAGTTAAGGAATTTAGGCCGGATATTGTTATCGGTACTGGAGGTTATGTATCCTTTCCGGTAGTGTTGGCAGCGACTTTTTCTAAATGTAAAACTTTTATACACGAGCAAAACGCCCTCCCTGGTTTGACCAACCGTTGTCTGGCCAGGAGGGTTGATTGTGTTATGCTGACTTTTGCCGAGGCTAAAAAGCATATAAAAACTAAAAAAGTCCAGGTAACAGGATTGCCTGTAAGAAAGGATATATCTAATGTAGATATTGAACATGCCTATAATAAGCTAGGGCTTGCCCCCAATAAATTCACCCTGTTGGTATTCGGCGGTAGCCGCGGGGCTATGAGTATTAATAGAGCGATGCTTAAGGCCATGGAACAGTTCCAACATGAGGATATGCAGATTATTTGGTTGACCGGAGAAAAAGGTTATGAGGAAGTAAAAAACAATTTAGCTGATAGCATAGACATCAACCACATGTCGTGTGTACTGAAATTAGAACCTTATTTACATGACATGAATTATGCCCTGGCCATATCTGATCTAGCTCTTTGCCGTGCTGGGGCCAGTACCTTATGTGAACTTGCTATAGTAGGGCTACCGGCGATTCTAGTACCTTATCCTTTTGCCGCAGATAATCATCAGGAAATGAATGCCCGGGCATTATTACATAAAAACGCTGCTTACATGGTTATTGATAAGTTATTAAATGGGGATAATCTTTTTAAAAAGGTAAGTACTCTTAGATCGAACCAGAACAAGTTGAAAGAAATGAGTATGAATATACGAAAAGAAGCAAGACCTAATGCACTTAAGGATATAGTAAGTATTATTTTGAATTCTTAATTTTATATCTTTATCCAAAGTATCATTTGCTTAAGATTTACTCCCATTCCGGCAAGTTTTAGCCTAAACTTGAATAGTATTAAGGTTAACATTTAACTAAAGAAAGTAATAACACTTAATAATATGGACAAGTTTATTGATTATGTAACCACTTTTATTAATTGTGCATACTATACAGTGTAAACACTCGCGAAGGAGATGAGGAGATGACCTCCCAATTAAAGCAATGGATTCATATGGTTGGTATTGCCGGAGCAGGCATGAGCAATATTGCAGCAATTTTAGCGGAGCAGGGGCATCGGGTGAGTGGTTCCGATTTGCAGGTTAACAATATAACAAATAAACTAATAAAAATGGGGATAGAAATTAGCCAGGGTCATTCTTCATCTAACTTGCAGGAAGGAGTTGATTTGGTAGTCATTTCATCAGCAATTCCTAAGGAAAACTGTGAGGTTCAACTTGCCTTGAAAAGAAATATTCCTGTATTAAAACGGGGACAGGTATTAGCTAATATTGTAAATGATAGTAAAGCTATAGCTATTTCCGGTGCTCACGGGAAAACAACTACCACATCTATGTTATATACAATATTGGATGGATGCTCAATGGACCCTACTTTTATTTTAGGCGGTGAAATGCAAGAAAATAGCCTGGGAGCTAAACTCGGCAAGGGAGAGTTTTCAATCATAGAGGCTGATGAAAGTGATGCTTCGTTTTTGGCTCTTGAACCATATATTGCAATAGTTACTAATATTGAAGAAGATCATATGGATTATTATAAGTCCTTGGAAAATCTTAAAAATGCTTTTATGCTATTTATTGATCAAGTTAAACCACAGGGGTTCGCCTTAGTCTATGGTGAAGAAGGTAACAATGCCAAAAAACAAACCCGGACCCGGGTAATAAGCTATGGAGAGAATGCAGAATGTGATTATTATATTAATAATTGGCACAGTATTAATTTAGGATCACAGTTTTCAGTTTATCATCATGGAATAAATCTAGGGGAAGTAGAACTCTCAGTACCAGGAAAACATAATTCTCTTAATGCCTTAGCTGCTCTAACGACAGCATATGAAATTGGTCTTGATTTTGAAAAAGCAGCTAAAGCATTGAAGAATTTTAAAGGGGCTAAGCGCAGATTTGAATTAATTGGGCAAGTTGGAGGCATAAAAATTATTGATGATTATGCCCATCACCCTACGGAAATAAAAGCAACTATTGAAGCGGCCCATAATTACCATAATACAGGACGAATCGTTGTAGTATTTCAACCTCACCGTTTTTCCCGGACAATGGCATTAGGTAAAGAAATGGGTGAGGCTTTATCTGGTGCAGATTATGTTATAGTTACCGATATTTATCCGGCAGGTGAAGAACCAGTAAATGACATAAGTGCCCAAATAGTATATGAATCAGCCATAAATGCCGGATGTTGTGCTGTATACCTATCATCTTTTAGTGAAATAGAAGAGTATATTCTAGCTTCACTTCAAAATAATGATCTCATTATAACTGTAGGAGCAGGCGATATATGGAAATTAGGGTATAGTCTATTACAAAAGTTACCTTTGGTTATACCGTAAGGCTTAATCCTGGCGGAGGTGTTTATTTGGAAACCTTAGTGGTAGGAGGTAAAAAGCCGCTTAAGGGTCAGGTGAAGATAAGTGGATCCAAAAATGCTACCCTTCCTATAATGGCAGCCAGCCTATTATCCTCAGGTGAAGTAATCTTATCAGGTGTTCCAGATCTTGAAGATATAAATGTTATGTCAGAAGTGTTAGAGATAATGGGAGCCAAGGTAAAAAGAGAGAATGATGTTCTTATCATAGATAGCAGGAATATAAAGAGTATTGAAGTGCCTGAACATATTTCGCGCAAGATGAGGGCATCCAACTTGGTTATGGGGGCTCTTTTGGCAAGATTTAGAAAGGCGCGGGTAGCTCACCCAGGGGGATGTGCTATTGGCAGGCGTCCCATGGATTTACACATCAAAGGATTGGAGAGTTTAGGATATAAAATAGTTGATGAATATGGATTTATGGAAGGTCGGGCGGTAAACTTAGCCGGTCGGGAAATATTGCTTGATTTCCCCAGTGTTGGTGCAACCGAAAATATAATGATGGCTGCAAGTTTGACTCCAGGGATTACTATTATTAGAAATTCAGCCCGGGAACCGGAGATTATCGATCTGCAGAATTTTCTCAACCGTATGGGAGCCAAAGTTAGGGGTGCGGGACTTGATGCTATTCGCATAGAGGGTGTAAATACCCTAACCGGGGTTGAACACAAAGTAATACCAGATCGTATCGAAACCGGGACCTTTATGGTAGCTGCTGCCATCACAAGGGGCGATATTTATATAGAGAACGTAGTTTTTGAGCATATACAACCTCTTATTGCCAAGCTTCGAGAAATCGGTATCGAAATAGTTGCAGGCGGATCAAGTATTAGGGTTATCGGTAATCAATGCTTGAGAACGACAGATATTAAAACCATGCCATATCCAGGCTTTCCAACGGATATGCAGCCGCAGATGATGGCTTTATTGTCAACTATTCCAGGAACATCAATAGTTGTTGAAACTATATTTGAAAACCGTTTTATGCATGTACAGGAGCTCCGGCGCATGAGTGCTGATATAAAAGTAGAAGGTCGAGTAGCAATAATAAAAGGCAAAGGCCGTATTGAAGGTACTGTTGTTGAAGCAACTGACTTAAGAGCTGGGGCTGCTTTGGTGCTAGCAGGTTTATCAGCTGAAGGGGAAACTACAGTAATGAAGGTTCATCATATTAACCGTGGGTATGAAAATTTCGATACTAAGCTTAAAGAACTTGGGGCGTTGATCTCCAGAGGACTGAAGGACTAGACCTTCAGTCTTTTTTTTTTGGGGAAACTGCTCTTGGTAATGATTTTAATCATAATTTCTGCTATAATCAGCACAGTAATCTCGGAATTAGGAGACTTGTTATGAGTCAGGGGAGATCTTATAAGTTACTCAAAATCTCCGTGTTCATACTGCTTGTACTTATTTGTACTTTTTTGTTCTTACACAGCTCATTTTTTGCCGTCGAAAAAATAAATGTAACCGGTATGGATAATGTTGATAAAGATGAAATTATAAAATTAGCAGATATTTCTTTCGGGGTGAATATTTTCACTATAGATGAAAAATTTGTCTGCAAATCGGTTCAAATACATCCCTTAATAAAAAGCAGTAAGATAATTAGACATTTTCCTAGGGAAATTGAAATCCATATAGAGGAAAGAAAAATATGGGCATTAATACCTTATCAAGGGACCCTTCTTTGTGTAGATGATGAAGGAGTATGTATTAATAGGGAAAACTATTTTTCATTAACCAATTATCCAGTAATTACTATGGATGAACTTCCTAAGAACGTTATAATCGGACAACCTGTTGGAGAGAGTGGAGTAAAGTTGGCCCGAAAGATTTGGGATACTTTGAATACTGACTTACAAAAAGAAATCTCGCAAATACATTACCAAAATAATAAAGGCGAGATTTTAATTTATACCAACAAAGGAACAGAAATTAGGTGGGGTAATGAAGAGCGCTTAGAGGAAAAAGCTGAATATTTTGCCCAGATGATAGTATTGGAAAAAGATATGCAAAACAAAGGTAATGATGCTCTAGAATATATAGATCTTAGATTTAAGGGACAACCAGCAGTTAAAACTAAAATGCAAGCACAGTGGTAGGGATAGAGGTGATATAAATGCGCAGCAAAAGCGCTCAGGTTTCAATCGCTATAGTTTGTTTGGTGCTGGGAGTAATGCTTGCTATCCAATTTAGAAGTACAGCTAGTATCAAAAGCAGCACTCCCTCCAGAGTTGAAGATTTAGCTCAGGAATTAAATTCAGTAACCCAGGAACGTAATGCTCTGGCAGAAGAGGTTGTTACTTTACAGGAAAGGTTAAGTAATGTTCGTAAAAATGATCAGGCAATGGCTGACCTACAGGAAGAGTTGCAAAAAGCTAATATGGCTGCCGGTTTAACTAACTTGATTGGACCAGGAATTATTCTTACTATAAATGATATACCCAGAAACTTACAGACAGGCGAAGACCCCAATAGTTTATTAGTCCACGATACTGACCTGCAGACAATAGTAAATGATCTTAAGGCAAGTGGTGCTGAGGCTATCTCTATTAATAATCAGAGAATTATGGCAATGTCGGAAATAAGATGTGCTTCTACCCTTATACTGGTTAATACCAAAAGAGTTGGTCCACCATTTACAATAAAGGCTTTAGGTAATCCGGATATATTAGAAAGTGGAATAACCATTAAAGGTGGATGGTTAGATATTATGAAGCAATGGGGTTATCCAATTAGTATCCAAAAATCAGAAGAAGTAGAGATACCAGCTTTTAATGGTACTGTAAGATTTGAATATAGCAGCATACCTTTACCAAAAGAAGAAAAGGCGGATTAGCGAGATGTGGTTATTAACAGTTTTTTGTTTGTTAATAGGGCTTGCCATAGGTTTTCAAATGCCGTTCTTATTACCTATGATTTATGCCAAGTACATGTCTATAGCTACTTTAGCCGCACTGGATTCTGTGTTTGGCGGTGTTCGGGCCTATATGGACGATGGTTTCGATAATACGATATTTGTTAGCGGCTTTGTAGTAAATATTCTGTTAGCTACTGGGTTAGCTTATATTGGTGATAAATTAGGAGTGGAATTATATTTGGCTGCCGTTATAGTATTCGGTGTTCGCATTTTTCAGAATTTAGCTATAATACGTCGATATCTGATAAAAAAATACTAATTTAATTTATTTTGTTTTAAAGGAATAATTTAATGTTTTGTTGTATCTCTTAAAAAGGTTATTTTGTAAGGGGTGCGTTAGGATTAAAAAAAGAAACATGATTGCGAGCCTCGATATTGGAACAAGTGCGATAAAAGCAGCTCTGGCAGAAATAACAAATGGGCAAGATATTAATATTCTGGGCATCAGCCATGTGAGTTCATCTGGCCTTAAAAAGGGTAACATAGTTGATATAGAAGCAACTGCCAAAGCAATTAATACTTGTCTTGATGAGTTGGAAAGGTTAACCGGGGTACAGATTGACAAAGCATTAGTTGGTTTTTCCGGGGCAAGTATAAGTGTAACCAATAATCGTGCAGTAGTAGCAATTGGTAATTCCAGTTATGAAATAACTAATGATGACAGGGATCGTGTAATCCAATCAGCTTCTAATATATCATTACCTCCTGATAGAATCGTAATCCAGAGAATTGAGAGACAGTTTCTCGTTGATGGCTTTGAAGGTGTTAAAGATCCTGTTGGGATGGTTGCCAGCCGTTTAGAAGCAGAGGTAAATATAATTACTGCTGCCAGTGCTGCTATTCAAAATATACAAAGGAGTACAGCCAGGGTAGATTTACAAGTAGAAAAATTATATTATAATCCTTTGCTGGTTAGCAAAACTGTACTTCTTCCAGCGGAAAAGGAAGCGGGAGTAATACTAGTTGATTTTGGGGCTGGTATAACTGAGGTTGCTCTATATCGTGGGGGGAGTATGGTTAATTCTTCAGTATTACCGGTAGGAGATGAGTACATAACCCGGGATTTGGCTATTGTTCTGAAAACATCAATTGAAGAGGCCAAAAGAATTAAAGAAGTATATGGAGTGGCTAGTTCTGAGCTATTACAAGGAGATAATAATGTAGCAATGAAGAATATAAAGGGTATGCAAGAAAAAGAAGTATCGCTGCGGGTAATAGCCGACATTATTAATGCCAGAGTTGTTGAAATTATGGATATGATATATGAAGAGATTTTAGGTTGCGGATCTATTGATAGTTTACCGGGAGGTATAGTTATATCCGGGGGTGGAGCCCAACTAACCGGTTTAGTAACTGTTATGGAAAACCATTTTGGAATTCCGGTTCGATTGGGATTACCCGAAAACTTTCGTGGACTACCAACAGAGTTTAATCGGCCGCAATATGCAGCCGTTCTTGGAGGTGTTATATACGCTGCTCGATATGCAGGAGCAGCTTATCAAGAGAGTAAGACTTTATTTGGTATATTCGATAAAATAAACTATTGGATAAAAGATTTATTTAGTTAGGTAGAGGAGGTTTCGGAATGCCCTTGGATTTTGATGTAGAAATGCAGCAATTTGCTAATATTAAGGTTATAGGTATAGGTGGCGGGGGTAATAACGCCATAAACCGTATGATAGAGGCCGGGCTAAAAGGGGTAGAATTTATTGCGGTAAATACTGATGCACAGGCTTTGTACCTATCTAAAGCCGAAAAAAAGATACAGGTAGGAGAAAAGCTCACCAAGGGATTAGGTGCTGGCGCAGACCCGGATATAGGCAAAAAGGCGGCAGAGGAAACAGCCGATGAGATTAAGAGGCTGTTACAGGGAGCAGATATGATTTTTGTCACAGCTGGTATGGGGGGGGGGACCGGAACCGGGGGTGCACCCGTTATAGCCAGGTTAGCGAAAGAAGTAGGGGCATTAACGGTTGGAGTTGTGACCCGTCCATTTAGTTTTGAAGGTCGTAAACGTAACCAGCAGGCTGAATCTGGGATACAGGCCTTACGGGAAGAAGTAGATAGTCTTATAACAATTCCTAATGACCGGTTATTACAGGTAGTAGATAAACACACAGGATTTAATGATGCCTTTAAGATAGCAGACGATATTCTTCGTCAGGGAGTACAAGGGATTTCTGACCTTATAGCTGTACCCGGGGTAATAAATTGTGACTTTGCCGATGTACAAACCATAATGCAAAACACTGGTTCAGCTTTAATGGGAATAGGCATGGCCAGCGGGGAGAACCGTGCGGCTGAAGCGGCACGTATAGCCATATCAAGTCCCTTATTGGAGACTTCGATTGAAGGGGCCAAAGGCGTATTATTTAATATTAGCGGAGGAAGTAATTTAACTCTCTTTGAGATTAATGAAGCTGCCGAGATAATTCACCAGGCAGCTGATATGGAGGCTAATATCATATTCGGTGCCAATATCGACGAGAGTTTAAATGATGAAGTTAGGGTAACGGTTATTGCCACTGGATTTATTCCACCCCGAGCTAAATCCGGCAGTGAAACCCAGACATATCAACAGCGCCGGGGAATGGAAACACCGCCAACATTTTTGGATAAAGGCGATTTAGACATTCCGCCCTTTTTACGGCGAAAGTAATAACGATATATCCTGCAAATATATTTCTTCTTATTCAAGACTGTCCTATAAGGGATGGTCTTTTTTTCCTGGAAAGGTAATATAAGATGGAATAGAATAAAACATAATGGCAACAAATCCAAGGTAGCCCAAGAATTAGGTATAGCTCGTGGAACTCTGTATAAAAGAATTAAAGAATACAAAAAATAACTTTATAGTTTTTGTTAATTATACTAAAGGGAAAACTATTCTCGCTAAATATATCACTCCAACTAAAGTAATGGAACCCAAGAGTGTAGAAATTAAAACTGCTTGGGAAGCTAAATTAGGGTAATTGTTATACTCTATGGCTATCAAGGCGGTATTTACTGCGGTAGGAAGTGCTGCTGTTATCATAACAACTTGAGCAATAACCCCTTGAAGATTTAATAAATATATAACAAAAATAGCGATAATAGGGCTAATAAACAGACGAATAATAGCTGATATGTAGGCATCTTTATTTTTAAACTCAAAGGTTGTTTGGGATAATTGTATTCCTAGTGTAATAAGTGCGATTGGTACTAGAGCATTTTTGGCATATTCTAGTGCAGGCCAGACTGGGGTTACGCTTATATCATAAGTTATTTTTTTAAACAAAAAAGCTAAGGCAACAAAATAAATTGCTGGCATTTTTAATACTTTGCTAATAGATTTTTTCCAATGTGTGTTGGCTTTACCAGCATAAAAAAACCCGAGGGTATTCATAGCAGTATCCTGAATAACTAATATCATAACGTGCGAAGCAAGAGCGATATTTAGGTAAGGTGTTGCCCCATCTATAATATAGGGTGTGCTGCTAAAAACTAGGGTAATTAATGGTACTCCTATATTTCCGGTATTTGCGAAAAGAACCGAATTAGCAAACGCATTTTTATACCCTTCATCATATCTTCTGATCCTAGCAAGTATTTCTACAATTATCATGTTAATAATAAATATAAAAATAACAGCGTACACTACACTGATCATATTAATTTGAATTTGGGTAGTATAAAGGTTTACAAAAATAAAGGCAGGCACAAAAATATAAAAATTTAGCTTGGTCATTGTATTAATACTCAAATCAAATTTTTTACTTAATATATATCCAATTACTATAAGCAATAAAATAG
>JBMNOV010000054.1:0-10939 GCA_050943255.1 Syntrophomonadaceae bacterium
CAGCAGGAAATAGATTATCCCGCTGGAAGTACCAACGTCTATTCTACCTATCAGGGAGACAATGGAATAAAAATTAACTCATTTGCACGCAGATTAATATTAAGCTGGGTACTTAAAGATTATAAGTTAATGCTTTCTAATAATATTGATAATAAAAGTCAGGTATTGATGAACCGAAATATTTTAGAAAGGATTAAGAAAGTCGCTCCTTATCTTTACTTTGATAGCGATCCATATATAGTAATAGATGAAAAAGGAAAGCTGTTCTGGATAATTGATGCTTATACTTTCAGCAACCATTACCCATATGCCCAGCCCTTTGATCAATGGGGAAACAACTATTTGCGCAATTCAGTTAAAATAACCTGTGATGCTTACACTGGGGAATTGAGTTTCTATGTAGCTGACACCTCTGATCCTATAATTAAAACATTCACTAGTATTTTTAAAGAAATGTATAAACCTTTAGAGACAATGCCTGATAGTCTTCAGTCCCATATACGTTACCCTATAGATCTTTATCAAATACAGGCACAAATCTTCCAAACTTATCACATGACTGATCCCAACGTTTTTTATAATAAAGAAGATCCTTGGCTTATCCCCAACGAAATAGTAAATAATGATACTCAAACTATGGAACCTTATTATATTATTATGCGTTTACCTGAAGAAGAAAAGTCAGAATATGTATTAATGCTGCCATTTACTCCCAAGAACCGGCCTAATATGATTGCTTGGATGTGTGCCCGTATGGATGGAGATAATTATGGTAAATTACTAGTATACAACTTTCCCAAACAGGAAACTATTTACGGTCCGGAACAATTAGAATCTAGGATTAACCAGGATACTGTCATTTCGCAAGAGATTAACCTCTGGAATCAACAAGGTTCCAGGGTATACCGCGGAAATCTTCTGGTAATCCCCATGGATAATTCGATACTCTATATTGAGCCACTTTATTTACAAGCGGAAAAGAGCCGAATACCCGAGCTAAAACGAGTTATCGCTGCTTTCGGCAATAAAATAGTTATGGAATCAACATTGGAAGAATCTTTACTTAAACTTTTCGGAGAAAAACAGGCAAGTGCCCCGACCGATGTCATAATTGATCGTGAACCATCTGATACAACTCAAAGTATAGCTGAACTTGCTAAACAAGCCCGCCATTATTATGATCAGGCAAACCAGCGTATTAAAGAGGGTGACTGGGCTGGATATGGTGAAAACATTAAGAGGTTAAATGATGTAATACGAAAGCTGGAGCAAAACTCCAAACAATAGCTTACTAGTGTTACTAGTAAGCTATGACTTCGTTTATATAATATATAATCAGGGAAGTGATCATAATTAACTCAAATAAGAAACTTAAGATAGTTTGTTTGGGCGATAGTATAACCTATGGCTTTCCTTTCGGTCCAGAGGCTTCGTGGGTAACCATGTTGAAACAAGTTCTAATAGATGCAGATGTAATTAATGAAGGTATCAATGGTGACACCACCAGCGATATGCTCAGACGTTTTGAAAGTTCAGTTTTGAAGCATAATCCTACCCATCTAATTATAATGGGGGGAGCGAATGATGTTATTTGTGCAGAATCATTTGCCCGTATCGTCTGGAACCTGGAAGAGATGATTAATAAGGCCTTAAGTGCTGGGATTGAAGTTATTATAGGTATTCCGACTCCAGTTGAGGAACCTTATTGGGAAAAACTAATAGAGCGTATTCGCACTTGGATGTTTGATTACGCCCATAAAAACAAGCTAAAAGTAATAAATTTTGCTGCAGCCTTTTATGACGAAAACGGACAATTAAAAAATGAACTATTGTTAGGTGATGGTGGTCACCCTGATATAAAAGGTTATCAGCAAATGTTTAAACAAATTAGTCTTGATATTTTTACTTGATCCGCTATAAACTGTTCATAAATCAAGCAAAGTAACCAGCAAAAATCCTGAAAACTTATTCTATATTGTAGGTGGAACATTTTCCGGTTTTAGTGGTTTTACTTTTATAATTATGCTATTGTCCTCTGCCCCAGGTTTATAAACCTTTATCTTAGCTGATTCCAGATTTTTTGCGTCACTGTAGCGTGATACTATAGCAGCAGCATATTTTATAAGCTCTTCATCATAATCACTATAGCGTAGCAGTCCTAGCGGACCAGGACGATCTGCTACTTTCATTAGAAAATCACCCTGCCAGGCATAATCCGCGATTTTGTTATTCTCAGATTGATTTCTACCTACAACAAGCAGGCATTGTTTACCAATAATAAAATGACGCCCGAACTTAAGTATTTCCATTTCTTCAACATCTGCTTCCGGGTTGCGATTGAATACACTTTGCAAACGACGGGCAAAATTTGGTTCAGTTAATAAGCACCCCCCCGCTGGTGAAGGGTAATCTTTAATACCCAATTCTTCAGCCAGTTTCATCTGGCGCACCCGTCCACGACCGCTAATATCTAATAATTTTTCTCGTTTTATCCAGCCTCGTAATTCCGGTTCAGTAGGGGGCAGTAATTTAGCAGAAAGAGGCCTAACAATAAATCCTCGATAACCTGATATTTTATCTACCGCATTAAGCGCTGATTTATTTTGACTCATTGGTCGTTGCCCTACTACCTCTCCAGTAATAAGAAATGAAGCACCTACTTCATTCATATAATTTCCCGCCTTTTTTAACATGAAGCCATGACAATCAATACAAGGATTAAGGTTCTTCCCAAAACCATATCTAGGTCTTCTTAAGACGGTGTTGGTATACTCTTCACTTATATCCATTGTTATTAAATCTAACCCAAGTTCGTCGGCAGCCTGGGTAGTGCTTGGATCAGAACCGAAAAACGGTGTAGCAAAATTAATTCCCAGTACTTCTATACCCATGTTTTTAATAAGCACAACAGCTAATTGTGAGTCAAGCCCTCCGGAAAAAAGACTAATGGCTTTCAATCATGGCACTCTCCTTTTTCTATAAATTCATCTTCATCCATTACTTTAATCCCATTCTCTTTTAACAGAGCAGCTGTAACGCCATCAGCTTTACGGGTTTTGTAACTAAATGTACCATCATATATGCATCCTATACCACATGAAGGACTACGGCTCTTAAGAATTGCGGTACTTACTCCTGCCAATTGTGCAATCTTTAGAGTCTCAAAAGCTCCTTTAATATAATTGCTGGTTACATCCTGTCCATCCTTGGTAATTACGCTACAACTATTTGCCAAGACATCCTGACCTGATCCCCCTCTTATCTCTGCCGGGGTTCTGGGTGTGGGTAATCCCCCTAATTGCTCAGGGCATATTGGGATTACATAGCCTTCTTTTAACAAATCTATAAAATAGGGATTTATATTACTTTTTCCATTATATTTACATTTTACCCCGCACAAACATGCACTGACTAACTTCATTCTCATACATCTCCAATTAAAATAAATTCTGAATCATCTCTATAGATATTATCAAAGAAGTCATACTTCACATATGATA
The DNA here is from genome assembly GCA_050943255.1 of Syntrophomonadaceae bacterium. Taxonomy (GTDB): domain Bacteria; phylum Bacillota; class Syntrophomonadia; order Syntrophomonadales; family Syntrophomonadaceae; genus UBA4844. The sequence continues at coordinate 3,501 of JBMNOV010000054.1, forward strand.
TGATACAAAACATTTATGGCGGAGACAATTTTATGAATGAATTTTCTTTAGTTAATATTAAGACGAGTGAAAAGCTTGATATGAATTCTATATTAATCAGCTCCGACCTTTTTACTCACTGCAACTATAAACCTAAACAGAAGGTACAACTCTGGGTAGGAAAAATCGCTTATACCGTAACCCTCAGGCCTAATACGTTATTAGTGGATAATAACTCCTTTTTCATGAGCCCAATATTGATAAAAAAGTTATTTCTTAATCAAGGTTATAATTATGGTGTCAAATTCAACCAAGAAAAAATTCATATAGGCCCAGTGATAGGTATTATGGCACCTAAAAAAAATGGCAAAAGCCGCCCCTACGGTAATCAAACTGGATTCTTTCAAGAACTTATGGCAAGTGCCCGGAAGCTCGGGCAAATATGTTTTGCTTTTTATTTTGGTGATATTGATTGGAACCGGAAGATAATAAGGGGTAACTATTATGGAAAAAACGGCTGGCAGAAAGGTATTTTCCCCATTCCCGATGTTATTTATCCACGTAGTAAATTTTGGGGTTCAAGTACGGCTGGAAGCAGACGAAAACTTAATAAATTGGGTGTAACAATTTTAAATCCGCCTATGGTAGGAAAATGGGAGTCTTATTGCATATTAAATAAAAACCAAGAATTATCCCCTTATCTGCCAGAAACCAGAAAACTTAGTAGTTTCCGGACTATTGAGATTATGACAAATAAACACCATGCAGTTTATCTTAAACCGGTTAGCGGAACCCAGGGAAAAAATATTATTAGGGTAATCAAAAATAAGAAATTGCCAGGTTATTCATACCAGTATCATAATAATGGAAGTCTTTGTAAAGGTACGGTAACTAATTTAAGCCAATTGCATAAGCATTTATACCCGTTAATGGGAAAAAGAAGCTATATAATACAAAAGGAAATTAGTCTCATAAGATATGAAGGAGGAATAGCCGATATCAGGGTCATGGTTCAAAAGAATTATGAAGGCAGTTGGAAGGTTACAGGTATGGCCTGCCGGGTAGGGAAGCAGAACTCCATAACTAGTAATATAAGTGGCGGCGGTAGTGCAAAAAAAGTCGAAACTGTACTATCAAAAACATTCTCAAATAGTAAATATATTAATAGGATCCTAGAAACGATTGTATCTGTGAGTATTAGTGCAGCTCAAAGTTTAGAAAAACATTTAGGCAATTGCGGGGAGTTTGGAGTGGATATCGGTGTAGATAGGTATGGAAAGGTATGGTTTATTGAAGCCAACCTCCGTCCTGCTCGACATGTATTTTCCCTCATTGGAGAGAGCCAAACTCGTCTAAAATCTGTAGAGACTCCATTGTTATATGCCAGATATTTGGCTGGATTCTAAACAAGAGGAGGTACATGTTATGGTAATAGTAGGAAAGATCTCTGTCTCTCGCAAATTGGTTGAAAGTCTTGGTATTGATATCGAACCACTAATAACAGTCCGCGTAGGGGCTATAATTGTAAAAAGTCGTTTACAGGTACATGACCATAGTAAAAGTAAATACATGCTTTCGCCAGAACTGATTAAGGCTTTACACATAAGAAAAGCCAAAGGTTTAAGAATAAGATATCAGGCCGAGGAAAAAATGTTGCACTTAGGACCTACACTCGGAATATTCGCAACATATATTCCAGGGTCTAGCCGGGAAGAAGTTGATCCCCGGAGTCTTCAAGCTGAGCTAATCTATCTAAGTATTGTAGGTAATTCTTTTCCTGGGCATGTTTATATTTTTACCCCCAATGGTATCAATTGGGCAAATAAAACTTGCCGTGGATATGTGTATAAACAGTTATCCTCAACTAGAGGACATTGGGTTTCTGCTCTGTATCCTATACCTGATGTAGTTTATGATCGTATTCATAGCAGGACGAACGAAGCCCGTAGTAGTGTAAAATATGCCAAATCTAGATTAATGCAAATGCCATATTTGCACTATTTTAACCCATATTATCTAAATAAATGGAATGTTCACGAGGTACTTGCAGCAAATCCAATGTTGCAAGATTATTTACCTGAGACTAGACAATTAGATGAGAAAAGTTTAATAGAAATGTTGCAAAACTATCGTATACTTTTTCTAAAACCAAGTAATGGCAGTCTGGGAAAAGGTATTATCAAGATAACGAAGGAAAAAGGCCATTTAAAATATGTGGTTTATCGCAGTACACGTATACGTGGTCAGGCTAGTAATGCTGCAGAGCTCCTAAAAAAGACAAAAGCTTTTCGCGATGACCGGCCATATATTGTACAGCAAGGCTTAGAACTAATAAGATACCACGGCTCCTCTTTTGACCTACGTATAATCTATCAAAAGAATAACCAGGGGGAATGGATGATTAGCAAAAAGTTCTGCCGCGTTGCTCCACGTGGTAGCAGTATCTCAAATTTAAGTAGTGGCGGAAGAGTTGTAAAAAGTACCAAAGTACTTCGCAATATCTTTAAAAAAGATAAAGAGATCACTAAAAGATATGAGGAAATAAGATGCTTATGCAAAATAGTAGCCACCACCTTGGAAAATACAAGTAATAAGATTTTTGGTGAACTAGGCCTGGATATAGGTATAGGACATAATGGACATTTGTATCTCATTGAAGTAAATTCAAAGCCACGTAAAACTACTGAGACTCAGTTTTCTCCTGCGATTGTTAGGAATACGTTTAAAAGACCTCTATTATTTGCTAGTTATTTAGCGGGGTTTAAGATTTAAATAGTAATTAGTTTTTAAAGGGAAAATTGCATTAGTGCAGAATAGAAATAATAACGTAAGGTGGGATATCCCACCTTATTACTTACACATGATTTAAACGTATACCATCCCCTTAAAAGGAGGCTAATAGTTAATGACAATAAAACACATCGGAGTGCTAACAGGTGGAGGAGACTGTCCCGGACTAAATGCAGTTATACGTGCCATTACTAAAACAGCTATTATAAAATATGGTTTAGAAGTAATAGGATTTATTGATGGTTTCAAAGGTCTAGTGGAGAATAGTTATATACAACTTGATTTAAATAAGGTTTCAGGTATTGGGCATACTGGAGGTACCATACTCGGAACAACTAATCGAGATAATCCTTTTAACTTTAGGGCTTCTGTAAAAGGAACTGAACAGGCTAGTGATCAATCAGAACGTGCTATAAGCAATATGCAGAACCTGGGATTAGACGGTCTAATAGTAATAGGAGGAGACGGTAGTTTAAATATTGCCTACAAATTCTTTGAGAAAGGTGTAAAAATAATAGGAGTTCCTAAAACAATTGATAATGATCTATCTGCTACTGATGTCACCTTTGGCTTTAATACCGCAGTAAATACGGCATCAGACGCTCTTGATAAGTTGCACACTACAGCCGAGTCACACCATCGCGTCATGATCTTGGAAGTTATGGGAAGATATGCGGGATGGATTGCTTTACATGCAGGATTATCAAGTAGTGCTGATGTTATTCTTATCCCCGAGATACCTTATAATATCAATGCCATAGTATCGAAAATAGCACAGCGCTTTCGCCAGGGGAAAAAATTTAGTATTATAGTTGTGGCCGAAGGTGCTTATTCTTCGGGCGGACAAATGGTTGTTAAAAACTTGGTACCCACAAGTCATGATCCTATTAGACTAGGCGGGATAGGGCAGAAGGTAGCAGAAGAGGTCGAAAGTAAACTACATAACATTGAAACCCGGGTTACGGTATTAGGTCATCTGCAACGAGGTGGTGGTCCGATACCATATGACCGTATTTTGGCTACCCGTTATGGTGTAGCCGCAGTAGATTATTTTATGTCTGGAAAATATGGAACCATGGTAAGCTTGCAAGGTACCAATATTACAACAGTAGATTTACAGGAAGCTATCAAGGAAATTAGACTGGTACCAACGGATAGTGATATTGTACAGGCTGCCAGAGCCATAGGTATTAGCTTTGGTGATGCATGATTCTAAAAAACCGGAATCATCACTTGTATATCTTAAGTTTGATTAGGAAGGAGCCAACTATGTTGGAAAAAATTGCAGTTCTTGGAGCCGGCTTAATGGGAGTGAGGATAGCACAATTAGCTGCCCAAGGAGGATACCAGGTGATACTTCGGGATCTACAAATGGGACTAGTCAAAGACGGTTTTAAATCTATTGAAAACAATTTGCACAAAATGTTTATTCAAGAGCAAATTAATAAAAAAGAAAAAATAGATACCCTAAATAGAATCAAGTGTACCACCGATTTATCTGAAGTTCATTCAGCAGATTTAGTTATTGAAGCAGTAATTGAGAATATGGCAGTCAAGAAACAAATCTTTGCCGAATTAGATAATATATGTCCTTCTCACACGGTACTAGCTAGTAATACTTCTACATTATCAATCTCTGAAATTGCTTCGTCTACCCGCAGACAAGCTAAAATATTAGGAATGCACTTTTCCAACCCATTAATTTCTAACAAATTAGTGGAATTAGTAAAAGGAATTGATACTTCGGAAGAGACCATTAATCAAGCAGCAGACTTTGTTACCACAATAGGCAAAGATTATGTAGTTATAAAAAGAGAAAGCCCTGGATTTATAGTGAACCGCCTTCTATTTTCTTATATCAATGAAGCAATATTTATTTATGGAGATGGTCAAGCCAGCAAAGAACAAATCGATCAAGCGATGAAACTTGGTGGAGGAATGGGTCAGGGGCCTCTCGAACTAGCAGATAAGATAGGACTAGATGTGGTATATAATGGTTTAGATGTCTTTTATAATGAATTTAAAGACTCCAAGTATCGACCTCACACTATATTTTCTACTATGATTAGAGCTGGCTATTTTGGTAAAAAGAGTGGCCGAGGTTTTTATGATTATTAATATAAATATATAAATGTTATTATAAAAAGGAGGGGGGAAATGGTTAATAAATCATTAGGAATCGGCTTTGGTGTGGCCATGTTTCTAATAATTTTTGGTTTCTTCTTTTGGGGAATAGGGTTTTCATTAGGCTCGCAAGACGCAACATTAAAGTTGCTACTATACATACCTTTATTCTTTTTCCTATTTTTATATTTAATACTACTTCTTAGTGCTTTCAACCTCAATTATATCGTTGCGAATGATGGACTAGTCATTAAATGGGGATTACGTAGCATTCATATCAATTGGGAGGAAATAGAAGATATAATTAAAGTAGAAGGGCAAAGTAATCTTTATTCAATTATGGGTATAAGTTGGCCTGGTTATACTATTGGGGTATATGTTGCTAAAGGTCTGGGTTCAGTTAAAATGTATGCCACCAGCCCCCTTAAAGGATTTATTTATATTAAAAGTAGCAAGGGATCTTTTGGCATTACACCATCCGAAGAAAAAGTTGCTAAACTCCTAGAGGTATTAACTGAGAAGACAAATAAAAAAGTAGATATTATTGATATGGAAACAATGGATCCAGAAATTAAGGGGCAAAACACTCAAGATGATACTTTCTATCGTCTTCTTTACTGGTTAAATATTATTTTATTATTAGCTTTTGGCTTATACCTGGCTTTATTTTTTCCTGGTTCTGGTGCACCCAAATTTACTATATTACTTTTAATACTTGCCGTTGCATTGTTTTTCTTTAATATAAGCAATGCCGGAAGAGTATACCAGTTTAGTTCTACCGGGGGATATATAATACAGCTCATAAACCTAGGGGTTACTGGATTATTTATAATATTGGCGTTTTCAGAAATAACATTATAGAATAACGATACTAGTATACAATATATTTATTATGTAAACTTAAAGGACGATAATTAGCAATACTTTAAAAATGAAGGGATAGATATTAAAGATGCAGCTTGGAATAATAGGCTTACCTCTCGTTGGTAAAACTACAGTTTTTGAACTACTAACCGGAAGCACCACCAAAAACCAAAATCCTTCTAAAACCAATTTAGGTATGGCGCGTATTCCCGATGAACGTATAGATTTTCTAGCTGATCTCTATAAACCTAAAAAGACTACCTATGCCCAACTAGAGGTAATTGATATTCCCGGACTAGTTCCTGGAGCAGAGAAAACTGCAAGCATATTTTTAGATACAGTACGTAGATCTGATGCTCTTTTACATGTAGTAAAAGTATTTAATAATCAATCATTAAACAGTAATATAGATCCAGTAAAAGATATAGAAACAATAAACTATGAACTTTTATTAGCAGATCTTGATTTAATAGAAAAAAGGATAGACAGAATCAATTCCAACAAGAAAAAAAATAATTTTTTAGACGAACTGGCACTGCTTGAGCGACTAAAAGAATCTTTAGAGAATGAAATCCCCATAGCAGCTATTGAATTAAATACAGAAGAACTACAAATGCTAAATAATTACCAGTTCCTCACTACAAAGCCAATATTAATATGCCTTAACATTTCTGAAAGTGACCTTCTTGAAAAGGATTACCCCCAGAGAAAAAAAGTAATAGAATTCGCCAATGATCACAACTTACCGGTGGTGGAAATGTCTGCTGAGATAGAATGTGAATTAGCCGAGTTGGATGGTGAAGAAAGAACAGCTTTTATGCATGAACTAGGTATTGAAGAATCAGGAATTACAAAAATTTCTCAGAGCATGTACCACCGACTAGGTTTGATATCTTTTTTCACAGTTGGAGAAGATGAAGTAAAAGCTTGGACTATTGAGAAAGGTACTAGTGCACGTAAGGCTGCTGGTAAAATACATTCTGATATTGAAAGAGGCTTTATTCGGGCTGAAGTAGTAGATTATAATGATTTAAGAATACTAGGAAGTATTAATACTGTAAAAGAAAAAGGGTTATTCCGTTTAGAGGGCAAGGAATATACTATAAAAGATGGTGATGTTGTTCATTTTCGTTTTAATATTTAATACTTGTTGTCCATTTGGAACCTAGTTAGAAATTCCTAACTTTAATGCTGACAATTGTCAGCATTTTTTTATGCCCAGTAATAGCTCTAAAAAATAGACTGAATTAGTACCTATCTATCAGCTTGGGAAAAACATACAAGTATTATAAGTATGACACTCACTGTTAGCATCGGTCATATTATGGATTATATAAAGATAAAAGAGGGTGGTAAGGCTGAAGAAAGTTCAGGAACCAGAAGATCGTAGGTGGAGTGATGCAATACCTAATCAGCAGGAAAAGGAACCCCCCCCTCTCATAACAGTGGGAGTATTAACAACAGCTAATAAAAGAGGTCTTCCGGGAGGAGAAAGAATAAGTTTACTAAAAGAAATGGTTAACTACGGTAATAGCAAAAATATTACTATATTTTTCTTTTTCCCTCGTGATGTTGATTGGAAAAAAAGAAGAATAATAGGATACACCTGGAACGGCATTTCCTGGAGAAGAAAATTATTTCCATTCCCAAGAATTATATATAACCGTATCCGTTTTAGGAAC
>JBMNOV010000055.1:0-10785 GCA_050943255.1 Syntrophomonadaceae bacterium
TTTGTGCGGACGTTCCGGGGCGATACAAGAACACCACATATTCCCGGGGCCCCTGCGGAAATGGTCAGACCGTTACGGGCTGACGGTTGACCTCTGCCCGCAATGCCACCTTTACGGGGAACACGCCATATAAGGGTTGATATATACCGACTATACCAGGGGCATATAACACCATGGCACATATGTAACAGGTACCGGGGGGCTTCTATAACCCAGGGGATATGCGTTATATACCGGGGATATGCAAGGCCAGAGGGCCGGAGGTATACCACATAGCATGAGTACTAATCCACGTTATCAGAACGGCAATAAGCGCCGCAAATACAGAGCAAGACTCAAGGCCATGAATGCGCCTTGTGGTATATGCCATGGTAAGCTTGGGCCCATCCATTACGATGAGCCAAGCAACAGCCAACATCCATTAAGCTTTGTGATTGATGAGATTCATCCAGTATCTAAGTACAAATTATTTGGATATTCAAGTAAGCGCGCTTGTGCTGAAGATTGGAGCAACCTTCAAGCCGCGCATTGGATTTGCAACGCGATGAAAAGCGATAAAGTTGGTTATAATGGCGATAAAAATGGGGATAAAGCAATAAAAAAAGTAAATTATTGTGATGGCGACTGGTAAAGGTGGGGGCGGGTCCCCCACCCGGCCCCGCGGAGACCTTCGCGGTCATGCGCCGATTTACCCCCATCACATTTTAAGGCTAAAGGGTGGTGAATTTGGGGAATTATGGCCGATGCAGAAAAATTTGAAATGGTAAAGAATGATTTGAGACAGATCAGCGATTACGCGCAGCAAAACGGATTAGTTTATGAAAATGCCGGCGGAAATGTCATTGTTAGAAAAAGACATGCAGACGAACCATTCTAAAAAGGATGTGATAAAGCATGAATGAACAGGTCAACATAGAGCGCGTCAAATTAAAAGATTTGCTAATTGATATCCACGTTTCAAAGCGCCGTCAAGATGCCATGGATGCCATTATCGACAATATCGCATGGATGAAGGTGAAGCTGGACGAGACGCGGGAAATGATCAAATCCTCAAGTGTAGCAATCCCTTACGACAACGGCGGCGGGCAGACCGGAATTAGAGAAAATCCCTTATTCAAGGGATATGAATCCCTGTTTAAATCGTATATGTCCGGGATGGATCAAATCCTGGCCCTTTTGCCGCCGGAAGAAGCGATGCCCGTTGAGACGGCAGACAAGCCCAAGACCGTACTAGAACTTGTGCGGGACAAGCACAAAAAAGAGGCATAAATGCGCGGATCACAGGAACCAAGGATTAAAATCGAGCCGGAGCGGGTCAGCACAGACGGCGACGACGCCAACGCATTAATGGAGGCTTATGGCCTTAATCTGGATGACTGGCAGAAAACCGTGATTGATTGCTGGCTAGGCAAAGACAAGGACGGCCATTATACCATGACATCCGGGGGGCTGGCATTGCCGCGGCAGAACGGAAAAAACGTCTGCTTAGAGGCCCGCGAGTTTTTCGGCTTAATCATTAACGGCGAAAAGATACTGCATACCGCGCATCAGGTCAGGACGGCGAAAAAATCGTTCAGACGATTGGCTGGCATGTTTACGGATAAACGCCATCCGGAAGTCATGGACACGGTGAACAACATCCGATATACCAACGGTGAAGAATCCATCGAGCTGGCCAATGGCGGTGTTATCGAATTTTCCGCTAGGTCCCGTAAAGCTGCACGTGGTTTTGACGGCATTTCACTAGTCGTTTACGACGAAGCGCAGGAACTGACCGACGATCAGGTCGAAGCCATCATGTCTACACTGTCGGCATCATCGACAGGAACCAGACAGATCATCTATACCGGCACACCGCCATATCCCAATTGTCCCGGCGACGTATTCAAACGCCGCCGCAAGGTATGCACGTCCGATCCGGGCAAACACGACGCCTGGCACGAATGGTCTGTCAGCGCTGAGACAGTGGAGGCCATCAAAGTGGATGATCCAACGCTGTGGTATATGACCAACCCGGCGCTGGGGATTCGATTGTCTGAATCTTTCACCGCCGAAGAGTGTAGAACCATGAGCCCCGACGGATTTGCCCGTGAACGGCTAGGATGGTGGAATCCGGTCGAGGAGGGCGCCGAGGAATACGTGATTAGCGCGGAAGCCTGGGACGCGTGCCGATCCATGACAAAAAAACCAACAGGCAAAACCGCCTATGGTGTGAAATTTTCTGCAGATGGCGAAGAAGTCTGCTTGTGCGGCGCCGTGATCCCCAAACAGGGCGAGGCCCGCATTTCGCTGATAGAACGCAAGAAAACGAGCCACGGGACGCGTTGGCTTTCAGACTGGCTCAACGAAAGGTACAAAAAAGCATCTTGCGTCGTCATTGACGGCCGCAACGGCGTTGACGTACTGATTGACCGGATATCTGATACCTGGGTGATGAAATCGTCGATTGTCCGGGCACGGCCTAAAGATATGATCGCAGCGGTCAGCACCTTACTTGAAATGATCAACACACAGGCCGTCACATGGTACGCCGGGCAGCCGGCGCTGAGGGAATCCGCATTATCCGCGACGAAGCGGAAAATAGCGGGCGGATTTGGATTTGGCGGTGAAGACAGCACGCCGATCGAAGCGGCAGCCCTGGCGCTATGGGGCGCGAAAACGTCGCGGCGGGACCCGCAGAGGAAAATGAGGATAGGATAGATGAGCAGCACATTATTAACTTTACCCAGCTATGTAGCCGGATTGCCGCCGACTGAGACCTTGAAATTGCAGAAATTAGTTGAGGTTTTTAACCGGCATCAATCCGGGAACGCCATTAAGCACAAATATTACGAGGGCAATATCACAATCAACGATGTGAATTTGGGCATTGCCGTTCCGAATAATATGAAACATATCGGCGTTGGTTGTGCCTGGGGTCAGAAGACCGTGGATGTTCTGGCCGCCCGGTCGATGTTCGACGGTTTTGTGGATCAGTCAGGCAGCGATGCCACAGAAATGGACGAAATCGTCAAGCGAAATAATTTGATCACAGAGTATAACAAAGCCACGCGGGCTGAATTAGAGTACGGGTGCGTATTTGCCACTTTGTCGCAATTCGTTGACGGTGTGCCGAAAATCCGATTTCACAGTCCCCGCAGTGCGGCCGCGCTGTGGTCCGGGGAAAAAGGCCGGATCGATTGCGGCTTAGCGATTATCGACACAAAAAAGGATGAAACCGACGATACCTGGCAGCCGAGCATCTTAAATTTATACACGGATGACAGCACATGGGTGATCACCAGGGGCAGCTGGTCTTGGCAGAGCCGCGTGGTGCCCCATCGATTTGGGCAGCCGCTCATGGTCCCGTTGACCTGGAACGCGACGAGCCAAAAGCCATTCGGGCGATCAAGACTCAAAATGCCAATCCGGGAATTGATTAACGGGTATGTACGGACCATCATCAACGCGACCATCGGCCTGGAATTTGCCACGAGTCCGCAGAAATATTTGTTGGGGATTACAGACGAGCAGTACGACGCGATGATTGACAACAAATTCAAACAGTACGTGGGATCAATCATGCTGGCTACACCTAACCCGGAAACCGGGCAGAATCCCCAATTTGGGCAGCTGGCACAGGGCAATATCGCGCCTCATGTGGAAATGCTTAGGATTTTAGCGACGCAGTTCAGCGCGGCCACAGGCTTAACCGTGACCGATACCGGCGTTGTCAATGACGCCAATCCGACGAGCAGCGATGCGATCATGGCACAGTCTCAAACGCTCATCGCCATGGCTGAGCAGCTCAACCAGGAAAACGGCGACGCCTTGAGCACCATTGCCCGGATGACCTTGGCGATGCAGCAAAACATATCGCCGGATCAGCTGAGTGAAGATATGCAGGGCATTATGGCCCACTTTAAGAATCCGTCGATGCCATCGGTATCCGTGACGGCGGACGCAGCTATTAAAATTGCTTCGGCCCGTCCGAACTTTTCACAGACAGACACATTCCTTGAAATGGTCGGCTTTTCGCAGGCCGATATCAGACGGATTCGCGCACAGGAATCACGGGCCCGCGGCTTAGCTGTTCTGGAAGGCTTAACAGCCGGAGGGTCATTAAATACAGAAGAAATAGGCGCACAAACAGAGCAGCCACAGGAAGAGGAGGTAAAACAATGACATGATCATTTCACAGAAAGATTGGCTGGATTACATCGGCAAGCTGGAAAAGGTCAATCAAAGCGCGGCGGCAGCCATGCAGCGTTATATCGACCAAGCCGGATACACCTTAACGCCGGAGCTTATGGAATACGCTTATCAGCTGACCACGATATACGGCGAGGCATCGGCCGAGCTGGCTTGCCAAATGTACGACGCTGTAGCTATGGCGCAGGATGCCGACGTAATGGCCGCAGAACCGGCCGAGCCGTCAACCTATGAAGAATTGGTGGCCGAACTTAAGAAAAGCTATCAGCATTCCCAATTTGAAACGCCGGCCGTCGTGGCCCGTCGCGTTAAACTGGCCGCGTCAGATACAACGCTAAAAAACGCCATTAGAGACAAGGCCCAATTTGCTTGGATTCCGTCCTACGACGGATGCCCATTTTGCCGGACCATCGCATCACGGGGATGGCGGCAAGCGGGAAAAAAGACGCTTTCAGGCAATCACGCCGACCATATCCATAAAAATTGCCGGTGTGAGTACGCCATCCGATTCAATGATAAATTGAATGTGGCGGGATACGATCCAGATAAACTTTTGGCCGAATATCAGCAGGCCGACGGCGGCAAATGGGACGAAAAGATCAACAGCATGCGGCGCGACCATTACGCGGCGCACAAAGACGAGATCAATGCGCAAAAGCGGGCGGCTTACAAGCGGCTTATGGATTCAAGACAAGACGAAAAATAACGTTCTTTATTACGAGGTAATAGAGGGCGTTTTTATTTTGGCAACGCGTGCCATTAAAACGCGGTTTACTTTACATGAAAGGATAAATCATGGCAGATAACACGGAAATCAAAGACAACGCACAAGGCGGAAACACTGAACAGCAACAGGGAAAAGCTGGCGAAGAAAAACGCTTTACACAAGCCGATGTAGATCGCATTGTGGAAAGCCGATTGGCGCGGGAAAAAGACAAACAGCAGGATATTGAAGAATTGAAGGCGAAGGCCGCAAAATACGACGAACTCGCTGAAAAGAACAAATCTGAGCTGGAAAAGGCCACTGAAAAGGCGGCGAAATTAGAGGCGCAGCTGGAAGGACTGAAAAAAGAGTCCGAAGTAAGAAAAATGCGTGAAGCCGTCGCAAGTGAAACCAAAGTCCCGATTAACCTTTTAACCGGCAATGATGAGGAATCATGCCGAGCCCAAGCGAAGGCGATTTTGGAATTTGCAAAACCGGGCCAATCCTATATTCCAGATGGCGGTGATCCGGGGCAGAAGCCGAGCGGCAAAACCCGCGATCAATTCGCTGATTGGTTCAATCAGAGTTTAAAACGATAGGAGAAAATTATGCCAGATATTAACAGAAGTGCAATCAATTTGCCGCCGGAAGTATCCGGAGAAATTTTGCAGAAAACACAGGAACAGTCCGCAGTTATGCAGCTAGCACGGGCAATCACATTGCCAGGGCAGGGCGTTTCCATCCCGGTGATTACCGGTGATCCAACAGCGGAATGGGTCGAAGAATCCGCGAAAAAGCCGGTATCCAATCCGACGGTAAGCAAAAAGACAATGACCCCGTATAAGCTGGCCGTTATTGAGACATTCTCAATGGAATTTACACGGGACGCCGCGACGCTTTACGACGCGCTGATTGGCCGCTTGCCTTTATCCTTAGCTAAGGTATTTGATTCAACCGTGTTTGGCGGCACCACAAAGCCGGGCGATAATTTCGATCAGCTTTCAGCATGTACCGCACAGTCAATTAAAACTGACGCATACAAGGGATTAGTAGCCGCAGACGCGGACATTGCAGATCACGACGGCATTACCAACGGGTATGTATTGAGCCCGAAGGGACGCGCTGTGCTGCTTTCAGCTGTCGATGGTCAGGGCCGCCCGCTGTTCATCAATTCCGTGGCAGAGGGGGCCATTCCACAGATTTTAAGCGCACCGACTTATTCATCTAAAGGCGCTTATGTTGCAGGCACACCCAATACCTTAGGATTCGCCGGTGACTGGACACAGGCCATTTATGGCGTTGTGAACGGCATGCAGATTTCCATTTCGGATCAGGCTACAGTCAATGACATTAATTTATGGCAGCAGAACATGGTCGCAATCCGTGCTGAAATGGAAATCGGCTTTAGAGCGGACACCACAGTATTTAATAAGCTGACGGATGCGGCGTCGTAATGGTTAAATTCATTCACAAGGATTTGGGCACGGTTTTTTTTGTCGATGAAAGCCGCGTCGATGAGTACAAGGCGGCTGGGCATAAGCCCGCCGCCAAATCACGGCGGAAAACGACAAAATCGACCGCCAAAAAAGAGGAAAAATAAATGGCATACGCGACTGTTGAAGATGTGGCAAGCGGCTTTAGAGAGCTGGACGCCGACGATCAAAGCCGGGCGGCCGCGCTTTTAGATGAGGCGAAAATCATCATCGACGCATACACCACGACGGCGAGCGACGACGCTAAAAAGGTGGTATCGTGCCGGATGGTCCGGCGGGCCATTGGGGATGATTCTGATTTGGGATTTCCAATGGGATCAACGCAGGGCAGCGTGACGGCCGGGTCTTACTCTCAGTCTTGGACATTATCAAACGGATCAGCCGGAGAACTTTATCTCACCAAGCTGGAAAAGAAAATGCTGGGGATTGGCGAGAAAATCGGCGTGACAAATCCATTCGAGGATATGACCAATGCTTAAGACCATCACAGTGAAGCTTTACGAAAAGGCAGCCGGAGATCAATACACCGATCCCTTTAACGCGGCCGCTGGCGGTTATGCCGCGGCGGTCGATGTGTCCGGCGTTTTGGTTTATCCCGCGTCCAGCGACGACATGATCAACGAATTGAATCTTTCAGGGAAACGAATCGTATATACCTTGTCCATCCCGAAAGGCGACGGCCACACATGGACAGGCGCAAAGGTCGAATTTTTTAACCGGACGTGGGCCGTGGTCGGCACACCGCAAGAGTGGATTGAAGAGAATGTACCGCTGAAATGGAATAAGAAAGTGCAGGTGGAATGCATTGAATAAAGGCGGAAAGCTTATCGACTTTAAACTCAATCGGGAAGGCGTCGAGGCGCTGATGAAATCGCCGCAGATGCAGGCACGACTTTTACAGACCGCCGAAAATGTCAGAGCCAACGTCGGCGGCGAGGGCTATGAGGTCACAAGCGGCATGCACAAAAAGCGCGCCGTGGCCAATGTATACGCCGCAACGCCGGAGGCGTATCATCACGAGCTCAAGCACAATACGCTTTTAAAAGCGGCTGGCGCGAAACCAAATAATAAAAAATGAAGTTAATCGAGCAAGTCATTTATGACTATTTAAAATCCGTTTCAGGCGTTCCGGTTTACCTGGAGCACGCGCCGGGCACGAACGGCACGCGGCGGATCGTGATTGAAAAGACCGGCGGCGGAGAATACGGCGCACTTAAGAATGCGACATTTGCCGTGCAATCGTATGGTCTGACGATCGTCGCGGCGGCAGAATTAAACAACCACGTTAAGAATTGGATGAAAAAGGCGCCGCAGACATTAGAGGAGATTTGCGACGTCGATTTAAACAGCGATTATAATTTTACGGATACCGAATCCAAGGAATACCGATATCAGGCGGTTTTTGATTTGGTCTATTATCCGGACGATGAGGAGGAATAAAATGCCGAGTACAGCAAATGTATCTGTTGGTAAGCCGAAGGTCAGTGGGGCGATTTACAGAGCACCGGCCGGGACCGCTTTACCGACAGACGCTAAGACAGAATTAGCCGCAGAGTTTATAGAGCTGGGCTACGTGTCGGATGATGGCATGGAAAATGAAGATAAGGCATCATTTGACAAAATCAAAGAATGGGGCGGCAGTGTCATCGCGGCGGTCCAAACCGGAAAAGAGGACAATTTTAAATTTACTTTAGTCGAATCGTTGAATGTCGAAGTGCTAAAGACAGTCTATGGCGACGATAATGTGACAGGGACCCTGGAAACCGGGATCACGGTCAAAAGCAATGGCGATGAACAAAAAGAATCCGTATGGGTTATCGATACGATTTTACACGGGCAATATCTAAAGCGCATTGTCATTCCAAACGGAAAACTATCAGATATGGAAACCATTAAATATAAGTCAGACGAATTAATCGCTTATGGGATCACCATTTCCGCGTTGGCAGATGCCAGTGGCACTAACCACTACGAATACATTACAAGCAAATCGGCAACTTAACCGTAAAAAGAAAGGAAATCAGACATGGATCAGGATTTAAAAGATGTACAAGATGATCAGCTTATTGAAGTCAAGCTTTCGGATGGCTCGTCGTATTACGTTTCAAAAGGCAGCTTACAATCTGTATCTGTACAGGAACAGACGGCAGCACCCGCCAAGGCCGACGATCAAAATTTGATTAGAGGCGTCACACCGAACGGCTTTAACTTTTGCCTAAATAAGCGGAAAATCAACGATATGGCCTTCATCGAGGCGCTCAGCAAAGTTGAAAATGATGATGATCCGGCAAATATCGTGGCGTTATTCGATCAAATTTTAGGGGAAGAGCAAAAGTGGCGCCTTTACGAGTTTTGTAAGGAACCCGACGGCATCATCCCCATCGAAAAATGCGCCAACGAATTTGCCGCCATCCTTCAGGCGGCGGGTGACGATGTAAAAAAATCTTGACCCTTGCCGGAATGCTGATTGATTCCGAGGATGAACTCATCGCGGACTTTGCGACAATCTATCACATTTACGACTACAAGCGTCTGCCAGTTGAAACGCTGGCGGCGCTTGCTTTTGCATTGAGCACAAATTACAACGCACGGGTCACGATGAAAGCTTGCGGCATCAAGGTACCATTTGACACATATCTCATGGCGATATGTGCGGACAGATTGGCCGATCTGATGTACATGTTCGCCGACGAGAAGAAGCGCGGCGACCCGCCGGCATCCATTGCCGACGAGCTGATGATCGAAAATCCAAAAGACAGCAAAGACTATCAAACATTTGATTCCGGCGAGGCATTCGAAGAAGAAAGACAAAAATATTTGAGGTGATGGGATGGCAGGCGCAACATTAGGGACCGCATATGTCCAAATTATTCCGTCAGCCGACGGCATTAAAAGCAAAATCAAACAGGAACTTGAGCCGGAGATGAGTTCAAGCGGGCAGGCATCCGGTTTAACCCTCGGTAAAAATTTAGTATCGAAGCTAAAGGGGGTAATCGGCGCCGCGGCGATCGGAAAATTTATAAAAGACGCGATCACGGCCGGCGGGCAGCTCCAACAGTCTATCGGCGGGATTGAAACGCTATTTGCTAAAAACAACGCGTTTAAAATCGTTGAAAGCAACGCAAAAAAGGCATTTAAAAACGTCGGTATATCTGCTAACCAATACATGAAAGACGTCACAGGCTTTGCAGCCACGCTGATTTCAGGATGCGCCGGAGACACGAACAAAGCCGCCAAATATGCAGATGTAGCCATGCGGGACATGGCCGACAACGCCAACAAGATGGGCACCGATATGGGCTCCATTCGCTATGCCTATCAAGGTTTTGCCAAGCAGAATTATACAATGCTGGACAATTTAAAACTTGGATACGGCGGCACAGCCTCAGAAATGGCCCGATTGGTCAATGATTCCGGCGTTTTAGGAAAAGGCGTAAAGGTCACGGCGGATACTGTTAAAAATGTGCCTTTTAATAAAATCATCGAGGCGATCCACAAAACACAACAGGGCTTAGGCATTACAGGCACGACAGCAAAAGAAGCGGCGACGACATTCACGGGGTCCTTTGGCATGATGAGCGCAGCATGGCAGGATTTCCTTGCACAGCTTGCAACCGGCGGCGACGTTAAAGGCGCAATGAAAAATCTCGCGTCGTCAGTGGAAACTTTTGTAAAAGGCAATTTGATTCCGATGCTAAAAAATATCGCAAAAGGATTGCCGGCGGCGTTTCAGGTCATAGAGGATACATTGCCGCAGCTTATCGCGGTCGTCGCGCCCATTGCGGTCAAGCTGGTCGCAGCCGTCGCAACGGGGATAGCAAAGTCCGCGCCGGTGCTAATGAATGCCTTCTTAAAGGTCCTATTGGCTTTGCTGAAAGTGATTCCACAGATCCCGTGGGGACAGATGGCTGGGCAGATCATGACCGCTATCGGTCAAGGCTTTCAGACCAATGCCCTTGGGATGATTGCCCTTTTATCTGGTGTAGGCGTGAAAGGCGCCAAAGGCTTAATCAAAGGCATCGGAGGCGTTAAAGATGCCGTGACAATCGTCAAAGGCGTTAAGGATAAGATCGCGGGCTTACCGGCGTTGATTTCCGGAACAAAAGAAGAGGCAGCCGTTAAAAGCTTATTCAGTAAACTTAAAAGCGGCTTTTCGACCGGATTCAGCACGGTTAAGGACATAATCACGCAAAACGGCTCCAGTATTAAGCAGGCGGCCTCTCAGGCGTTTAACGGTCTAAAAAATGTCGGCTCGAGTGCATTTAACGGCTTAAAGAATGTCGGATCGGCCGCGTTCAACGGCTTAAAAACCGTCGGATCAGCGGCAATCAATGGCTTAAAGGGTGCGATATCTGGGATTGGATCAGCCTTTTCAGCCTTAGGATCGTTCCTGGCAGC
>JBMNOV010000056.1:0-10714 GCA_050943255.1 Syntrophomonadaceae bacterium
TTATTACAAAGTAAAAAAAGGTAGCTTACGCTACCTTTTCCTTTATTACCACCTGCAAATTATTTTATTCAATTCACCTTACGCCGGGCGTCCATAGTTACTAACAAAGGCTTTTCCTTTTTTTCAATAACATCCTTGGTAATTACTACCTTGGTTATATCTATACGGGAAGGAACCTCATACATAACATCCAGCATTATGTCCTCAATTATTGCCCTTAGACCTCGAGCCCCTGTATTCCTACGAAGTGCTTCATCAGCTATAGCTTTTAAAGCATCATCCATAAATTCCAGATCAACCCCATCAAGTTCAATAAGCTTTTTATATTGTTTGCTAAGTGCATTCTTAGGCTCAGTTAATATTTTCACTAAAGCATCTATATCCAAAGCCTCAAGGGTTACAATTATTGGTACTCTACCAACAAATTCGGGAATAAGCCCGTAACGTAACAAATCCTGAGGGAGAATCATATTTAGAATCTGCCCAATTTCCTTTTCCTGTTTTTTCTGAATATCGGCGCCAAAACCCATTACTTTTTGCCCAACGCGATTCTGGATAATCTTATCAATACCCTCAAATGCACCTCCACAAATGAATAGTATATTGCTAGTGTCAATTTGAATAAACTCCTGATGTGGGTGTTTTCGACCTCCCTGGGGCGGAACACTAGCTACAGTACCTTCCAGGATTTTTAACAAAGCCTGTTGTACGCCTTCACCAGATACATCTCTGGTAATGCTAGGATTATCTGTTTTTCTTGCTATTTTATCAATCTCATCAATATAGACTATACCTTTTTCTGCCTTTTCTATGTCATAATCAGCTGCTTGAATAAGCTTGAGCAGAATGTTTTCAACATCTTCACCAACATAGCCCGCTTCAGTTAACGAAGTGGCATCAGCTATAGCAAACGGTACGTTAAGGATGCGTGCAAGGGTTTGCGCTAACAATGTTTTTCCACTTCCAGTTGGGCCTAACATCATTATATTACTTTTTTGCAGTTCCACGTCATTTAGCTTGGTGCCTAGATTTATTCGCTTATAATGATTATAGACAGCAACTGCCAGTGATTTTTTAGCTCGATCCTGCCCAATAACATAATCGTCCAATATTGTTCTTATTTCCTGCGGTTTAGGTATATCCCTCAATTCAAATCCTAAATCATCAGCTAACTCTTCCTCAATTATCTCATTGCAAAGTTCTATACACTCATCGCAGATATAAACACCAGGACCTGCCACCAATTTTTTAACTTGATCTTGAGTCTTGCCGCAAAACGAACATTTTAGCTGCCCTTTTTCGTCCCCATATTTCATAATTTCACCTCTCTCTCAAAGAAAAGGCTATTTCTTTCCACTTTTTTTTGGCTGACTGATAACTTCATCAATAATACCATATTCTTTAGCTTCTATGGCCTTCATAAAATAGTCCCTTTCAACATCCCTTTGAATTTTATCAATTTTTTGACCGGTTCTTTCAGCCAATATACGGTTTAAAGAATCTTTCAAAGTTATAAGTCTACGTGTGTGAATTTCGATATCAGTTGCCTGACCTTGCATACCTCCCAAAGGTTGATGAATCATAACTTCAGCATTAGGCAATGCAAATCTTTTTCCTTTTTTTCCTGCAGCAAGTAAAAATGCACCCATACTAGCAGCCATTCCTACACAAATAGTAGATACATCAGGTCTAATGTACTGTATTGTATCATAAATTGCCAAACCCGAAGTTATAGACCCACCCGGACTGTTGATGTAGATGGATATATCTTTGTCAGGATCTTCTGCCTCTAAGAAGAGAAGTTGTGCAATAACTAAATTAGCTACATTATCGTCAATAGCAGTACCCAAAAAAATTATTCTATCCTTAAGTAAACGAGAATAGATATCATAGGATCTTTCCCCACGATTAGTCTGTTCTACTACCATTGGAATCAAATAGGACATTGTATACCCCCTTCTCTAAACACTATTCATTTAATTTTATACTATTCTAAATATTCACCATTTTCTACTTCGTTTAATCCTGCCGGATTAATTTCTTTTTTTTCGGTAATAATAGCATTTTCAACTAAATAGTTTACAGCTTTGTCAATTTTTAAGCTCATGTAAATGTTATCCTTTAATTCTCCTAATGTAGCCCGAGCTTTTTCCGGTTCCATTTTCATTTCTTTGGCCATATCTTCTATTTGCTTATTTACTTCTTCCTCTGTAACAGAAATACCTTTTTCTTCAACTATTTTTCCTAGCAAGAAGTTTGTTTTGAGACTTTTTTCGGCTTCAGGACGTAATTCCTCTTTTAATTTTTCGGTACTAGTACCTGAAAACTGGTAATATTGCTCCAAAGATAAACCTTGACCAGCAAGCATTTGTTTAAATTGCTCCAATTTGTACTGTAACTGCTGTTCTAATAGTGATTCGGCCAACGGTATATCACAGTTTTGCAAAGCCTGTTCAATCACCTGTTGTTTTATGGTTTCCTTTTTACGAGCCTCAGCTATATTCTCAAGGCGCTTTCTTATATCATCCCTAAGCTCGGCAATAGTTTCAAACTCACTAACTTCCTGAGCAAAATCATCATTTAATTCACGCAATTTTTTAGTTTCAATTTTATTAATCTTTACCTTAAAAACAGCATCTTTACCAGCTAGTTCTTTCGCATGATATTCCTCTTGGAATGTTACTTGGATATCCTTTTCTTCCCCTATCTTTAGACCGATTAACTGGTCTTCAAAACCAGGAATAAAAGAATTAGAACCTAGTTCCAGTGGATAATCATTACCCTGACCTCCCGCAAATGCTTCACCATCAATAAACCCTTCATAATCAATATAAGCTTTATCCCCTAACTCTGCCGGTTCATCTATTTTTTCAACCAGTTGGGCATATTGAGAACGCATATCTTGGAGTTTATTTTCTACATCTTCCTCCGTAATTTCGAAACGAGGAATGCTTACTTCATATCCTTCTAATTTACCTAATTCAAACTCAGGCTTGACTGCAACCCGAGCTTGAAATTTAAATGGTTCTCCCTCTTTAATTTCTTCAATATCAAAAGAGGGTTGAGCTAATGCTTCAATATTTAGTTTTTCTAGAGCTTCTTTATAGGCATCAGGAACGATCACTTCCAGTGCATCCTGGTATAGAACCTCTTTACCGTAGTGAGCCTCCAAAAGTGGTCTAGGTACCCTTCCTTTACGAAAACCCGGTACGCTTACTTGTTTAACCACCTTACGGTAAGCCTTATCCAAACCTTCTTCGAACTTCTCGGCATCCACCTCAATCCCTATGTATGCCTCACTGTTCTCTATCTTCTCTAATTTAGCCTCCACTTATGCTCCTCCTTACTATAAAAATGATCATGCACCGGAAACTACTATATTCTAACATAAAGAAAGTCTTTCCTTATGAATTTACCCCAGATCGGTCAAAAATACAACACCCCGGCAAAGCCGAGGTATACATTATTTGGAGCGGAAGACGAGATTCGAACTCGCGACCCTCGCCTTGGCAAGGCGATGCTCTGCCACTGAGCCACTTCCGCTTTTTATAATTTCTACTATATTAGAATAATTAAAAAGCACTCTTTAAGTCAAGTCCTATACATAATTTTAGTTTTAAATTTTACTAAGATTAGGAGTCTTTAATTAATAATTTTCAAAACAGAACCCTGGAATAAAATACAAGAGAATCTCCTCTATGATTATTCCCATTCAGTTACATATTACTTTCTTTATTGCTCATAATCCTCTTATATAAGGAAGTTGACAAATACCCACTAGTTGGGTCAAATTCGGCAAGCTCGGTCCAAACCTCCCTAGCCATTTGGTCTTCACCATTCTGGTGATAAACACAACCTAAATAATAAAGGCTATCATCGTAGTAGTTGCTATTAGGAAACTCTTTTAAGAATTTTAAATAATATTTCTCTGCTTCAACTAACTCTTTACTAAGATATTTAGTACGAGCCAAATAGTAAAGTGCTTCTCGATTAATGTAACTACCCGATTCCAGTTTAACCACCTTTCCTAAATAAAATGAAGCCTGCTCCCAATCAGCTTCACGATAAGCAGCTAATCCCTGGTTATAAAACAAGCCTTCAGACTGATTATCACTTGTTTCAAAACTAGTTTGTTTTACTATTTTCTCTTCAGTAACACTAACGGGGCTAATAGAATTATTAACAACCGGTACTGTTTCTTCGCCAGAAGGGTATTTTGCGGTTATTTCATGTTCCGTTTTGTTCTGAATAACTGGTTTCTTTTCCGTTTTGTCATTTATGTAAGTGACATAAAACCCAGTTGGTATAAGTAAGGCTAAGCATAATAGTCCAGCAATGGCCAATTTATTATATCGAAAACGTTCTCCTTCTGAAAATGCAGCTATTTCTTTTTTGGTTTTTTTAATTTGCTGGGATGCTAAGATCTCATTATCTTTCCTAATTTCGAGATAACCCAACAATGATTTATTATCCTGGTCTATCTCTAAACCTTTTGACCATGCTTGCCTGGCCTTTTCAACTTCAGATAGAGCTAGGTAGCCTAAACCAAGTAGTTCATACAAACTCACAAAATTATCTTTTTCTTGTATCAATTGTTTTAAACCTTCTATGGCCTGGTTAAAGTTCCTGCTGTCCATGTAAACAAGTATATTACGGTAACGCTTCAACCAAAATTGAAAAGCTGGAGTGTTTACATTTTCCAGTTGTGTACTGGCCTCTTGGTTTTTTTCATCTAACCGCAACACCATCTTCCAGCAGGAAATTGCTTGGTCAAATTCTCCCTTAATATAATAACAGGAGGCAATTAAATTAATGATTTTTTCGTTCTCCGGCTCTATTTCTACTGCCTTAAGCAATTCCTCAAGAGCAGAGCTAATCTTATGATTACGTATTTTAACTAAGGCATCTCCTATTATGTTCTCAACCTGCATAATATCATTTTCTTGCATTACGCCACCACACTCTCATATATTTTCTATTAACTTCTACATGCCTGGATGATTTCCTCCCATTTTATGGAAATATATTTTTTTATAATTATGAATCTTTTGCTTAAACAGATTCATATCTTATTAAGAATTATATTTCCCAGTATTTTTATGATTGTAGAACTTATAGAAATTCCCGATAAGGAGAGAGTTAATTGATTTATGCAAGCAGATTCTTAAGGTATGAAGATAACCCTATAAATGGGCCAGACGTGTACCTACTACAAGAAAGGTTAATTGCAAAAGGTCATACAGTGATTCTTAACGGAATATATGACATAGCTACCCAAAATGCAGTAAAGTCTATTCAACATACCCTTGCTATTAAGGCTGACGGTGTTGTTGGACCAGCAATATGGAATATATTAAATATTAATGAGGTGTTCCCGCACAATAAAGGGCTGCAATCCTCCTTACCCTCTATCCTGGTAGACCTAAATAAACGCAGGCTTACCTTTACTATTAACGGTAAAAGTACTACCTATCCAGTAGCAATAGGCAAACGTTCAACCCCCACTCCTTTAGGGAACTGGGTTATTGTTCAAAAAGCGATAAATCCTGGTGGCCCCTTTGGTGCTCGCTGGATGAGGCTTTCAGTACCATGGGGGGGGTACGGCATTCATGGTACTAATAATCCCGCTTCTATTGGTAAAGCTGTAAGTCATGGCTGTATTCGCATGTATAATAAAGATGTTATTTACATCTATGACCTCACTCCTATCGGAACCCCGGTTAATATTATCGGTAATCTTTATACAAAAATTTTAAAAAAAGGTGACAAGGGGAATAATGTCAAGCAACTACAACGAGACTTAAAGAAACTAGGTTACTACAAATTTTCAATTGACGGGTATTTCGGCCCGAAAACCTACGCGGCGGTTGTAAAGTTTCAAATAGATCAGAATTTAATAAGTGACGGCATTGTCGGCCCCTATACTTCATTAGCTCTCCAAAAAGAATTAGATATCATAAATCATGAATACCAGCCTTAATGTATAAAAATCTGATAACTTTTTGTAAAATCAGCAACATAATGGCTACACTGGCAATACGATCTTTAAAAGCTTTTTCTATATAATTCAGGCGCAAATTTACTTGGGTCTATATCTTTGAACTTGGCCCTTTTAAATCTATCTTTTAAATGATATGGTACGGTACAGTCGAAAATAGTCTTACAAGAGATCCCATGATCCTTAATTAAAGGATTATAGGCAGCATCTTCTGAAGGATCAAGTGGATGGCAACGTACACCTGGGATAAAGATTGTATCAACATCACCCTGGTAACGTGTGTTTAAAGCCCACATAACATCATTACTATCAAATAAATCTACATCTTCATCAACCAATATCACATGCTTGAGCTCGGGAAAGGCCGAGAAAGCTAATAAAGCTGCTTGTCTTTGGCGTCCTTCATCACTAGGCTGACTCTTTTTAAACTGTAAAACTGCCATGTATTTACCTCCACCTGATGTATGGGCATAAACATTTAGCAGCCTTCCAGGCATAGCCTTTTCGACCATCTGTAGTATACTTGCCTCAGTGGGGATACCTGCCATATTAACATGTTCTTCACTAGGTCCAATACAAGTTTGCATTATTGGGTCTACCCGGTGAGTAACCGCTTTTACTTTAATTACTGGTAATTGTGCAACAGCTTGTCCGGTATAGCCAGGAAACTCGGGCATTGCTTTTCCAGTATTGGTATTCTGATCTTCCCTAACGCGTCTTCCTGGAATTAACTCACCTTCTATAACATATTCAGCATTAGCAATTGCTTTTTCATTTATTGTCAAACACTGAACCAACTCAACTGCCTCATTTCTAATAGCCCCGGCAATACTCAATTCATTAAAACCAAGCGGGGTTGTTGGTGGCTCAAAACAAGCAGCAATTTCTATAGCAGGATCAACACCTATACTGATTGAGATAGGTAATGGTTTTCCCGCCTTTTCTGCCTTCTCAAAGAATACTCCTAAATGCCGGCCTGGAGCAAAGTACATTGATAACTCATCTTTACTTTGTAAACATAAACGATGTATGGTAATATCAGATTCACTTGTTTCCGGATCAGAAGCATAACACATACCCAAAGTTATGTAAGGTCCTGCATCTTCTTCGGTATTAGTTGGTGCCGGAACTAGCCTTCTAATATCAAATCCGGGATCACTCGCATAATGAACAACTTCCTGGCACTTAGCCTTAGCGTTAGCAATGGTTATTGGTGCTATTGGATTCTGTACAGCTTCGTTTAAAAGAAAGCCCAGACGTTCAGGTTTAGTTTGAAGCATTAACCCTACCCGGGCACGGCTAGCTAAAAGCCCAATAATTACTTTCGCGTTTTCATGACCTTTTATCTTATTGAAAATCATGGCAGGACCAATTTGAGTTGGACGCATTACTGTTCCGCCAGCGCCAATATGACGATAAACTCCTGATATTTCAGCATGTGGGTCTACTAATTCATTAGTTTCAATTAATTGCCCTGGAATAGTCTTTAACAATTCAATCGCAGAACGCAAATCTACTATTTTTTTATTTGACATTGGAATTACCTCCTAAATTATTTAAGTACTCAAAATATACTAATGGTAAAATCAACCTGAGGTAACTAATTGATATAGGAACATCATAATCTATATATTTAGAAGATAAAATAGTATAATCTTAATTACTCACTATATTTATAATTTCTCCTTGTAGCCTAAAATTATCTTGGTAATTATAGAGTAAGAGAATTTTTATGGTGATATAGTAAGCACAGCCAAGAAGAAACTCTTAAGGAATTTTAGAAAATTGCAGAATAAATCAGCAACGGATTGGAATTGACATTTCGGTACTTAAGATGATAAGATTAAGAAGTTCGGGGCGTGGCGCAGTTTGGCTAGCGCGTCTGATTTGGGATCAGAAGGTCGCAGGTTCAAATCCTGTCGCCCCGACCAGTTATACTATTCAATAAATTTAAATATATAAACACATACGACTCTCTTTATGAGAGTTTTTTTGTTGCATATTTTGTTACTGCGCTGGGCTTGTTATATAGTTATATGCTTAATGCATATAATAATAAATAGTCTCTTTAAGGCAGGTTCTTCCCCCATTATATCCTTTAGCGGGGGATAGGATTTTCCCTGAAGAATTATCCCATTACATCATCATTACTGATTAACAACAAAAAAATCAAATTGTTCTTGCAAAGGCCAGGGAAAAGATATATAATATTTTTTGCTGGCGGGTGTAGCTCAGTGGTAGAGCCCCAGCCTTCCAAGCTGGTTGCGAGGGTTCGATTCCCTCTACCCGCTCCATTTTAGGTCCCTGTAGCTCAGCTGGACAGAGCAACGGCCTTCTAAGCCGTGGGTCGGGGGTTCGAATCCCTCCGGGGACGCCACTGCATGGTGTACCAACATGGTGGATGTAGCTCAGTTGGCTAGAGCACCAGATTGTGGCTCTGGGGGCCGTGGGTTCAAGTCCCATCATCCACCCCATTTATAATCTAGTTTCTATTGGGGTGTAGCCAAGGGGTAAGGCAACGGACTTTGACTCCGTCATTCGTTGGTTCAAATCCAGCCACCCCAGCCATATATGGGCCATTAGCTCAGACGGTAGAGCACCTGACTTTTAATCAGGGTGTCCCGCGTTCGAGTCGCGGATGGCCCACCATCTGGAAATAAGTAGCCTCCGAACATCGGAGGCTTTTTTGTGACCTTTAATATCACATAAAAATGGTAAAAGGTCACATTTTAGGTCACATAGTATCTTGAGTTTTAATTCCCCTCTCCTGTCGACCCTCCGAAAACCTTCCTTTATAATATGTTTATCTGCACAGGATCACTACGGCTTTTTTGCATAATAGGTTTAGATATTGGCGGCACTAGGAAAAACCCCCGACTCCTTTTGGCGTACTTACTGAACAGATGTTTCCCGCACACCTCCCGTTTCCCCTTCCATTTTGGGATTTATCCTCCGTAGACAACTATGCTAATTTTTTAACTAGACATTACGTAAAAAACAACGGTATAATATCCGTAAAGATGTGCATAATAATAATTACAAAAAAGGAGGAAGGAAAGGATGAGTTTAGCAATGAGTGATTATGATGACCCTGTATTATTTGGTCCAGCTCAGCTAGTAACATCATCAAAATTAAGTAAAAACCTTGGGGAGTACTTAAACAAAACAGAAAAAAGACCCATTTTTATTCAAAGAGATAATAATGTGGAAGCCGTTTTACTTAATATAGATGAATATAGAGCTTTATTATTGGAAGAAAGAAAAGTAGAAGATTTATATGATGCAGTTGTAGCAGTACGCCGCCTATTAGAAAGTGTAAAAAATCACACTGAGTTCTTGGACAATCAAGAAGTTATGAAATCTTTTGGCATAACAGAAGAAATGTTGGTGGAGGGTGAATAATGGCGGTTGCAAAATGGCTTCCAGAAGCACAAAAGGATATGGAAAAAATAGATAATTCCATACGAATAAGAATCTTTAAAGCAATAAGAAAGTTAGAAAAAGATCCAGTTGGTTATGGTACTCCCCTCGGCCATCACGCTGGCAAAAATCTTACTAACTTTTACAAAATTGAACCAGCTGACGGTTATAGAATTGTCTATACTATTATTAAAGATGAATTAGTTATTATTAGTGTTGTTGGGCAGCGAACCGATAAAAGAGTTTATCGAACAGCAACAGAAAGAATCGCTGCAGTTAGAGCTCTAGTAAATAAAGAAATAGAAAAAATTACCAAGCTAGTAGATGATCAATAACGCAATGACTAATGAAGGGTTGTGCCGAACCTTAAATCTTAGACACAGCCCTTTTGTTTAATCGTCTTTACTAACAGCTTTTCCATCTATATAAGATTCACCTAAAATGAAAGCTGTTATTACACCAGTAATCCATAAATAGGCCTCACGATCTATAGGTGCTCCTAAACCCTCGTTAAGTATAATGAATACTGCATTAAATAGCGCTGATAAGAATTTTCGGCTCTTTAATCTTTGAAGGTACGGTCTCATTTCAACACCCCTTCTCTTTCGAGTATCGCCAAGGTTTTCAGTGTAGATTCTGGCAAATTAATATCGCCTTTTCCGTCGCCTACCAGAGACTTACGGTCCATCAGTTTCTTGACCAAGGGTTTGCCCCAATCCGGCACATCGTTCAGGGTTTTATAGATCATTTCGTCATCCTCCAATCTTTGCCGCAGTTCTGCCCAGGGGAAGTTCTTCCCAGGGCAAGCAGTCGCCATCACGTCTTTATGCCCGATCACCTGTAATTTGCCGTACTTAGGTTCTAGGTATTGGGTTATCAGCCATACCAGGCTATCCAGTTGGCCCTCTGTGGGTTTGTCATACTCAAAATTCCCGGTCAGCACTATGCCAATGCTGTCACCATTCCCATCTGGCCCGCTGTGAGAGCCTATTGCCCACTCTGGCCGACCGCGCTCGATTGCGCCGTTGGCTCGAATGACAAAATGATAGCCGATGCCCGACCACTTTTGATTAAGATGCCATCCGTGGATGGTACTGGCAGGAACATCGGGACTGGCTGAATGATGTAGAATGACACGCTTAGTACTCTTGCGCCTAGTCAGTGAGCCTTTAAATCGGAAGTTAGTTTCTACTATCTGCATTGGTTTCACCTCCCCAGCAACGCCAAAATAAAATCTGTCCCCGCATAGCCTAGAGCGATGATGGCGACTAGTAATACACCGCTTGCTTCCGTCCC
>JBMNOV010000024.1:0-27280 GCA_050943255.1 Syntrophomonadaceae bacterium
CCCAATACCCGTCCCCGTGGCTCGCCCCAAGAACCGTCCCCGTGGTTAGTGAATTAAAGGAGATGATATTATGGATATTAAAGGAACAAAAACGGAAAAAAATCTAATGGATGCTTTTGCAGGAGAATCCCAGGCCAGAAACAAATACACATATTTTGCTTCTGTAGCCAAAAAGGAAGGCTATGAGCAAATTGCTGCAATATTTGAGGCGACTGCAAATAATGAAAAAGAACATGCAAAACTTTGGATTAAAGCTCTCGGCCAACTTGGTGATACTGCAGCAAATCTTCTTCATGCAGCTGAAGGGGAAAACTACGAGTGGACAGATATGTATGAGCGTTTTGCCAAGGATGCGGAAGAAGAAGGATTTACTGCACTTGCAGCCCAGTTTAGAATGGTTGGGAAAATAGAGAAGGCTCATGAGGAAAGATATCGTGCACTTCTTAATAATATAGAAATGCAAAAGGTATTTGAAAAAGCAGATGAGACTATGTGGGAATGTCGCAACTGTGGCCATCTTGTAATGGGTAAGAAAGCACCTAAGGTATGCCCTGTATGCTCCCACCCGCAAAGCTTCTTTGAATTAAGAGCAGAGAATTATTAATATAAAAAACCCAGGGGACTAGGGGGACGGTTTAGGGGAAACCACGGGGACGGTTCTTGCGGTTCGTTCGGTTTTATAACCGAACGCACCGCAAGAACCGTCCCCGTGGTTTGGTTAATTAGGTTGAGATGGGATATACTGCCCTTAAGGATACGCCATCTAATAACCAGGAGCTGCCACTAGTACTGTTTTCAAAATAATGAAAACGGACAATAAGTTCTGACACATCGCAGGGTACAGGTACATTAGCTACAGCTTCGTGGAAGGTATAACCCCGGTTAGGATCGTTTTGCGAGTTGAATTTGATTATTGGTATAATTATAAGGTCTACATCGTTGCCAAAGTTATCCACGTAAACGACCCTAGCGGTGAGGACAGGTATTGCTGCTGCTGTGCCGTTGCCCTTGACGAGAAGATTCTCGGCAAAACTAAGCTTATAGATGCAGCCGGGTGTTACAATGACAGTCTGCTGCAAAGTTACTGACTTATCTTCTTCTGCAACCGTAGTCAAACTATTGAATCTGGCTGCAGACAGCCCCTCATAGGTAATATTGGTTAGAACTGGCTCGTTAGCTACCCTGGCAAAGTCGGGGAAAACTTCCTCCCAGTACTGAAAGGGGTAATTAGGTTCAGTGCTGCGTATCTCAAAACCTCCGTTTTTGATTAGTTCCCCACTTTCACAGCGGCACCTTAAGAAATTGCTATTTTGCATATTCAGCCACCTCCTTAGAATCCTGGCAGCAGGAATCCCAGGGCACTGCCCGCAATTGTATGGCATCCAAAGCCCATTGGGTGGCTCCTATATCTGTTACAGAAAAATCAAACTGGACATAAACACTGGATACATTACAGGGAACGGGTATATCAGCCGTCCTTTTATGGAAACTATAACCTTTATCCACATCATCTTCGGCGTTGATTTTAGCAATGGGAATATTTATAAGATCAAACTCAGTACTGCTGTCGTTAACCCAAAAGACCCTGCCTATAAGCCGGGGGGTGTCTCCGGCAGATTCTCCGCGTTCTAGAAAGTATTCAGCAAAATTAAGCTCCAATCTGCAGCCTGGCGTTACCGTAACGATTTGGCGAAGGGAAACTGATTTAGGTTGAACAGTAACGGTAGCGGAACTCACGAATAATGCTTGAAAAAGCCCTTCATAATCAGCACTATTAAAAACTTCAACGATTGCCTCGTTACCGGATTCCGGTATTTGCCACCAGTATAGAAATGGCGAAGCCCTATCAATTTCGGTAAAATCCTCAAAATCACCATTTTTAACCAGATTTCCCGTTCTGCAGATATCCATGGCAGAAGCACATCTATCACGGTAACAGGAAGAGGCAGAAGATATGGCTCGCAGGCTTACCCCATCCAAGAGCCACTTGATACCGCCTGTATCCTCTCTTATAGTGAAATCAAACTTGACGGTTACTTTTGAAACATCGCAGGGGACAGGTATATCAGCGGTTTTTTGATGGAAGGTATAACCTTTATCTGTGTTGTTGGGGATATTAGCTTTGGCAATAGGAATACTTATAAGGTCAAATTGGCTTCCAGCGCTATCGGTATAAAATACCCTTCCTATAAGGCTGGGTTCAAACTCAGCACCGCCCGGTCCACCGAGAAAGTTTTCCGCAAAGCTGAACTGGTAGATACAGCCCGGTGTCACGGTGACATGCTGTTGAAGGGATATTGCATGTTTTTCCGGGGGAGAAGTATTAGTTTGAAACTGTGCCGCCCTAAATCCCTCGTATGTGGGAGAAAGTGGTTCATCAACTATAGTTGTATCTGAAACCTTGTTTACTTCTCTCCAGTGGGCAAATACCTGGGTGCGATCAGCATTAAGCATCTCAAACCCGCCGTTTTTAATAAGTTCTTTTGTCTCACAGGGACATTCCGGGACAGGGCAGCATTTTGAGTTGTCTATTTCTATTTTCACATGGTTGTCATTATTATTGTTTACCAGACTGCTCCCAGGACAGGGCGGTATTAGACAGCAGTCTTGCGGATATTTTCTTCCCATATTCACCACTCCTTTCTTCTTTAATTAATAGCCCTACCCGTGGATGAAAACATTACAGGTTTTGTTCTGGGCAGCTGTCTTTAAAGCATTTAGCAGCAGGCGGAAGTCTTAGCTACAGCCTGTAGCGACACCGCATCCAGATTCCACACCGAGCCGGGGGCATCTGATATATAGAAGCTGAACTGTACAATAATCCCGGGTACATCACAGGGTACTGGCAGGTCTGCAATTTGTTCGTGCAGGTTATATTCTGCATCTGCTTCGGTTTTCTGAATGGGGATGCTTAAAAGCTCGTATTCATTTAAGTTCCTATCCTGGTAAATAACCCTTGCTACCAGCAGGGGAATGATACTATCTGCTGCCTGACCTAGTGTCACAAACCTTTCAGCAAATTTAAGTTTATAACGGCATCCGGGTGTCACATCTACGTATTGACGTAGAATTAGGGTTGTAGGCACATTGCCTGGCGGTGCAGTGGTTTGGACGCTTGCTGCAGCACTGCCTTCGTATACATTGCCAGTATCTCTTACCAAACCTATATCTATTGTCCGGCTGTGTAATATCCAGCCTTCAAATAGATTAGAAGGGTCAAAGCTTAGAGTTTCAAATCCCCCATTTTTAAGCAGTTCTCCTTTTTCACAAAAGCAAACTGGCGGAATGCACTTATCCTTATCTTCGAGTAAAATATGGGAATTACCCTCAGGGATTCTTATTTTCACAGCAATCACTCCTTACAGCAGCAGGCAGAAATCTTGGATTCAGCACGCATTGATACCGCATCTAAATTCCATACATCGCCTCCAGTGCTAGGTAAATAGAACTCAAACTGCACAATAACTCCAGACACATTACAGGGCACAGGTAATTCAGCCGTCGTGCTGTGAAGGTTGTACTTTTTATCTATTGTAGTTTTTTGAATGGCTGTATTTAAGAGGTTATATTGAAAGCCCTGATATACATAAAAAATTCTCGCTATAAGGGTTGGCAGGTCAGTGTCAAGATTACCTAAAGCCACCAGCCTTTCGGCAAATTTTAGCTTATACAAACATCCTGGTGTCACAGTCACATTTTGGCGAAGCAGTACTGTCCTGAGTATAGGTTGGGGTAAAACATTGGTCTGGATGCTGGCTGTGCTATTCCCTTGGTAAACATTAGTGGTAGCCCTGACCACATTAGATTCGGGAGCAGGGAGACTTTCCCAATCGGCAAATACCCGGCCTGGCTCTACACCGGGAAATTCAAACCCTCCATTTCTAATGAGCTCTCCTGTTTCACAGAAACAACTGGGCGGCAGACACTTTTCTTTATCTTTTGCGGATACAGTTACATAATTATCATTATTATTGTGTATGGGCTTACAGTTTGGCCTTCTATGCATTTTACATCACTCCTTCCTAGTGTATTATATGGAAGATTATCCTTATCTGACATATATTCTCATTAAAAGGAAAGTGAAGATAAGTCAGGGGTCTAAGCTAATTGACCTTCGCAGTTTAAGGGTGCTGTCGTGAGTACTAAAGCTATTGACTTAGTTAATACTTTTTGTTAGTATTTACGCCAAAAGATTAGAGTCTTAAGTTTTATAGGGTTCCGCAGTTTATTCTGGCCTGGTCCAAGATAAAACGCACAGTACATCTGTGTACACGGAAGGATAAAAGCCTGGGAGATATACAAAATATCTGCTAGGCTTTACTTTTTATAAAAAAGCGAGGTTTAAGTAAATGAATTGGTTATTATTGCTTATAGCAGGACTTTTCGAAGTGTTTTGGGCCATAGGATTGAAGTATTCACAAGGATTCTCAAAATTAATGCCAAGTATATTTACCATATTCGCTATGATGACTAGTTTCTATTTTTTATCATTAGCATTAAAAAGTTTTCCTTTAGGAAATGCATATGCCATCTGGACGGGAATTGGCACTGTGGGAACAGTAATATTGGGAGTAATTTTATTTAAAGAGCCGATTGATCCGATTAGACTAATCTGCATAGGATTTATAGCAATAGGTATTGTGGGACTAAAATTAATATCAAATCAATAATCGAAAAAATGAGAAAAGGATTAGGGCTATTCTAGTGTAATATTTACATAAGTTACTATGACAAGAGTAGCAAGTTATACGAAAAAATTGTGGTATATTTAGTATGTTTAGTTATATAACGGAGGAACAGTTAAAGAAATTTCATATATTCAATTAATAGAAGGGATTAAGGAGGTAACATATTGGTCAAACCGTTAATAATAGCAATAAACGGAAGCCCTAACCGAGATGGGAATACGTCTTTTTTACTGCAGCAGGCACTTGCGGAATCTACCCAGCGGGGAGCAAATACCGAGATTTTATTCTGCCGAGAGATATTACAAGACCAGTCCAACCCTTTCTGTGTTAATTGCTCCTCACCCTGTTCAGGCAAATGTTACAATAATAAAAAGTTAGCTAAAGCTTATAGTTTAATGTCTAAGGCAGATGCACTTATTTTGGGTAGTCCGGTTTTCTTTGGTACTATTTCTGCTCAACTCAAAGCCTTTTTTGATAAGAGCAGGTTATTAAGGACAGAAAAAAGATTAATAAACGTAATTGGGGGAGCTGTTGTAGTTGGTGCATCACGCTTCGGGGGGCAGGAGACGACTATGAGGGCCATGCATGATATTATGCTGGTTCACGGCATGTTGATAGTAGGTGATGGTTATATAGAAGATGATTGTGGACATATGGGAGTAGGCGCCCAAAGACCATCCTCTGAAGATGAAAATGCTATTAGACGCAGTCGTATACTCGGTAAAAGAATATACCAGGTAGCAGCAGCTACTGTTAATTTAAGGGGGAGATAGCTAAAGGGCTTGATAATAATAGAGAAGCTTAAATTAATGGGGTGATTTTACAGGTGTTAATTCGTGAAGAAATCGAGCATAGAGAAGCTACCAGTTTAAGTCCATGGGCTATGCCAGCCCAAAAATCTTCAGGGCGAATATTTTTTGAAGAACCTGACCACATACGTACCTGTTTTATGATTGACCGTGATAGGATTATTCATTCCAAGTCCTTTCGCCGTTTAAAACACAAGACTCAGGTATTTATAGCTCCGCCAGGTGATCATTACCGTACCCGCTTAACTCATACACTTGAGGTTAACCAAATTGCACGGACTATTGGTGCAGGTTTAAATCTTAACTTGGATTTAATAGAGGCTATTGCCCTGGCACATGACGTTGGTCATACTCCTTTTGCTCATGCTGGTGAACAGGTCCTAAACGGGTTATTAGGCTCAGGGTTTCAACATAACGATAATAGCATTAGGGTACTTACCCGGGTTGAGCAACATAAAAACCATAATGGTTTAAACTTGACCAAGGAAGTACTTAATGGGGTTCTTTACCATAGTGGCTATGGTTCGGATGATCCCCTGGCGAGTACCCTGGAGGGGCAGGTTATTCGTCTAAGTGATAAAATAGCTTATACACAGCATGATATAGATGACTCAATTCGAGCTGGTCTGCTGAGGATGGAGGACATACCTTCGGAGTATTTAGAGGTACTGGGAGATACTCACAGTCAACGTATAGCATGTCTGGTAAGTGACACTATTTATAATACCCGCAGAATAATAAAAGAAGATAAAAACGTAAGAGTAGCCCCAGGCCCGAGGGTTGAGAAGGCATTAATAGGTTTACGTGATTTTTTGTTTACTGCCATATACAACGGCTCAATTTGTCAAGCTGAACGAAGCCGGGCAGCTTTTGTTATAGAACATTTATTTAATTATTACCGTAAGCACCCCGAAAAAATGAGTGTAGTTTACCGCGAGATTGCTGAAGAAGAAGGGCTGGAAAGGGCAGTAGCCGATTATATAGCGGGAATGACTGATGCTTACTGTGTAGGTATTTTTGAAGAATTATATATACCCCAGTCCCTGGTTCCAGGTGCTCAAAAATCGGCAGGACCTAAGGTTGACCAGAAATAAAGCGAACCAATCCTATAAAGAATAAGATGCAAGAGAAGCGTAAGCTTCTTTTTTTATCTAGGCGACAGAAAACCGCTAAATTTTATATTAAGTTCATAAAGGATAAATAATCTGATTGTAGAATAAATAAGATGAGTTATTAACTATAAATAACAATAAAATAGACAGTAATCGACAAATAATGATAAACCCAATAATGAGGAGAAAAATGACTACCTATGATAACCAGGTAATCCGGGATATTATTGATAGGTTAGATATTGTAGAAATAATAGGAGAGGCAACTAAACTAACCCGTAGAGGTAACCGTTACTGGGGTTTGTGCCCGTTTCACCAGGAAAAAACACCATCATTTAGCGTAACTCCTGAACGCAATATGTTTTACTGTTTTGGCTGCCATGTTGGTGGTGATATTTTCACATTTACCATGAAGCGTGAAGGTATAGGTTTTAGGGAAGCATTAGATATGCTAGCAGATCGTGCGGGAGTAAAGCAAAATTTTATCTCAGGGAAAAACCAGGGGTTTGATAACCGTAAAAAAGTTATTGAAGTCAACCACGCAGCAGCCGAGTTTTTTAATCAATCGTTGTTAAGCCCTCAAGGTAAAGCCGTACGCGAATATCTTAATAAACGCGGAATTTATAAAGAAACGATATTAAAATACCGTTTAGGGTATGCTCCTAATGAATGGAATGCATTGGAGGAGAAGCTTCTGCAAAAAGGTTTGGCAACTGAATATATAAAATCTTCCGGTTTAATAAAATATAGCGAACATAATCATAGTTATTATGACTTTTTCCGCAACCGGTTGATTTTTCCTATCCAACATTTTAATGGGGAAATTGTAGGTTTCGGTGGTAGGGTTTTAGATGAAAGCTTACCTAAATATATCAATACCCCCGAAACTGATATATATTCCAAACGCAGAGTTCTTTATGGGCTTTATCATGCGCGGGGTGCCATCCGTTCAAATAATCAGGCAATACTATTAGAAGGTTATATGGACTGTATCAAGCTTCAACAGGCTGGAATTATGAATTGTGTAGCTTCGTTGGGAACGGCGTTAACCCATGAACAAGCTAATCTTTTATGCCGCTATACGGAAAATGTATTAATTTTATATGACGGAGATGAGGCTGGACAGCGCGAAACTTTAAGGGCTATTGATATCCTGACTGAAGAAGGGCTAAAGGTAGAAGTTATTACCCTTCCACTAGGACAAGACCCCGATGAATTCCTAGAAGTAGTTGGAAAAGAGGAATTTCTACAATATATACAGAATAATAAAATTAATCATATAGAATTCAAAATAAATAAATACCTAAAAGCAGAGAAATTACCTAGCTTAGAGCACAAAATTAGAATAGTTAGGTTAATAAGTGATGATATAAAAAGGTTAAATAGTGTTATTGAAAAAGATTATTATATAAAAATATTGTCCCAGAAGCTTATGTTGGAAGCTAACTTAATTTACCAGGAGATTAGAAATAAGGAAAAGCGCAAGAATAATATAGGGAGGAATAAAACTTTAATATCGAGGGATAATATACAATACGGCAATTATAGCAAAGAAGAGAAAATATTGGCATCAATACTTAAGGATCCGAGAATCTTTAATAAAATCAAAGATACCATAGGACTAAACTTCTTTGCCCGTTCTGAATATAAGTTTATGTTAAATAGTTTTGCTTACCTGGATGGAAGTCCAAACGAGAAGCTTAGCCAACTTAGGGAATTAATGCAAGAAAAAGGCATAATTTCTATTTATGCAAGAATAGTCACTTTAATGGAAGATTTAAAAGTAGACGAAAATGAGGTTAACGAATTTATTTACCGCGTTCAGGCTTTAAAACAGGAAGCACATTGGCAGAAGGTATACCAGCAAATTATGTTTCTAAAATCCGAAGGAGATTTTAATCAATTGCTAAAATTCATATTAGACCTGGATAGCTTTTTAAACAAAACCCGGGAAGGGAGGGGATATGAATGAAACTGGATAGAAAGCTGGCAGATACAATAAGCGTCCTGGCTGAG
This sequence comes from Syntrophomonadaceae bacterium, assembly GCA_050943255.1. GTDB lineage: Bacteria > Bacillota > Syntrophomonadia > Syntrophomonadales > Syntrophomonadaceae > UBA4844. The sequence goes on from JBMNOV010000024.1 coordinate 8,626, forward strand.
AAAGGAAAATCCAAGAAAAACCTGAGTTATGAAGAAATCATAGATGAGCTTCATGAATTTAGCTTGGGACCAGATAATATTGAAGACATACTCGAACACCTTCAATCCCTGGGTATTACAGTAGGTAATCAGGCTGAGGTAGAAGATATTATCTCAGAAAATGAGAATATAGAAAACGAAGAGGTAGTAATTCCTGACGGAATCGAAATAGATGATCCGGTACGCATGTATTTGAAGGAAATAGGAAGGGTACCGCTTCTTACAGCTAATCAGGAAATAGATTTGGCCCAAAGAATAGAGGATGGAGATGAAGAGGCCAAAAGGCAGTTAGTGGAAGCTAATCTTAGGCTTGTTGTTAGTATAGCCAAACGCTATGTGGGTAGAGGTATGCTATTTTTGGATTTGATTCAAGAAGGTAATCTTGGTCTGATGAAAGCGGTAGAAAAATTTGATTACCGTAAAGGGTTTAAATTTAGCACTTATGCTACCTGGTGGATCAGGCAGGCTATAACTCGTGCAATTGCCGACCAAGCACGTACCATCCGCATTCCGGTTCATATGGTTGAGACTATCAATAAATTGTCCCGAGTACAGAGAAATTTACTTCAAACTCTTGGTCGAGAACCTACACCTTTGGAAGTGGCGAGTGAGATGGATATTTCGGTAGATCGCGTAATAGAGATTATGAAGGTTGCTCAGGAACCGGTTTCGCTGGAAACTCCGATCGGGGAGGAAGATGATAGTCATCTAGGGGACTTTATTACTGACGAAGATGCGGAGTCTCCTGAGGAATCAGCCTCTTTTGTTCTTTTACGCGAACACTTAGATGGCATTCTCAACACACTTACCGAAAGGGAGGAAAAAGTTTTACGATTGAGGTTTGGACTTGATGATGGAAGGCCGCGGACCTTAGAAGAGGTAGGGCAGGAGTTTGGTGTAACCAGAGAGAGAATTAGACAAATAGAAGCCAAGGCTCTGCGTAAACTGAGACATCCCTCACGGAGCAAAAAGCTTAAAGATTATATTGAATAAGGTAAATAATTAGTTGACAAGCAGTTATTAGGAAGATATAATATTGCTTGTTAGGGCATTCCTCGATAGCTCAACGGTAGAGCATCCGGCTGTTAACCGGAGGGTTGTAGGTTCGAATCCTACTCGGGGAGCCAATGCATGTTCTGCGGTAACCCCAGAAAGTTACCGCTTTTTAATTGAAATTTTGTTCTAAGTAAGAAAAATATTACTTGACCTTATCTAAAGTATTTTGTTATACTAACTCTTGCGAGGTTGCGCAGCTTTCCGGGCCTATAGCTCAGTTGGTAGAGCTACCGGCTCATAACCGGTTGGTCCCAGGTTCGAGTCCTGGTAGGCCCACCATATTAGATGTCAGAGTTCGGAAGGTCGAAATAATACTCTTCAGACACTTTTCAAAATGGCCCCTTGGTCAAGCGGTTAAGACATCGCCCTTTCACGGCGGTAACGGGGGTTCGATTCCCCCAGGGGTCACCAATTTTATCAGGGCGATTAGCTCAGTTGGGAGAGCACCTGCCTTACAAGCAGGGGGTCGGCAGTTCGAGCCTGTCATCGCCCACCATAAAGATATTTAACCACAGGGAAAAACCTGTGGTTTTATATTGCCCAAAGCAGAAGCCTCATTTACTTGAGACTGAAAAAATTTGACAATTAGGCTCTTCTTAGGCTATAATCTAAATGCCTTGTTCTTGAAGGGATCTCCTTTTTGGGGAAAACTAAGTCCAAGAGTATTCCCGGAAGGGAGATGAATTAATGTTTGAAGATAAGTATCTAGTTTGCAAGGACTGTGGTAATGAGTTTTTGTTCTCGGCATCAGAACAGGAATTCTACGCAGAGAAGGGGTTTCAGAACGAACCGGGACGTTGCCCGGCATGTAGAAGAAATCGTAAGCAACAGCGTAATGGCTTTAGTTCACGCGCGCGTGAAGATCGTCCAATGTTCTCTACTGTTTGTGCATCCTGTGGGCAGGAAACTACTGTACCGTTTGAGCCTAATGGTGACAGACCTGTATATTGCAGGGATTGTTACCAGGTTAGACGTAACCGTTATTAGGTAAAAGAACACAACGAAATAATGTAAGGGTTAGTTATTACTAACCCTTATTTTACGTTTATGATTATATGACTGGAGGATGGACTCTAAAATCGCCAGCAGTAATGCTTATACAATCACAGCTTTTCTAAGCTTAGCCTAGATATTTTCCAGCAGTTTTCATATAGTGTCATTTCTATGGAATAGCAGTAATGATCATCTGGGGAAAAACAGCTTCGGAAATGTCGAGTAAAAATTATACAGGTTTCACTAACAGGTGTATAGGTAAGGTAGGGAAGGTCATCACTATTAAGGATAGGTAAACCGTCACATGGCTTAATAGCCAGACCAACATCAGGTATTAGCCAGGTATATTCATCTAATATAGCTGTAGCCATCTCAATTACAAAACCCTTACTCAGGTATTGTATACTCATTTCCCGGGTTTGACCATTTTGGGGAATTAGGTAACCATTTTGTACGTTGACGTCATTAAGGAAAGATGAGAGAATTGCAAAACTGTTAAGCATTGCGTTATAAGTCGTATTATTATATAGTTCTTCATTCTTGATAGTTGGTGCACAAGGTTGAGAAAAGCTTTTTTCCTGGATCACAGATAAAAAGATAATAATAGGCAGAAAAAAAACTATTAATATCTTTGTAATAGGGTGTTTTACGAACAATATACTAAGCTCCTTTTATTAATAATTGCATTATATACAAAATGGGAAAAAATTACAATAATTATTTAGCCTAGTATATTAATAATAGGTAGAAAACCTGTTAAACTACACTTCGTAAAAACTAATCCCAAGTAAGCCTGGTCCAGTATGTACACAAAGAGCAGGGCTTATGTCACTTGTAATCAATTCTTTAATATTGGGCAGATTTCTTAGTCTTGTAACCAGTTTATCAAATTCCAGAGCAGCTCCACCGTTTAATACAGCCAGTTTAATCTGTTTTTCTTTAACCGCGTTTTCTACAATCTCGACCAGTTTATCTATAGATTTATTACGTCCACGTGTTTTACAAAATGTGAAGTAATTGCCTTCATGATCAACTGAGATAATTGGTTTAAGGTGCAGAAATTCCCCGAGCATAGCAGCTACTTTTCCAATTCTTCCACCCCGGCGAAGATACTCGAGAGTTTCAATTATATAATAGACCTTAACCCGCTCTTGAATATTAAGAATATTTGCTATTATCTGTTTAAAGCTAAGGCCACATGCAATGTTATGAGCAGCTTCCAGAACCATCCAGCCTGTTCCCATCGAAAGGGTTTTAGTATCTATAACCTCTGTAATAATGTTATCGAAATCACGGGCAACCATAGCAACTGCTTGGGCAGTCCCTGATAGGCCCCCGGAAATATGTAAAGCTAATACATGAGTAAAGCCTTCCTGCAGAATGTTTTCAAAGATTTCTTTGATTTCATTTAAAGCCGGCATAGCTGTTGTTGGAATCTCTGCCGGCATTCTCTTGTATATCTCTTCTGGCCGGATGTCAACGCCATCTGCATATTCTTCACTATTAGAATATATTATTTTGGCTGGTAAAACCTTAATTTTAAAATAGGCAATTATTTCTCTAGGCAAGTCGCACATACTGTCAACTACAAGGGCGATTTTTTCCTGCACGATATCAACCCCTCAAAATTATGATAAAGTCACGTTTATTATACACGACATTAACAGCTTGTGCACATTGAAAAGCAGAAGAATTTATAGTGATATACTCAACCGTCTTGACAGTGGGTTTTATTAAAGCTAAAATTGTTCTGTAAAGTAAATATCCTTTACACATTGGAGAGTGTAGCAATGCTTCAAAAACGAAGCCAGATAATTTTACTTAAAGATTTCTATGGTCCGTTATTGACTGAAAAGCAACAAAATGTTTTGAATCTTCACTACGAAAACGACTGGTCTTTGGGAGAGATCTCAAATAATATGAAGATTACCCGCCAGGCTGTTTATGACATATTAAAAAGGGCAGAAATTGCCCTGCAAAATTATGAGAAACGGCTTGGACTGGTTGCTCGATTTATGGAAACCCGTCATCGTCTGCAGGAAGTATATACTCTAATAGATAAACTTGAATCTCAGGGAGATAAGAATAAAGCTTTGCAGGTATTACGGGAAATAAGCGATCTGCTTTAAAAAGGAGAGGTAATGTGGCATTTGAGGGCTTATCTGACCGGCTGCAGGATATATTTCGCAAACTACGGGGTAAAGGTAAAATTAGCGATGAAGATGTTAAAATCGCTATGCGTGAAGTTCGTTTAGCCTTGCTGGAGGCTGATGTTAATTTTAAAGTGGTAAAAGATTTTGTCAGCAGGGTACGAGAACGAGCTGTAGGGCAAGAAGTACTCCAGAGTCTTACCCCAGGACAGCAAGTAGTGAAGATAGTATATGATGAGATGACTGAATTAATGGGCGGGATGGAGGCAAAACTTAATTTATCCACCCATACTCCTACAATAATTATGGCTGTAGGTTTGCAAGGTTCAGGAAAAACTACTACTGTAGCTAAACTGGGTAAAAGGCTAATCAAACAAGGAAGACGCCCTCTCTTTGCAGCTTGTGATGTTTATCGGCCTGCTGCAATTAAACAGCTACAGGTACTAGGGGAACAAGTTGAGGTTCCAGTTTTTTCGATGGGGCAGGCAAACCCGTTGGATATCGCCCGTGGGGCTATGGAATATGCTCGAACTCATAATCGGGATGTACTTATCTTGGATACTGCCGGGCGTTTGCATATTAACGAAGAGTTAATGGTTGAGCTTAAAAATATTAAAACCGCTATTAATCCTCATGAAATATTGCTGGTAGTAGATGCAATGACAGGACAGGATGCTGTTAATGTTGCCGAAAGATTTAATCAAGAATTAGGTGTAACTGGTGTTGTACTTACTAAATTAGATGGAGATACTCGGGGGGGAGCAGCACTATCAGTTAAAGCAGTGACTGGTTGTCCGATTAAATTTGTAGGCTTGGGAGAAAAGTTGGATGCTCTGGATATTTTTTATCCGGAGCGAATGGCATCTAGAATAATGGGCATGGGCGATGTTTTAAGCTTAGTAGAAAAGGCTCAAGCCACCATTGATCAAAAAAAGGCTCGGGAGATGGAGCGGAAAATCCGGCAAATGGAGTTTACCCTGGAAGATTTTTTAGACCAAATACGTCAGGTTAGGTCAATGGGGCCGCTCCAAGACTTATTAGGTATGATCCCAGGTATGGGTAAACAACTAAAAGGTATTAAACCAGATTTTGATGAAAAAGATATAAACCATATCGAAGCCATTATAAAGTCAATGACGATAGAGGAACGTCGTAATCCAGGCATTATAAATGGTAGTCGTAAAAAGCGTATTGCCCGTGGGAGTGGTACTAGAGTTCAGGAGGTTAACCGTTTGTTGAAGCAATTCGAGGAATCACGTAAGCTTATGAAACAGTTTGCTGAGATGGGCCGCAAAGGGAAAAAAGGTGGTATTCCTCCTATGAAATTTCCCTTTTAAATATTTAGCTAAGTATACTAATTGAAATTAAGGAGGTGAAAGAATGGCAACAAGAATAAGATTGAAGAGAATGGGAGCCAAGAAAAACCCATTTTATAGAGTCGTTGTGGCTGATGCCAGGTCTCCAAGAGATGGTAGGTTTATTGAGGAAATAGGATATTATGATCCCTCAACTAATCCCGCTACAATAAAGATTGATGAAGAGAAGGCCTTAAAATGGCTAAATAATGGGGCTAGACCATCTGATACCACTAAGTCACTTTTTAACAAACAGGGAATTATGGCTAAATTCTCAAACAACCGTAAATAGTCTATCGGGCAGGGGGTGAAAATTAATGAAAGACCTAGTTAAATTTGTTGCCAGGTCTCTAGTTGATAACCCGGATGCGGTTGATGTTACAGAGATTGAAGGTGAAAGATCAATAATTCTGGAGCTCAGGGTAGCACCCGAGGACATGGGGAAGGTAATTGGCAAACAAGGCAAAATAGCTAAGGCTATACGAACTATTACCAAAGCAACTGCGGCTAAAGAGGGAAAAAGAGTTGTGGTTGAGATACTTAAATAGGGCTAATCTTAGCCCTATCATTATTTAATGAAAAATAAAAGGGAAAATCACAAGTTGGCAAAGGAGTGCTAGATTAAATGGAAGAGGAATTAATTAGTATAGGCAAGATAATGGGTACCTATGGTTACCAGGGATTTGTGCGAATAATGCCTCTAACCGATTTTCCCGAGAGGTTTAAACATTTAAGAAAGGTTTTTCTCTGTCATAATAATACAGTAAAAGAGGTTATAATTGAGGAAGTAAGTCTCCATAAACAGGCTTATTTACTAAAAATCGAAGGTATTGATAGCCGGGAGACGGCTCAGGAATACCGAAACGCCCTGCTACAAATTGAGGAGAGTCAGTTATATCCATTACCTGATGGTTATTATTATCATTTTCAATTGCAAGGTTTACAAGTATATGATGAGGATAAAGGTTTTTTAGGAGAACTAGTTGAAATTATTGAAACTGGTGCAAATGATGTTTATGTAGTTAAATCCCAGAAGTATGGAGAAATATTATTACCTGCTATTAAAAATGTTATTATGGAGGTTAACCTGCAGGAGAAAAAAATGCTGGTAAAATTGTTACCGGGATTAGTAAACGAAGATTTAAAATCTAAACAAGGCTCTTAAAAACTTATCTCAGGTGGTTAGTCGCATGAGGATAGATATTTTAACCCTTTTTCCGCAGATGTTTTTTTCGCCGTTTAATGAAAGTATCACCAAAAGGGCTAGAGAAAATGGTTTACTGGAGATTAATATAATAAATATAAGGAACTTTGCCCAGGGAAAACACCGGCAGGCTGATGATTACCCTTATGGTGGCGGTGCTGGAATGGTGCTTAAAGCAGATGTAATTGTACCAGCCATTGAGCACTGTAAAAGCCATGAATCCTGGGTTATTTACCTTTCCCCTCAGGGACAACAGTTAAAACAAAAAAAGGTAAAAGAACTTGGGCAGAAGGATCATCTTATATTACTTTGTGGCCATTATGAAGGTATCGATCACCGAGTTATGCAGATGGTGGACGAGGAGATTTCTATTGGTGATTATATATTAACCGGCGGTGAGTTGCCAGCAATGGTACTAGTTGATGCTATATCACGGATGATTCCAGGAGTCCTAGCTTTAGAGTCAGCCTGGGAGGAGTCCTTTACCCAGGATTTACTGGAATATCCCCAATATACCCGTCCTCGTATTTTTCGAGAAAAGGAAGTTCCGGAAGTTTTGCTTTCCGGGCATCATGAAAAAATACGCTGTTGGCGTAAAAAACAAAGCCTCTTAATGACCCTGCTCAAACGTCCGGAATTACTTATAAACAGGGAATACGATGATCAGGAAAAGGAATTATTACAAGAAATTCTGTTTAGTAGGGAGAAATAAATTTGAGAAAAGGAAAGGTATATATAGCTCTTCTGCATTATCCCATGTATAATAAACGGCTGAATATTATCACCACGTCAGTTACCAATCTAGATCTGCATGACATTTCCCGGGTGGCCAGAACCTATAACCTGGATGGTTTTTTTGTGGTTCATCCCTCACCTAGCCAGCGTCGCCTAATAAAGGAAGTTGTTTCTTACTGGCAGGAAGGTTACGGGGGAACATATAACCCCGATAGAAAAGAAGCTTTTAGTATTTTAAGAATATCTAATAATTTGGCAGAAGTGCTGGATTCAATTGAAAATGAGACCGGGTTGCCACCAGTAACTATAGCCACTGATGCCCGGATTTATCCTAATACTATATCGTATAAAGAGTTAAGTAATAAGATTATTGATTGCGATCAACCATTTTTAATTCTTTTTGGGACTGGTTGGGGGATGGAAAGGGCCTTAGTTGAAAGTTGTACTTATATACTGGAACCGGTAAAGGGAGAAGCAAGTTATAATCATCTCTCAGTTCGTAGTGCAGTATCTATAATTATAGACCGTTTGCTTTAGGTGATTACTCTTAGTTTAGGTAAGGTTTTCTTGAGTCTATATAAAAATTATGGTATACTCGTAATGTTCTGTGTAACGAAGGCGGTCCGCTGCATTATAGATAATGTATGAACGCCTGCTGGAAGGGAGGTTGGAATAGTGCAAGATATTATCAGGTCAATAGAAAATGAATACTTAAAACAAGACATACCAAATTTTGCTCCTGGGGATAGTGTAAAGGTGCATGTTAAGGTTGTTGAGGGTACTAGAGAAAGAATTCAGATTTTCGAAGGTACTGTATTGAAAATTCGCGGTGCTGGGTTATCCCGTACATTTACTGTTAGAAGAATGTCTTATGGTGTAGCCGTAGAGAGAACTTTCCCCATGCATTCACCGAAAATAGCCAAAATAGAAGTTACCCGCAAGGCTAAAGTGCGTAGAGCACGTCTGTTCTATTTGCGCGACCTAACTGGTAAGAAGGCTCGGGTTAAAGAAAAAGGTAGGTACTAATTGCAAACATATTGATTGATGAGCTCATCAGGAGGAGGATACCTTTGAATGGTATTCTCCTTTTCATATCTTACAAAGATTATATTATTGATAGTATTTTATATCGTAGTGAGTACGACTCGATAATTCCCCAGTGAAGTTGAAGGCTTTTACCCTAGTATAGCTATATACCATGGAATAGGTATATACCGTGGAAGGAGATTCTTTTCTTTGGGGAGGATGGTAATAAACACTGCTTGGTATCTTGTCTCCTCGGTAGCTGGTATAAAAATAATAATCAAAAGGAGGGCATGAAGGTGAGTATTAACTGGTTTCCAGGGCATATGGTTAAGGCACGTAAGGAAATTAAGGATAATTTAAAATTAATCGATATAGTGGCTATTCTGCTGGATGCCCGTGCTCCCATTTCTTGCCGCAATAAAGAACTGGAGAAACTTATTAGCCCTAAAAAAAACATTATGATATTAAACAAGTCTGACCTAGCATTGGCGCTAGATACCCAGCGCCATATAGATACATTTCGTAGTCAAGGCTATTTAGCTACAGCAATGGATTCACGCAGTGGACAAGGCTCACAGGAGGTTATCCAGCTAATTTCTACAGCATTTACTCCGATACTAGATGAAATAAAAAACCGGGGAAGGAGACCCCGGCCAGCCCGGGTAATGGTAGTTGGGGTTCCCAATGTAGGGAAGTCAAGCTTTTTAAACAGCTTAACAAGAAAAAAAGTTGCCGTGACTGGAGCTAGACCAGGGGTAACCCGGGGAAAACAGTGGGTAAGGATACGTGATGATATCGAGTTTATGGACACACCAGGCTTGATGTGGCCTAAAATCGAAAACGAAGAACAGGGTTTAAAGCTGGCTTTATTAGATATAGTCGGGGAAAAGGCTTACCAGGAATATGATGTAGCCTTATATCTAATCCAGATGCTAAGAGACAAAGCTCCTAATATACTATATGATAAGCTTAAGCTTAAAAGAATTGATTGCTCCGGGCAAGAGATATTAGAAGATATTGCCCGCAATAAAGGACATCTTATAAAAGGCGGAGAGGTAGACGTAGAGAAAACCTGCAGTGTACTCTTACAGGATTTTCGTAAAGGTAAATTAGGGAGAATGAGTCTGGAATAGTTTTTATAGGTTGCCGCAAAAAACCTTTTGTTTATCGTAGCCTGGGCTATTATAAAAGCAGATTAAGTATAAAGGAAAAGATAGCTAAGCATTTATAAGTCAAAAACAAGAAAAGGTAGGATAATGAAGCATCTAGATGTTGTCGCAGCAATTATTATTTACAACAAGCAGATTCTTTGCATGCAGCGAGGCCAAGCTAAGTACGAGTATGTTTCCTATAAATACGAATTCCCCGGTGGGAAGATCGAGAATGGGGAAACAAAGGCCGAAGCCTTAATGCGGGAACTTCGCGAGGAAATGAATATATCGCTTAGAATATCTGATGAGGATCACTTCATAACCGTCCATCATGCCTATCCGGACTTTGAGATAACCCTGCATAGTTATTTATGCCCGGTAGAATCTAAAGAGTTTGTTCGTAGAGAACATGTTGATCATAAATGGATGTATTCACCTGAATTGAGTTCATTGGCGTGGGCCGAAGCAGATCTTCCCATCGTGGAAAAAATTATGGAGTTGAAAATATGCTAAAACCTGGACTATATGAGCAGGTAATCAATAAAGAGTTAGGCCAGGAGCTTGATCAAGTAACAGACAAGCTTAAGGCCACAGCCCCCATTGATCCAGCCGAAGCTGCCAAGGTTTTATCAGAATACATAGCTGAGATTGTTAAAAAAGGCTTAGAAAACGTAAAAGACAACGGCGGAAAAATAAAAACCCAGATTGATCTGGCTAACAAACTTATACAAACAATCACTGCGGAAACGCAAGAAGCTGCCTTTGATGCGTTATCTATTGACCAACGCGCTGAGCAGCTTTTTGCGCTTTTAAATAAGCAAAATACGGTTTGTGCAGTTAATGATAAAGCAGAAGTTATTCGCCCGAATACATCTATTGCTAGGAGTTCACTATTTACAGGTGCTATTCACGAGCCGAGTATGGCTACGGAATTAAAAAAGGAAATCTTATCGGCCGATAGGATTGATATGCTGGTATCTTTTACCAAATGGAGCGGACTGCGCCTGATTATTAATGAATTACAGAGTTTTGTACAACGCGGTGGTCAGTTGCGTATTATAACAACATCATATATGGGAGCTACTGATGTAAAGGCTATCGAGGAATTAAGCAAACTGCCTAATACGAAAATTATGGTTTCTTACGATACCAAACGTACACGGCTGCATGCTAAAACTTATGTGTTCTATCGTGATACAGGTTTTACGACTGCTTATGTGGGATCATCTAACCTTTCCAATGCTGCTATTAGCAGCGGGCTTGAGTGGAATATCAAAGTAGCTAAAGACCAGCCCGAAACTATCCAAAAGATTAAGGCAACATTTGAGAGTTATTGGAACTCTTCTGAGTTTGAGATCTATAGCGAAGATCAAAGGGCTAGGCTGGAACAGGCAATAAGAGCAGAAAAATTTAATGGTGAGTATAGTACAACACCTTGGATTTTTGATATTCGGCCATATCCTTATCAGCAGGAAATACTTGATAAGCTGGACGCAGAACGTAAGGTGCGGGGATATTATAAAAACCTGATTGTTGCGGCTACCGGTACCGGCAAAACAGTTATTTCAGCTTTGGACTACAAGCGTTTCCGCCAGGAGAAACCGAACAGCCCCGGCCGCTTGCTTTTTGTGGCTCACCGGGAAGAGATATTAAAACAAAGTTTAGCCTGTTTTCAAGGTGTTCTTAAGGATGCCAATTTTGGGGATTTATTTGTCGGCAGTTATAAGCCCCAGAGTTTAGATTATTTATTCCTGTCGGTGCAGACATTTAACTCCCAGGAGCTAGATAGGAAAACAACCCCCGATTTTTATGACTTTATTATTGTTGACGAATTTCATCATTCAGCTGCACCAACATACCAAAAGTTATTAGCATATTATAATCCTAAGATTCTACTTGGACTTACAGCGACACCGGAACGGATGGATGGTAAGAGCATCTTGCATTATTTTGATAACCGGATTGCGGCTGAAATCCGTTTACCGGAAGCTATTGATCGTAAGCTGTTATGTCCGTTTCAGTATTTTGGTGTAACGGATACCGTAGATTTGAAAGAGATGAAATGGACACGAGGAGGATATGACAAAACCGAACTAAGTAATGTTTATACTCTCAACCGTGCCATTGCGGACAGACGTGCCAGCATGATTATAGCCTCCCTATATAAGTATGTTACAGATTTGGATGAAGTGAAAGGATTGGGTTTTTGTGTGTCTGTTGAGCATACCAGGTACATGGCGGAATATTTTAACCAACACGGCATTCCTTCTATCTGCCTGATAGGCAAATCAGCAGACGAGGATCGCAATAGTGCTAAACAGAAACTGGTTAGTGGCCAGATACGTTTTATCTTCGTAGTTGATATATATAATGAAGGTGTAGATATCCCAGAGGTAAATACTATACTCTTTCTGCGACCCACTGAAAGCTTGACCGTTTTTTTACAGCAATTAGGCCGTGGGCTTCGCCTAGCCGATGACAAGGAATGCCTTACGGTTCTGGATTTTATTGGACAGGCCAATAAAAGGTACAACTTTGAAGATAAATTTGCAGCACTCCTCGCTAATACGAGGAAAAGCGTACAACGGGAAATAAAAGAAGGTTTTATTTCGGTGCCTAAGGGCTGTTTTATTCAATTAGAGCGCAAAGCCCAGGAATACATACTAAATAATATCCGCAGTTCTTTTGGGGTGAGGTCAGGACTGGTATCCCGTATAGCCTCCTTTACGGAGGATAGCGGGCTACTACTCACGCTGCCTAACTTTTGTGCTTATTATCATCTGGATGTTCGATCAATTTATGTTCGTGATAACTTCTCTAGGCTATGTGTACTAGCCGGGGTCAAGGAAGATTTTACTGAGCCAATGGAGGCAATATTTAAGAAGGCTTTCCCACGGATCTGTGCTATCGATTCCAGACGGTGGATTCATTTCCTTTTAAATATTTTCCCGCGTATTGAAGACCTGGATATTGAATCATTGGCTGGTGCCGAGCGCAGGATGTTGCAAATGTTTCAATTTACTGTGTGGCAAAAGTCTGCAGAAGAATGTGGTTTTGCCAGCATTAAGGATGGTCTTCTGCAAATAAAAAGCTGTCCGGTCTTATATGCAGAGCTTATTGCGTTGCTAGAGTATAATCTCAATCAGATTGACTTTATTGATGAACCGGTAGATGTGGGATTTGATTCTCCCCTGGATTTACATTGTAGTTATACTCGGGATCAGATTCTGGTGGCAATGGATTATATGACCCCTGCTAATGTACGTGAAGGTGTGAAGTACCTGCCTGAGAAGAATGTTGATGTTTTCTTCGTTACCCTCAATAAGTCTAACAAAGATTATTCACCAACCACCATGTATAATGACTATTCCATTAATGAATGGTTATTTCATTGGCAGAGTCAAAGTACAACTTCTGACACTTCCCCAACCGGACAGCGCTATATCAACCATCGCCAGCAGAATAGTAAGGTGCTTCTGTTTGTGCGGGAGTTCAAAAATGATATTGCCGGGGCAGCCCCCTACACATTCCTGGGCCTCGCTGATTATTCAAAACACGAAGGTTCCCGGCCAATGAACATTACCTGGAAATTGCATCGCCCGATTCCGGCTAAGTATTTGAAGAGGACCAATAAGTTGGTTGTAGGGTAGGTGGGTTGCCTGCAACAGCTAATTAAGTTATTTACCGGTAGTAGAATCGTGAGTGGACTACAATTGAAATAAGCATATCGAATTAAGTTTTTATTTGGCATGTAATGTGACCCCTAGCCTTTAATACCAGTCTGTTGGCACATATTGGGAAGGATTAGCTGGCTAATTGTAGAATACTTGTAGTTAGAAGAATTGGGGTTTTCTATTAGTCCCAGGAGGAAGACTTTATATGGGTAACTGCAAATACTGCGGACAGCCGGCCGGTTTTTTACGCCGCCAGCACAAAGAATGCGCAGCCAAATACGACCAAGGCTGGCAGAACATGATTGATTTAGCCGAACAAACTGCCCGGGGACAGGGTGATATAAATGGCCTGCAGTCCAAGTTGGCCAGCATAGCCGTATACAGTTTTGTCCCCACTGAGCAGATAAACAAAGTCATCATAAGAGGATGGGAACAGGCTGTAACCCATTTTATCGAAGACGGAGACCTCAGCCTCGAGGAAGAAAGCCAACTCATCCAATTCGCTGCTCACTTCAATCTCTCCCAGAACGAGTTAGACCAGCGCGGCTTTTATACCCAATTCGTGAAAGGGGTCGTACTGCGAGAGGTAATGGAAGGGACTATACCCAAGCGGGTCAAAACCGATACACCCCTGCCTTTTAATTTTCAGAAATCCGAATCTGTTATCTGGGTTTTTGATAAAGTCAATTATTACGAAGATAAAACCCGCCGCCAGTATGTAGGCGGCAGCTCCGGAGTTAGCTTCCGGGTAGCCAAAGGGGTATATTTTCGCACTGGAGGTTTTAAGGGTCGCCCGGTGGAGACCACCGAGCGAGTCCATATGGGAACCGGCATCATGGCCGTAACCAATAAACATATCTATTTCACCAGCAGTCAGAAAACATTCCGCGTACGCTTGGATAAAATTGTATCCTTTATGCACTTTTCCGACGGGGTAGGTATCCAGCGAGACGCCGCCACCGCCAAACCGCAGTACTTTATTACCGGGGACGGCTGGTTTACATATAACTTGCTGATGAATGTGGGGAATCTGTAGTTAAGTTGAATAAGAAGCTGAGATTGATCAATCAAGAAAACGAGAACTCTATTTAAGAGGGCTTAAATTCGATGAGTTGTGGTTTGAGGAAGAGTAGTATTTGGGGGAATTGATACTACGTCAAGAAAGTAGACACAGATTTTCTACCGCGCTTTCGCTTGGTGGCCTTTATAAAAAAGATTAAAATAAAAACACGTTTAACCTTTTTTATAAAGGGAATTTCTATGCCATTGATTGTTTACCATACATTTTTTCGAATTCATTAGGCGTATGGTAATTAAGCGTTGAATGAATTCTCTTAGAATTATAGAAGAACTCTATGTATTCAAAGAGTGATTTTCTCGCTTCAAGCCTTGTTTTGAACTTTGTTTGATAAACCAATTCCCTTTTAAGAATTCCATGAAAGGATTCAATACAAGCGTTGTCGTAACAGTTTCCTTTTCGGCTCATACTCCCTTTCATTTTGTATTGTTTTAATAGTTTCTGATATTCCCTGGAGGCATACTGAACCCCACGATCTGAATGATGAATCAACCCCTTACTGGGTTTCTGACGATGGTATGCCATTTTTAAGGCATTGATGACAAGCTCTTTCGTCATGGTCTTATCCATGGACCATCCCACAATTTTACGTGAGTAAAGATCCATTACACTGGCTAAATAAAGCCATCCTTCATCGGTAGGAATATAGGTGATATCCGTTACCCAAGCTTGATTAAGTTTGCTTACGTTAAATTGTCGATTTAAGACATTTTCACTTACAGGGTGTTGATGCTTGGAATTTGTGGTTGCTTTATACTTTTTCACCGTACAAGACTTCCAATTATTTTTGGTCATTATACGGGAAACGGTACGTTCGCTAACCTGTATCCCACGCTTGTTTAAGGTTTTGGTAATTTTTTTACTTCCGTAACGTTGCTTGAATTCCAGGTGAATTTGTAGGATCTTTTGGGATAGCTCTTCATGCTTTTTTTGTCGGTCACTCTTTGGTCGTTTCAACCATTTAAAATAACCGCCTTTAGAAACTCCCAGGACTTTGCACATCTTCTCCACTCGGTATTGGGAGCGATGGTGATGAATAAATTCGTACTTTACCGAGGGCTTTTTGCGAAGTAGTGCATCGCCTTTTTTAGGATTTCATTCTCCTCCTCTAAATCACGTATTTGTTTTTGTAATGCCCTCAACTCAGCTTCAGGAGAAGAAAAGGTTTGGACAGATTTCATTTCAGGCTGCTGACCATATTTCTTGATCCAGCCATGTAAAGTATTAATATTTACTCCAGTTTCTCGAGCCACCTGCGCTACTGGCTTATGGTTCTCTAAAATATACTTTACCGTTTCTTTTTTAAAGGTTTCATCGTACCGCTTTCCATTACCTTTTGACATCAAGACACACCTCATCATTGTTATATATTTTTATTATAACAATCTGTGTCTACTTTTTAGTCTAGCATCAGTATTAGTTACGCTATGAACAAATGGTTGGTTAAGTTAATGATTGTTTACCAAGATAACAATATAAGTAAATATTTTGGTGAGCACCAGTATTAAAATTAGTTTCCCTGGTACTGAAGCAAAGGGACGTCCCCTTGCTTCAAGTTAACTGGATAAAGTAGAAAACAACTACTCCCCATATACCCCGTCTATTACGAAACGTAGGTATATTTTTTTCTTTGGCCAAATCTAATGGGTATTGCCGGCAATTTATAAATTTCACTGCTGCATTAATTACATTTATGCTAAAATAAGGTATAATTACTATCATTTGGATGATTGTGGGGGTTTTTAGGTTGTTAGCAGTTATAAACAGTTTAGTTATTAATGGCATACATGCAACTCCAGTCCGCGTGGAGGTAGACATACAAAACGGCCTGCCTGGTTTTGAATTAGTAGGCTTGGCATCTCAGGCAACTAAGGAGGCTAGAGAGCGCGTCAGGTCAGCTATAAAAAACTCTGGTTTTCAGTTTCCCAATCGTAAAATAGTAGTCAATCTTGCTCCAGCCGATTTAAAAAAAGAAGGTAGCCATTTCGATTTACCTATATCCTTGGGTATTCTTATAGCTTCCGAGCAGTTGGAGCATATTCCCCAGGAGAAGATTTTTTTTTGCGGTGAATTATCTCTTAATGGAGACTTACGAATGATTCCTGGGGTTTTACCTATGGTTTTGGAACTGGCTCAAATGCAAGCTGGTTATGTGTTAATAGTCCCATATGGTAATAGCCAGGAAGCTGGTTTGGTTGATGAAGTTAAATCATATGCAGCTGCTAGTTTAAGTGAGATATGTGATTTTATCAAGGGGAATAGCACTTTAAAATTAAACCAGCCATATTTCTCGGAATCTTCCGGTGTTTCTAGTGAACTTGACTTTATGGATGTTAAAGGGCAAGAATCAGCAAAGCGTGCCCTGTTGATTGCGGCTGCTGGTGCACATAATGCATTATTAATAGGTCCTCCGGGGGGAGGCAAAACTATGCTGGCCCGTCGCTTGCCAAGCATATTGCCGGAAATGACCAGGGAAGAGGTTTTGGAGACAACCCGTATTTATTCAGTAGCGGGGTTATTAGACATTAATTACCCTCTGGTCAACCAAAGGCCATTTCGGTCTCCCCACAAAAATGCTTCCAGCGCCAGTATTATTGGTGGAGGCAGAAATCCTCGCCCGGGTGAAATTAGTTTAGCCCAGAATGGGGTCTTATTTTTGGATGAGTTTCCCGAGTTCAGCCGTGATGTTTTAGAGGCTTTACGACAACCGTTAGAAGACCGGCTAGTAACCATAGCCCGGGTGCAGGGTACGTGTACCTATCCCGCTGATTTTAGTCTTATTGCGGCTATGAACCCATGCCCTTGCGGCAATTATGGATCTGGCTTGGAATGTCATTGTACACCATTACAGATTCAAAGATACCTGGGGCGAATATCTGGTCCTTTACTAGATAGAATGGATTTGCATATTGAAGTAGGACGGGTAAAAATAGACCAGTTGGAGGAGTGTTCCAGCGGGGAAAGTTCAGCGGTTCTAAGAAAGAAGGTAATGGCAGCCCGCCATATTCAGCAAAAGAGATTCGCAAAATCCAGGATTAAATATAATTCGCAGATGTGGCCAGCCGATGTTAAAAAATATTGCCGATTAGATCAAGATTGTAATGTTTTATTGAAAAAGGCTTTTGAACGGCTAAACTTAACTGCCCGGGCTTATGAGCGAATATTAAAAGTCGCTCGCACTATTGCCGATCTCGAAGCAGAAGAAAAAATAAAACTTACCCACCTGGCAGAAGCATTGCAATATCGTAGCCTCGATCGAAAGTATTGGAATTAAATATAACAAAGTTTTTAACGTAATGCCCTGTAAAGTTTTTTATTCAATATTTTATTTACCATAAATTATTTTGAATAGTTTAATTAAGATGGCTATACAGGCTGAAGAACGACGTTGTAATGATGTGTGAGAGTAATACATTACATTTTTAAATATAGGTTAATAATTCAGTTAACAAAAATATGAGAAGTAGATTGCTGTATACAGCAGCATTCCTTATGACTAAGCCTAATAATATTTGTAGCATTTTCCATTAAATTGAATATACTATTTCTAGAATAATCATAAGGAGGGTTGGATAATGAATTTTTGCGATATAAAAGATAGAAGTCATCATGATCATGTTAGAAACCGCCATGAAGATAGAGAACCAATAATTTTAATAAGCTCTAATCCTCGCAACCGTCAAACTGGCGTTTCCCCAAAAATAAAGTCAATCAAACTGATTCTTAGCCATGATTTAATTTGGGCTAAGAGTATTGAGATTGATATGTGGCAAGGATTTGATAAGGTCCCTATTAGGATTAAAAAGAGCCGGGATAGATTTGGAAAATTTATAGTTGTATTTGTTGTGCCTATTAATTCTTTAGCTGGTGGACTCCTTTACAAGGTTCGTATCAAGGCATTTTTTAAAGACCGTCGTGGGGAAATACACAAAAAAATCCAAATGATAACTTTTACAACAGGGTGTAATTAAGCTTTTATAGAACGATACCGGTTAAAAAATAACCGACAACACCACTACCGTATATATGCTATTAGAAAGATGACGCTTCTCAGTTTACCCTGTAACTTTTAGTATATTTAAGAAAAAGATATAAGCCAACTATTGTTAGGGCATTAGGTAGGATTAGGCTATTGGAGAATCTCCATTAGCCTTTGTTGTATTGACTTATTCCTCTTCTGATAGACACAACGCT
>JBMNOV010000038.1:0-18241 GCA_050943255.1 Syntrophomonadaceae bacterium
ATGGGAATAATAATCGTAAAGAACTTTAATAGGGAGTAAGTTAATGAGTTTTATTAATTTTTTATCAACAAAAAAACTAATGTCTTACGAAATAAATATGTGTTCTGATCTTATTTCAGTTAAGGTGATGGAGGAAAATCCGGAATTATCAAACCATGAATATGTTAGAATGTGGGCATTTTACCATTGTAAAGTAATGGACAATCTAGGTTATCCTTATAATGAGACCGCTAACTTATTAAATAGAGCTTTATATAAGATAATCTCCAAAAAATTTGATAAAAACATTGACTGTTTTGAGAGGGCTGGTCTTTCTGATCAAATTACATATTCAGATCAATTTATAACACCAAAAGTAACCTTTAAAGGGGAGTATTATTCTAAAGCATCTAAGCATAGAAGAATAAAAACTAAATTCCCATTAGTAATTACAGAACAGCAAGTATTACACTCCAGTATAGGTTTGTTACAATTTACAATCAATAAATGTTCTAATAAAAAGAAAGAATTAGATATGATTTATAAAGTTATATTTTTTCTTTTAGTAGGATATGAGGCTGACACAAGAACAGTTAAAAAAATGTTAATCTTACGACCAGAAACAGCCTATTATAATGCTTTAGAAACAAATATTAATGAAATATATGATAAATACATTACTGCTTTCTAAAAAATACGAATTTTACCGCTATATTTAGTAGTTTCAATTACTTAACAATATCAAGAATCGTTCGTTTATTGCTGAACTCGAATCAGAAGAAAAAATTAATACTTACTTATGGGGCAGAAGCGTACAATACCATAGCCTCCATCTAAAGTATTTCAATTGCAATTTTTATGGAAAGTTTGTTTTCCAAAAATATATTTATGTAATCATTTTGAATAGTTGATTAGTTTAGATGGCATTATATAGATAGAAAAATATTTTTCTTTGAAAGGAGTTTTTATCGTGTTAGGTACAATTGTACGTTTTATAGTATCAGCCTTGGTTTTACTAGTAATTGGTTATCTGCTTCCTGGTATTACTGTATCTGGTTTTGTTGGAGCACTTATTGCTGCGGTAGTAATTGCTGCTCTAGGGTATATTATAGAAAGTATTCTGGGCGAAAAGGTTTCTCCACGCTCGCGTGGAATAGTAGGCTTTATTACTGCAGCTGTAGTAATTTATTTAGCCCAGTTTATTGTGCCCAATTACCTCTCAGTATCATTACTTGGTAGCCTTTTGGCTGCATTAGTAATAGGGTTAATTGATGCCTTTATACCAACTGAATTACGCTAATATTAAAGAAACAATTAAGTAAAAGGTGTATTTACAAACTAATAGACCAGTAGCTTTACTGGTCTATTAGTTTGTACATAAATAGTAATATAATGAAAAGCATTGAACTTATTAATAAAGCAAAGTAAAATGTTACGTGTATATTATTTTAAAGCTTTTATGTTTACTTATACTGTTGAACCTACTGAAGGGATTAGGAGGAAGAGAGTGTTTGGCTTTATTGGCAATATCGGACCATGGGAACTGGTGTTAATACTGCTAATAGCTTTAATCGTAGTAGGTCCTGGAAAACTTCCCGAAGTTGCTAGATCCATAGGCAAGGCCATGAATGAGTTTAAGAAAGTTACCACTGGGGTAAAGCGGGAGTTTCAGGATGTAATGCGGCTTGAGGAGACAGAGAAAAAACCTTCGGTTAAGTCACAGGATAATATTGAAGCAAAAGATGAGAGAAAACCTCAATCAGATTAAATTGCGATGTTAGTCCAATAATTACATTATTATTACATAAATATACTCTTATCAAGAGAGGTGGAGGGAATGGCCCGATGAAACCCGGCAACCGCCTTATAGGTATGGTGCTAATTCCAGCAGGAATATCCTGTTAAGATGAGAGGTTAAAACTATTACCCCCTCATAATTAGAGGGGATTTTGTTTTAAAGCTGGTAAAAGGGGAGGATCTGCAATGAAACCAAAATTATCCGATTTATTAAGAGAGAGGGTTTTAATACTTGATGGAGCCATGGGTACTATGCTGCAGGAGCAAGGCATGAGGCCTGGGCAATGTCCAGAGTTGTTTGGTATTGAGAATCCCCGAATGTTAAGCAGTATACACCAGCAATATATTGAAGCTGGTTCTGATATAATTCAGACTAATACCTTTGGTGGTAACCGCTTCAAACTAGCGGAATATGGACTAGCTAACCGTGTAGAAGAAATAAACGGTGAAGCAGTTAAAATAGCAAGGCAGAGTGCTGGAAATAAAGTTCTGGTAGCAGCCTCTATTGGGCCAAGCGGAAAACTTCTACAGCCTATGGGGGATGTTGATTTTGACCAGTTATATACTGCTTTTAGTGAACAGGTTATTGCTTGTGAGAAGGCTGGGGCTGATCTAATTTCCATTGAAACTATGACTGATCTTGGGGAAGCCAGAATTGCTACTATAGCAGCCCGACAAAATACCAATTTACCAGTAATCGTACATTTAAGCTTTGAAACTGATGGCCGAACTATGATGGGGACTGATCCGGTAACTGCTTTACTAACTCTGGAAGCTTTACAGCCGTTAGCAATTGGAGCCAACTGTTCTGGAGGAGCAAAAGAGCTACTGCCAGTAATTGAAAATATGAATAATTATACCAGTGTATACCTTTCGGTTGAACCTAATGCAGGATTACCTATACTAATTGATGGAGAAACTGTTTTTCCTGATAGCCCTGAAGAAATGGCGGAGTATGCCTTACGCCTGCGAGATGCCGGTGCTAATATAATTGGAGGCTGTTGTGGAACTACCCCTGCGCATATTCGAGCAATAGCTAGCATTTTACGTGGGGTACCACCTGTAAATCGATCCCAGCGCAAGATTTTTGCTCTTACTTCTCGTGGCCGGCATGTAATAATAGGAAGCGATCATGAGCTGGTTTATATAGGTGAACGAATAAACCCAACTGCCCGCAAGCAATTAGCTCAGGATATTAAAGAAGGGCAAATGCTTATGGTGGTTGAGGAAGCTCGTAAACAGGTAATGGCGGGAGCGCAAGTATTAGATATTAACATGGGAGTTCCAGGAATTGATGAGGCTCTGGCCATGAAGCAAGCAGTGGCAGCTGTTCAGGCAGCGGTAGATACTCCTATTTCTATAGACTCAACTAATACTAACGCAGTTGAAGAAGCTCTAAAGAGATTTGTGGGAAGGCCTTTAATCAATTCCGCAACTGGTGAGGACTCACAGCTTGATACAATTCTACCTTTAGCGCAGAAATACGGTGCTGCCATTCTTGGCCTTTGTCTGGACGAAAAGGGAATACCAAAGAAAGCTGATGAGCGGGTTAATATTGCCCGTAAAATCTACAATAAGGCTATTGAATACGGTTTGCGAGTACAGGATGTGTTTATTGACTGCCTGGTACAAACCGCTAGTGCTGAACAAGGTCAGGTTATGGAGACAATTACTGCCTTAAGCCAAGTTAAAAGTGAGCTTGGAGTAGGTACCGTATTAGGTGTAAGTAATGTCTCACATGGATTGCCGGCACGGGAAATACTAAACTCCACTTATCTGGCTATGGCCTTGGCGGCTGGTCTTGATTTACCAATAATTAATCCTTTTGATCAAAGAATCGCAGATACTATAATGGCTGCGGGGGTGCTTTTAAACCGGGATAAAAACTGTTCGGTATTTATTAATAAATACAGGGAATTCAAGGGAGGAGCAGAAAACTCAGAGGGAGTAAGACATAATATCTGTGAAAACTGTAATATTCCTGATTTGCTCGGTACATTACCCCAAACCAATGACATTAAGAATGTTAATTGCAGGGATCAAGCTAACTCAATTAAAGATCAGTTAAAAACTATTGTATTGGAGGGAAACCAGGAAGCAATTGAGGAATTATTAGACAAGGCCCTTCATGAATATGGGATGGATCCTTTGGATATTATCAACCATGGACTAATTCCCGGCATTGAAGAAGCCGGAGAGATGTATGAACGTAAACAATATTTTTTACCCCAGTTGATGATGGCAGCTGAGACCATGAAAAAAGCCTTTATGCTTATTAAGCCACTTTTAAATCAACAAGCTAGCCAGAATAGAGGTACAATTATTATGGCTACGGTTGAAGGTGATATACACGATATAGGTAAAAATATTGTATGTGTTTTGCTTGAGAACTATGGCTTTAGAGTAATCGATTTAGGTAAGAATGTTAAAACGGAAGTAATTCTTGATAAAGCCCAACAGGAAAATGCCGATATTATTGGACTTAGTGCTTTAATGACAACTACCATGCCGGCTATGAAAAAGGTTATTGAACAGGTTCGGGCTCGAAATATGAGTTGTAGAATTATGGTAGGGGGAGCAGTCTTAACCCCGGAATATGCACAAAGTATTGGTGCCGATGCTTATTCGCCGGATGCCCGGGCAGCTGTACTGGCAGCTCAAGAGTTACTTAACTTAGGGAGGGAGATATAAATGACATATCAAAAAACCTATGAAGAAATTAATGAAAAGATTAGGCAGGGCGAAGCGGTTGTAGTAACTGCAGAAGAAGTTATTGACATTGTTGCTGAAGAAGGACTTAGCAAGGCAGCCCGAAAAATAGATGTTGTAACTACGGGGACATTCGGTCCTATGTGTTCATCTGGGGTATTTCTTAATTTTGGACATTCCCGTCCCCGGATTAAAATGAAAGAAGTATGGCTTAATGGGGTGGAAGCTTATAGTGGTATAGCAGCAGTTGATGCTTATTTAGGAGCAGCCCAGTTGCCGGATAATGATCCAGAAAATAAGGTTTACCCTGGCCGTTTTAGTTATGGAGGAGGCCATGTTATTCATGATCTGTTGGCAGGTAAGGATATAAGGCTTGAGGCTATCGGTTATGGGACTGATTGTTATCCCAATACTAAGGTGGATACTATAATTAGGCTGGAAGATCTTAATGAGGCTATCCTGTTTAATCCCCGCAATGCCTATCAGAATTATAACTGTGCGGTAAATTTAAGCGACCGTACTATATATACCTATATGGGGATTCTAAAACCACAACTTGGTAATGCCAGCTATTCCACTTCGG
Source organism: Syntrophomonadaceae bacterium (assembly GCA_050943255.1). Classification (GTDB taxonomy): domain Bacteria; phylum Bacillota; class Syntrophomonadia; order Syntrophomonadales; family Syntrophomonadaceae; genus UBA4844. The sequence goes on from JBMNOV010000038.1 coordinate 5,069, forward strand.
GGCAATTAAGTCCCCTGTTAAATGATCCTTACTATAAAACTATTGGAATAGGAACTAAAATTTTCTTGGGTGGGGGCATAGGTTATGTTGCCTGGAATGGAACTCAACATCATCCTAACGTTTTACGCGGTGAGAACGGTGTTCCTAAAGTTGGTGCTGGAACCCTCGCAGTGATTGGGGACTTAAAGCAGATGGATCCAAATTGGCTGGTAGGCCTAAGTTATATCGGATATGGTGCTACAATGGCGGTAGGCATAGGAATACCCATACCAATATTGGATGAGGAAATTCTTTACTATACTTCAGTAAAAGACGAGGACATCTATTGTCCAATAATTGACTATAGTGAAGGTTATCCTTATGGAAAAGAAATAGACCTGGGTTTTGCCAATTTCAAAGAACTGAAGGCTGGTAGAATAAATATAAGAGGCAAAGAGGTTAAAACTACACCCCAGTCTAGTATTTTCCGGGCGCGTAAAATTGCTGATATTCTTAAGGAAAGAATACAAAGAGGTAGCTTTGAATTAAGTAAACCAGTAGCCTCATTACCGTCAGCAGATGCTGATATTGAAATAAAAGCTATACCTGAACGTAAACTTTAACAGCGACATTATTGTTAAGAGGAGGATTAGTTATGAAAAATCGGGTAGTTTGCTACTTTTCAGCAGCCCAGTCTGAACAGCCGATAATTTACCAATTAGTTAAAAACTATGATTTGATAGTAAATATATTAAAAGCTGATATTAATCCCCAAAAAGAAGGTTATTTGGTCGTAGAACTTGAAGGCAATCGCGATAGATATAAAGAGGGGGTTGATTATTTAAAAACCCTGGGGGTTAGGGTTGAGTCTCTTGATGAAACGGTAGTTTGGAGTCAGGAGATTTGTATCCAATGTGGTGCATGTCCCTCATTTTGTCCAACCCAGGCTCTAGAAATTGATCGTGAGACCATGATGGTATCATTTGATAATTCGAAATGTATTATCTGTGGTATGTGCCTGGATTGTTGCCCTACCCGGGCAATAAAACTGCATTTCGAAATAAAGCAAGCTGTATAAGGCTATAAATTTATGAATAAACAACAGAACTATGTAAACCGCACTTACCGAATTTTGCAGCAAGCAGATAACTTGCATTATTTTAACATTAAAATCAAGGAAAGTGATCTGGCTATCGGAGTGGATTTACCTAGCTACTCCGATAGTCTTATACCATTATGCCAAAGAGAACTATTACACCAGCGGAGGGAATTAGAGGAATATATCAAAAAGCATAAAGAATTTATGTATTCATTAGAACCCATAAAACTTTACTCCGGGGCACCTGCAATTGCCCGGGAAATGGCTTCAGCCGCAAAAAGAGCTGGAGTTGGACCAATGGCTTCTGTAGCTGGTGCAATAGCTCAAAAAATAGGAATAGTATTATCGAAAAGATGTAAGGAATATATTATAGAGAATGGTGGGGATATTTATATAAGGACCGAGAACCCACGGAGTATAGGGATTTTTGCTGGATCTTCTCCTTATAGCTATAAAATAGCTATAAGGATCTGTGCTGACGAAGGTGGGTTAGGTATTTGTACATCTTCGGGTACAGTCGGGCCTAGTTTAAGCTTTGGCCAAGCTGATGCTGTAGTGATAAAAGCCAGCAATGCAGCTCTGGCTGATGCCGTAGCTACTGGAGCAGCTAATCGAGTAAAAGATGAAAAAGATTTAATTAATGCAATAGATTATGTTAAAAATATAAGAGAGGTTACAGGAATCCTGGCAATAAAGAATGATAAAATGGCTGCCTGGGGTAACATGGAAATAGAACCTTGGGGAGGAAGAACTTAAAACAATGAAAATAGCTAATAATGTTCTCGAATTGATTGGTCATACACCGATTGTAAGTCTAAACCGTATTGTACCTGAACAAGCTTCCAATGTATATGTAAAACTTGAAGGGTTTAACCCGGGAGGAAGTATAAAGGATAGGCCGGGATTATATATGCTCGAAAAAGCCGAAGCTTTAGGGGAATTAAAGCCGGATTCCATAATATTAGAAGCAACTAGCGGTAATACCGGAATTGGTTTAGCTATGGCAGCCTCTTTAAAGGGTTATCCATTAGTAATAGTAATGCCGGAAAACATGAGTGAAGAACGTAAAAAAATCCTTAAAGCTTATGGGGCTCAACTCATACTAACTTCTGCCAGTGAGGGAATGCCCGGAGCAGTCAAAAGGGCTCAGAGTATGGCACAATTAGATGATAGGTATTTTCTAGTAAAACAGTTTGAGAATCCTGCTAATGCAGAATGCCATGAAATATCAACTGCCAGGGAGATACTAGAGCAGATGGAACATATTGATGCGTTAGTATGTGGGGTTGGTAGTGGTGGCACTATTACCGGAATTGCTAGGGTGTTAAAACAGAAAATTCCAGAGGTTAAGATTATTGCGGTTGAACCCGAAAAATCAGCAGTTTTAAGCGGCAGTACAGCTGGTTTCCATAAAATTCAAGGGATTGGAGCAGGATTTATTCCTGAAATATTGAATTTTGAATTAATTGATGGGATTATCCCTGTTCAGGATGAGGAAGCTATTTTAACTTGTCGTAAACTGGCTCGTCATGAGGCATTATTGCTAGGTATATCGTCAGGTGCTGTTATCTTTGCAGCTATCCAATTGGCTACCGAATGGGGCAAGGGAAAAAAGATACTAGCTATTGCTGCAGACAGTGCTGATAAATATATGTCCACTGAAATTTTTGATTAAAGGGGGAGCATTTGATGAATTGTGAAGCTGTTGTTAAACATCTAGTTACCTGGTTACAGGAAAAGGTTCATGATGCCGGGGCCTTGGGTGTTACACTGGGGGTCAGCGGGGGTATTGATTCGGCGGTAGCAGCAGTACTAGCAAAAAAGGCCTTTCCCAATAACTGTATAGCCATAATTTTACCTTGCGAAAGCAGTGTACAGGATCTTATTGATAGCCAGTTGTTATTAGAAACATTCGAAATACCCTATAGAGTATCTGAGATAGATAGTGCCTATCAGCTTATAATGACTAAAAATGAGTCTTTTATAAAGATGGATGGTGATCTGCAACGTTTGGTAAGGGCTAATTTAAAGACTCGCTTACGGATGATAAACCTCTATTATTCAGCTCAAGCCAGGAATTATTTGGTACTTGGAACCACCAATAAAAGTGAAATGACTATTGGCTATACTACGAAATACGGTGATAGTGCAGTAGATATTCAAATTTTAGGTGATCTGGTTAAACGGGAAATATATGAACTAGCTCGTTATTTGAAGATCCCTGAAGTTATTATTAATAAATGCCCGTCTGCTGGTTTATGGCTAGGTCAAACTGATGAAAACGAAATGGGTTTTAGTTACAATGATTTGGATGATTACATTCAGTATGGAAAGGGAGACCCTGAAATAGTTAAACGTATTGAGATGCTTAATAAGCGTAGTGAACATAAACGTCAAATGCCGCCTATAGCCTTGATTCCTGAAGAGTTACGAAAATAATTGGAGGAAAAAATTGAAAAAAACAAATGTTATCATAAGAATGATTATCTCCATTCTGGTTTTCCTCTATATTCTTAATTATATCAGGGATATTTTACCTTTGTTTGAGTTTAAGGTTATTATAGTTTTTTTCGCTATTAATTTGACCTGGTCTATTATTGAATCTATGATATACCAAGGGCCTCAAACCATGGTTAAGCAAGATGGGGATCAACGGTCTTATATGTACTTACAGCTTTCTTCCATACTAGCTCTAATTTATGCTATTATAGACTTTATAGAATACCAGTTTACCAGGATGCAATTATTGGAACCAGGAATTATAATTGCTGGCTTTATTATTTTTGGGCTTAATACGGTTATCCGTTATCATTCTATTACCACATTAGGCCATTATTTTAACCTTCGTGTAGCCATCTACCAGGAACACAACTTAGTTACAAAAGGTATTTACAAAAGAATAAGGCATCCCATGTACCTAAGTGCCTTGCTTAATATTATTGCGCTCTCCTTAATATTTAGCTCTTGGGGAGCCCTGGTAATTATGCTTTTCACAGTATTGCCTGCAATATACTATCGTATTAAAATTGAGGAGGATTTTTTGCTCACTCATATGGGAAGCCAGTATAAGACTTACATGGAACAAAGTAATAGGATGATTCCAGGTATATGGTAATCCAGTTTAAGGAGGAGCTAAAGAATGTCAGGACACTCTAAATGGGCTAACATTAAGCATAAAAAAGCAAGATCAGATGAGAAAAGAGGAAAGGAGTTTACTAAGATTGCTAAGGAAATAACCATAGCTGTCAGAACTGGCGGTGGTGGTGATCCGGAAGCAAATCCCAAACTAAAGCTGGCAATACAAAAAGCCAAAGCGATTAACATGCCTAACGAAAACATTAACCGCGCTATAAAAAAAGGAACCGGTGAGATGGAAAGTGAAGCAATAGAGGAGATCTTATATGAAGGCTATGCTCCTGGAGGTGTAGCTGTAATGTTGGCAATTGCTACAGATAACCGTAACCGTACTGCCTCCGAAATTCGTCATATATTTTCTAAAAACAATGGTAATTTAGGCGAGAGCGGTTGTGTAGCATGGATGTTTAAACGGGCGGGATTTATAAGAATAAACAAGGATAACTTGGAAATAAACGAAGAAGAGCTTATGCTATTAGCATTAGAACTAGGTGCCGATGATGTAAGGGAAGAAGGCCAAAGCTTTGAAGTAATTACTTCCCCTGAGGCTTTTTTAGAAGTTAAAGAGGGTCTTGAGGCTCAAGGTATCAAGCTTGAAGATGTTGATATTATAATGCTCCCGGAGAACAATGTTGAAATCAATAATGTAGATACTGCTGCTAAGATATTAAAATTGATAGATATACTGGAAGATCATGATGATGTACAAAATGTGTATACAAATATGAGTTTGTCCGATGAAGTTATGGACAATTTGTAATATTAACTGAACCAAGGTTATAGATTATTTTCAAGCGCTATATGATATGGCACATACAAGTAACAATACAAGAATGCTGCATTCTTGTATCATGCTGACTAACGCGATGGTTTCCCCCTATTTTAAATATTTTTGTTATAGTGTTGTACTTCGGTAAAGAATGTTTTGTATTTTTTTAGCATTTTATATTATGTTTAAAAACAGAAGTGATGAGCTTTGTTCTTTTATTTGAAATCACTATATGTTAATAATTTTTAAAGTCCTCAGGCTATTATTACATATTTGAACTGTTGTATATAATAGACAATAGTTGGAAATAATAGCTATGAGGTGACATGTCATGGAAAATAAAAAAGGGTTAGTCATTGCAGCTGCTATAATAGTCATTATTGCTATAGGTTCCGGCTATATCTTAGGTGATTTTTTTAGAGTCGTAGGCACTGACAAAAAACCGGTAGTTGAGATCGGTGAAAAAGTAAGAATTATTCAAGCAAATACCCCCATTGTTTTCAAAAAGGAATACCAAAAATGCGGGCATACTATAATATCCGAAATATCCGATTTTAGCCAGCGTGATATTTTATTAGGCAAAGACCTGGAAACTATCCGCCGTATTTACAGTATTGATGGTGGTTATGATATTAGCTGGCAAGGTGAAAATCTAGTAATTTACCAGCTAGTTAACGAATATTGTCCTGCAGATTTAGAGCAATATCGTTTGAAGGAGTATCAGGGTATGGTTGCGATTTATAGAGGAGTGAAAGAGGAGGAAGTATTAGAACGGGTTACCCAAATTAGGATACAGTCGCTTCCGGTTTCAATCCAGGATGATATTCGCAAAGGTAAATATGAATTTAAAGATCGGGCAACTTTAAATGATGTCTTGGAAAACTTTGATGAGTATTAATTTAAGCTAGAGAAGAAACCAGCCGTTTTATAGTGTATGATAATGGTAATAGATTCCTCGTTGCTCAGAAGACATACACTGGTTTTTATTAGATCATGGTTTACCCCAATAGGGGTTGTATGGAAAGATTATATAGCTAAATAAAATTATTATTAATGGACAGTTTTATAAACTTCCTTTTGAGGATGTCAATAAAACTGTCTTCTGATATTTATGCTTTGATTTTATTAGGATCCGGTTTTGCTTATAGCAGTTGTGGTTTTTTTCCGTTAATATTATATTAGATTAGATTATTGGAATAGGAGAAATTATGAGGGTTTTGGGAATAGATCCGGGCACTGCTACTACTGGTTATGGTATTGTTGATTTTAAGTCAGGGCGAGAACACTTAGTTGGTTATGGTACTATTAAGACCGCAGCAGGTTTAGCTATGTCAGTTCGCCTATATCAAATAAAGCGTGAATTAGTGCAAATTATTCAGGAGCACCAGCCCCAAATGGTTGCCGTGGAAGAATTATTTTATAATCGTAATTCCAGAACGGTTATAAGTGTAGCAGAGAGCCGGGGGGTTATTCTTATGACTGCTGCTGAGGCGGGTTTACCAATTGCCGAATATACACCATTGCAAGTTAAGCAATCGGTAGTTGGTTATGGTAATGCTGATAAAAAACAGGTACAGCTTATGGTGCAGCGGATCCTTAAAATTGACCATATTCCAAGACCTGACGATGCTGCTGATGCACTAGCAATAGCTATATGTTGCCTGCACTCTTATCAATTCGCTAAATTAAATTGAGGGTTTGAATATGATTTCTTTTATAAAAGGCATTATTGCTGAAACTCGTAACGATGCTGCAGTTATAGATGTCAACGGTGTAGGGTATGAGATAATCATGTTTCCTCGGGCTATTGCTAGATTACCCGGTAAGGGCGAATTTGTATTCCTTCATACCCATCTTCAGGTATTAGAAAACCAGTTTAAGTTATATGGTTTCTTAGAAAAGGAAGAGTATCAGCTTTTTCAACAGCTTTTAGACATTTCTGGCATGGGGGCAAGGAGCGCCCTTAATATCCTGGACTTTATAGAACCATCAGGTTTTTACCAGGCTATTGCCAGTCAGGATGAAAAACTCCTAATAAAAATTCCGGGTATTGGGAAAAAGAGTGCCAGTCGTTTAATATTCGAACTAAAGGATAAAATCAGGAGTGAGCAATTATCCACTAACATATCTGCCTCCGGTGATAATAATCTCAACGATGTCTTTGAAGCTCTGGAGGCTTTAGGTTACGGGCGCAGCGAGATTTTCCCGCTGGCTATGGAAATGCAAGCTCGGGGTGAGCTGACAGGTAGTGTTGAACAAAAACTAAAAAAGATACTAAAAGCCCGAGGTTTAATGACCAGGAGTTAGTTAGGAGGAGGGCTAAATGCAAGATGGTAGGTTAATATCATCACACTGGCGAGAAGAGGATGACAACTCAGAGACATCAATAAGACCATTAAAATTAACCGATTACATAGGACAGGAAAAAGTTAAAGAAAATATTAGCATTTTTATAGAAGCTGCACGGGAAAGAGGAGAAAGCCTCGATCATGTGCTTTTGAGTGGGCCCCCTGGTTTAGGCAAAACTACCCTGGCCAGTATTATAGCAGCCGAGCTGGGCAAGCCAATTCGTAAGACATCAGGTCCGGCTATTGAGCGTCCAGGCGATTTAGCAGCTATACTAACTAACTTGGAAGCGGGAGAAATTCTTTTTATAGATGAGATTCACCGCTTAAATCGTAATGTTGAAGAAATAATGTACCCGGCTATGGAAGACTATGTTATAGATATAATTATAGGCAAAGGACCAGGTGCTCGTAGCTTAAGGTTGGATTTACCCCCTTTTACCCTAATTGGAGCAACTACCAGACCAGGACTTTTAAGCTCCCCGCTGCGTGATCGTTTCGGAATAAATTGCCGCTTGGATTTCTATTCGGTAGAAGAATTAACCAAAATTATTCTTCGTGCTGCTGCGATCTTAGGTTTAAATATTAATAAGGCAGGAGCCCATGCTATTGGTCAAAGATCACGAGGTACACCCCGAGTAGCCAACCGGCTGTTAAAAAGGGTTAGAGATTTTGCTCTTGTCCGAGCAGATGGTATAATTGACAAAAATGTAGCTAATAAGGCTCTAAAATTACTGGAAATTGATAGTTATGGGTTGGATACCATGGATCGTTTAATTCTTGAAGCTATTATATATAAGTTTGGAGGAGGTCCGGTTGGTTTAGAAACGCTTGCAGCAGCAGTATCTGAGGAAAGCGACACCTTGACTGATATTTATGAACCTTACCTTCTAAAACTTGGCTTTATCCAAAAAACACCTCGGGGACGAGTGGCTACTGAGCATGCTTATAACCATCTGGGATGTTCTGCCACTCAAAATACTGCGAGCAGCCTTTTCCAGGATATATGATATACAGAACCTTATAAAGAAGATTTTAATTTTTAAATTATCAGGTGGTTTTATGTCTAAAGTACTTCTTCATATTTGCTGTGGTCCCTGTGCTACTTATCCGGTTCCAGTTTTACGTGAAAAAGGTTATGAGGTTATGGGTTATTTTTTTAATCCTAATATTCATCCATATACCGAATATCTTAAACGCCAGGAGGCTTTAAAAGAATTTGCTTGTCAGACTGAATTAAAAGTTATTTATGATGAGAAATATGATCCGGTGAATTATTTTCAGAATATATCTTATAGGGAAAGTCAACGTTGCCTGTTTTGCTACCGTCTAAGACTAGACCAAGCTGCCCATATTGCTAAAAAGGGTAAATTTGATTATTTTACCACTACCTTATTAGTCAGTAAATTTCAAAAACATCATCTAATTAAGGAAGTAGGAGAAGCAATGGGAGAAAAATACGGGATATCATTTTTGTATCAAGATTTTCGTGCTGGATTTAAGGAAACTGTTTTAAGATCAAAAAATATGGGGTTATATCGTCAGCAGTATTGTGGCTGCTTATTCAGCGAAATGGAACGTTATGCTCCTCGTGATCTTGTAAAAGAAATATTTCATGAATAAGTTTTTAAGAAGCCTTAGGTAGATTTGCGGTAATAGGTGGTTACCTGACAAATAATAAGTTATTGATGGTGATTTGTATGAGTTTGGAATCTATGGCGAAACTATTAATAGGATTTGGGGTTTTAATTATCTTAGCGGGTATTATGCTGTATGGAATTACCAAGCTAGGAGCTTATGGTATTAAGATACCAGGAGATATTTATATAAAAAAAGAGAATATGAGCTTTTATTTTCCTATTGTGTCCTGCCTTATAATTAGCTTGCTTCTAACCCTAATCATAAATCTGATTGGTAGGCGTTAAGTGTATGCAATATAACCTGAAGAAAGATCTTTATAATTTAAAAAGCTACCAGTTTGATTTACCTGCCGATTTAATAGCCCAGTATCCAGCTGAGCCCCGGGATAAGTCGCGCTTGCTGGTTCTTGACCGGTGTACCGGCAATATAAGGGACTTACATTTTACTGATATTTTAAATTATTTAGATACGGGTGATACCTTGGTTCTTAACAATACCAGGGTTATTCCAGCACGACTTTATGGTTATAAAGATAGTGGGGCTAAGGTTGAGATACTATTGCTTAACCAGGAAGGTAATTTCTGGGAGGCCTTGGTTAAACCAGCTAAACGATTAAAAAAGGGGAGCCGGGTGTTTCTTGAAGGTGGCCTGGGAGCCGAGGTAGAAATATTAGCTGAGCTTAGTCTGCCAGGAGGGCGAATCATTGAATTTAAAAACTGTTTAGATGAAATAGCACTTATTAACCAAATTGGGCAAATGCCTCTGCCCCCGTATATTAATCGGCCAGCTGAAAAAAATGACAATACCAGGTATCAGACTGTCTATGCTCAAGAAAGGGGTTCGGCTGCAGCACCTACAGCAGGTCTTCATTTTACTGAGAGCTTATTACAAGAAATAAAGGAAAGGGGAACTAATCTTGTTTATATTTTGCTGCATGTTGGATTAGGCACTTTCCGACCAGTCAGTAATGAAGATATACGGCAACATCAAATGCATTATGAATACTACAGGATAGAAGAAGATACTGCCAAGGTTCTTAATAATACTAGATCAGCTGGTAAAAAGATTATTGCAGTAGGGACAACCGTTGTGAGAACTCTAGAAACAGCATTTAGCGAAGAACAAGGTTTTATTGCTTCAAAGGGGTATACCAATAAGTATATTTACCCCGGGTATCAAATTAGGGCAGTAGACCAAATCATAACCAATTTTCACCTGCCGGGGTCATCACTGTTAATGTTGGTAGCAGCTTTTGCAGGTTATGACAATACTATAGCAGCATATCGCCATGCCGTAGAAGAAAAATATCGCTTTTTTAGTTACGGTGATGCTATGTTAATAATCTAAAAACGTTGTTTTTTTATAGTTAAGAGCGGTTGATACTTAAATAGTATGGACTAATTTGGATAGATTTTGGTCTAAGTCAGGAAATTGATATATTAATAAAGAGGCATGTTCTCTGTTGCTGGTTAGGGGAAGTACATATGTTTAGCTTTGAAATCTTAAATTATGATAAAAAGACTGCTGCCCGTCGAGGTAGGATAACCACAGGACATGGGGTTATTGATACCCCTGTTTTTATGCCAGTGGGAACCCAGGCTACTGTTAAAACACTTACACCAGAAGACCTGTACGAAATTGGAGTGCAAATTATTTTATCCAATACTTATCACTTGCATTTACGCCCAGGTGAAGAAATAATTCAAAGGGCGGGAGGACTGCACCAGTTCATGAACTGGAAGTCTAATATATTAACTGATAGTGGCGGTTTTCAGGTCTTTAGCCTGGCAAGACTGAGAAGTATTAATGATGATGGGGTTATTTTTAATTCACATATAGATGGGTCAGTTCACTTCTTAAGCCCGGAAAAGGTTATGGAAATAGAGCAAAGACTAGGTGCTGATATAGTAATGTGCTTTGATGAGTGTGCTCCCTATCCATGTACTCACGAAGAGGCAGAACAAGCGGTGGTTAGAACCTCGCTTTGGGCCAGGCGGTGCTGGGAAGCACATAGGCAAAAGGATCAAACTTTATTTGGTATTGTTCAGGGTAATGTATTCCCTGAACTCAGGCAACGAAGTGCTAAAGAATTAATGCAGTTAGATTTTCCGGCATATGCTATTGGAGGGCTTAGTGTTGGCGAACCTAAAGAAGATATGTATACTATACTAGAGCTAATGCATGAATTATTGCCTATTAATAAGGCAAGATACCTAATGGGGGTTGGTTCTCCAGAAGATCTGGTGGAAGGTGTAAGAAGGGGAGTTGATATGTTTGATTGCGTACTTCCTACCCGTCTAGCCAGGCATGGAACTGCGTATACTACACAGGGTAAGATAACAGTGCGTAATGCTTCTTATGCTGATGATTTTGGTCCACTTGATAGTGATTGCCAATGCTATGTTTGCCGTAACTATAGCCGGGCATATCTTAGACATCTAATAAAAGCTGAAGAATTATTAGCGCACAGACTTTTAAGCTACCATAATATTTACTTTTTGGTTAAATTGATGGAGAATATAAGAGATGCCATTAAAAAAGGTAATTTTACGGATTTTTACCACCATTTTATTAATACCTACAGGTTATAAAAACATATAACACCAGTAGGTAATTCAAATTATTAGAAAATTGATAGGAGTGATGCAAAAGTATGGAAAATCAACCTTTAGCGCCAATGTTACTCTATCTAGCTGCTTTTATTGGTATATTCTATGTTTTTCTTATTATGCCCCGGAAAAAAGAGGAAAAGAGACACAAGGCATTATTGGAGAGCCTTCAAAAAGGTGACAAAGTCATAACAATAGGTGGTATTATTGGAATTTGTGCCCGTATAAAAGACGATAGTGTTATAGTCAAAGTTAATGAAAATACTGAGATTGAATTCCGCAAACAAGCTATTGCTTTTAAAGCTGAGGATTAAAAATGATAAACCTGGAGGATGTCAAGAATAATCTGGTGGTAAAAACTTTCATTGAAAAAGGTAATGAGCATCTTGGAGTAATGGGTTATACTGATCATGGGTATTTACATTTGTCTTTGGTAAGCCGTCTTAGCCGGGAGATTATAATTAAATTAGGATATGACCAGCGCACAGCTGAGCTTGCAGGTATTGCCGGTTATATGCACGATATAGGTAATGTAATAAATCGTACTGGACACGGCCAGAGTGGAGCTCTAATAGCACAGGAAATTCTCCGCAGTATAGGTATGGATATTAAAGAGGTGGCTATTATTTGCGCAGCTATTGGCAACCATGATGAAGGTAGTGGGCACCCGGTAAATATAGTTGCTGCTGCCCTTATATTAGCTGACAAATCGCATGTTCATAGGAACCGTGTTCGCAACCAGGATATTGCTACATTTGATATCCACGATAGAGTAAATTATGCGGTAGAAGATTCAATTCTCAAAATTGATGAAGAGAAACGGGTGATTACCATGCAGCTAGCTATAAATACCAACATTTGCCCGGTGATGGAATACTTTGAAATTTTCCTGAGCCGTATGTTGTTATGTCGCAGGGCAGCCAGTTTTTTACGCTGTCAATTTGAATTGATCATAAATGGAGCTAAACTATTATAAAAAGTAACTGTAGTTGGAGGGAGGAAACAAACGGTGCAGGAAAAAAGACCCAGTATTCTGGTGTTATCACTAGTTATAATTGCACTTGGTTTGCTTGCTTATTTTCTTTATCATCCTATTGCCAAAAACCTTAACTTAGGTCTGGATTTAAGAGGAGGGCTGCGGGTAGTACTCGAAGCCCAAGAGCAAGAAGGTCAGGAGGTAACACCAGATACAATTCAAAAAGCAGTCGGTATACTTAGGGATCGGGTAGATAAACTGGGAGTTAAGGAAACAGCTCTCTACCCTCAAGGGGAAGACCGGGTAGTAGTTGAGATAGCTGGTGAAGACGATCCTGAAGCTGCTGTAGATATTCTTAAGAATACTGCCCAGCTTGAGTTCTGGGATACTAATAATAATCTATTACTTACTGGCGAAAACCTTAAAGATGCCCAGGCCCGCGTAGTTCAGGGGGGGGAAGGGGCAGAAGTCCTGCTTGAGTTTGATAAAGAAGGAAGCGAGCTTTTTGCCAAAGCAACCTCGGAGAATGTAGGAAAACCTATATTAATTGTGCTGGATGGGGAAGTCATCCAAGCCCCTAATGTACAGGAGCCTATTAATGATGGCAATGCTCGTATAAC
>JBMNOV010000057.1:0-10673 GCA_050943255.1 Syntrophomonadaceae bacterium
CGGTAAACTCCGTCTACTACACGATACTGTTCCTTTATCTTGCGATTGACACCTTCAACCCCTCTGTATTGAGATTTTATCTTGCGATTTACTCCTGCGACACCCCTATATATGCTTGGCATAACTATTACCTCCTAATATACTTGATGTTGGAAGCCCTCTGCCAATGCGGAAACTGGCGCAGAGGTTGACACCGTAATATTCGTGGTGTTATACGTCATATTCCAATTGCTCCAAACACCATTAGCGTAGACTCTTTGATAGAAAACGCCCGTGGTTGAGGTTGTTAGTCTTTGTATAAAAAATGTTGGTGTGTAACGCAATACCTCTAATATGCCCCCATCTGTCGCCGGGTAATTGAGAAGGGTTGCAGCAGTAGCTGTATCTAAAACAGGATAATTCCCCGGTGTTATATAGTCATTCATATCTGCGCCTGATGGTACAGGGATCCTATCAAGCTCGACATTAGTCTTGATAAAAAAACAATCATGAGAACCGTTATATATTGCTTCGTAATATTGATACTGTTTGAGCCTGCCGGGAGGTAATTCTGCATATCCGACAGGGTTTCTTAAAGGTCTAACACCCTTGCCATTTACATTAAGCGTTACTGCCCCTGTGTTAGTGTTTGATGCGCCGAAGCGAATTATAGCACCTTCAACATACTGGAAGCCGGCTCCTGTTGTTATGACTAAATCATTTACACCTTGCGCCCACCCATACCGATTTTCTGCCTTATGTGCATTAACCTCCTCCTGGAGATCCGCAAGATCCGCTTCCAGTGCATACTGCTCATGCGGATCCGGATCATCTTCGTGGGCTGCTACCGCTGCGGTCGCTGCTGCCTCAGCCTTAGCCTGGGCGCCGGCGGGCGTCTCATGCCCACTATGGGGTGCCGCAGCGGCCTTGTGCGAAGTTAAAGCATCATTTACTGTTTTAACAGCACTTGCGGTTGCTGCTAAACTTGTACTTGTGCTAGTTGTGCTTGTGGAAAGCTGTACGTGTCCTTTTTGAGAAGTAGACGCATTTTCAGTCTTATGTGCATCAAGCTCAGCCTGCACCGCCCCCGCTGCTGCCTCTGCCTTAGCCTGGGCACCGGCAGGAGTTTCTTTTGTTGCCAGTGCATCATCATGTGCCTTGAGCGCTTGATCGATTATGTCTGCGTTGTCGTTAAAATCTTTTACATCATAAAAATCATCGTCGCCAGGTTTTTTTAGCTCATAATTCGTCGTATATTCAGCCATCAGCTAATCACCTCATTTCTTAATTGGTAATGTGTGTACTGGCTTAACTGCTCATGCGTAAAAACCGCTAGAGTAAGGTGTTGGTTATATCTCAACTCAACCGTAATAACAATGTTTGCCGGCACCATTTGCCTGCTAATTTTAACGATTTCATCAAACATACGCTTTCTTGTTAGTTCGATTTTGATGTTTAGACCATACTCACCGGAATTAAGCTCAATTACATAGCCGTCCGGGCCGCAGAGACTATCCAAGCGTTCAAGCAATGCTCGATATGTGTAAGGCAGTTTGTCAATCCATAAACCTTGCACCCTGAACCGTCGAGTTTCCAGAGTATCATCAGCAAAAGGAGCAACTTTCAGCATCTTTTCCCGCCTGGCGATACCCTTCTCTGTTGCTGTCTGAATGAACTGATCGTCTACAATGTTTTGTATTTCCTGCCCGAGTTTCTCAAAAAAATCATCCTCTATTTCTGCTATCTTCTGAAACTCTCTCAATTCTTGCATTATTGGTGGCCATAAATCTTTTATGCTCATGCAGGCACCACCTCACCCAATACAGGAATTTCATACGGACCAAGCTCAATGTTTTGCTGTTGGCCATTGAGTTTGGTGTTCTGAATGTCTACAATACCGTTAATGGCTAATACCCGCACTTCAATTTGACTTATCCGCACCACCAGCGTTTCAGAATCCGCCCATTGGCTGCGAAGTTCAGCAAAATAGTCGTCTATGGCTGCTTCTACCGCCGGTTTCACGTCCTCCCAAGTATAGCCAGCCTGCAGGGTGATTTCAGATTCAACGTCTATTTCTACCTCATCAACACTAACAACAGTCACAACATGGCCAATAGGTGCTATCCCATATCCCTTTCCTTGATTCTGTTCGGGATCAACGGCGGTCTGCACTTCATCAATCAGCGTGGATGAAGGCTTATTGTAGTCGCTATCTATGATTATCAGTTTTACGGTCCCTCCGCCATTCCAGGCTGGTTCCACTTTCACCCCGCCAACGCCTGGAAGTGCACTCACTTTCTGTTTATAGTCGGTAATGTTTCCTCCATAAGCTTGGCTGACAAGGCTCTCAAAATACCTCTGCCGCAGGCTTTCGTCTGTTTCTTCGTCCTCCCCCGGGATGAGAATATCGGTTAATTCAGCGGTTACACCGGAAATGTTGTCGATGTTGTCTAAGGTGCCTGAATATGCGTTTCCGATGCTTCCTAGTTGCTCACATTCGGCCTTATATTCTGTGTCAGTTATTTTTTCTATGATGACGTACGTTGTATCTTCAAGCCCCCATCTTGTGCCGATGTCGACAGGGCCAGTTGTGACAATCTTTCGTATAGCCTTAGTAGCTTGGCGCCTCATTACGCCAAGTTCCGCAGTCCTACGAGAAAGGTATTCTCCTACGGCAGTGTCAGCAAAAAACAGGTCAACGAAATTTCTTAACTGGAAGTATGCTTCTGCCAATTTAAAAGCAGCCGGAGCAAGGGCGTCGTAGATAACCGAACCGGGACGTTTATCTATATCATTTGGTACCCTTTCTAGCATATCATTGAGTATATTTTCAAACGTCATGTCTTCCCACATCAAATACTCACCTCCCGGGAGATGGTTAAATTTCCAAAGATGCTGTGAACGTCAAAGGTGCATTTTAATACATCTCCGAATCCTTCAAACTTGAAATTATCAGCTTCCGTAATTCTATCGTCCCTAAGGAGGCACTCCCGGATTCTGCGTTTTAATTCAATTTGAACATACACAGAATCTTTACCGATGAGATTTTCAAGCTCAATGCCATAATTAAAGCTATATATTGGATACTCATACCTCTCTGTGTTGAGTACCTTATATATAGCTTGCTTGAGGGCATCAAGGCCATCTGTATAGCCATGAATTCTATTCCCCGTTATCTTGTACGTTCTGCTTGTTTGAGGTGTTTCTTCCGTAGCTAGCTCAAAGTTTATAGCGCTTTGAGGTATCATCTCCTCACATCCTTTATTTTTATGCTTGTAAGGGTCATTCCGTCTGTTACTGTTATGGGCTCAATGTCTATAGTCATTTTGTTTAGCAGATTAGACACTCCGATTATCTCCACAATATAAAACTCCTGGCCGCCGTGGTTTCTAATAAGCCTCACTTTATCGCCAGGAGCAATAAACTCTTTGAGATTGCCTTTTATCAGTTCGTTAGGGATAGTAAGCCGGTCGCTCACCTTGATGCCGTCGCTGGTTACTGTTCCAATCATAAGACTAGCGAGCTTTATGTTGTTTAAATAGTTTTGTACTATGGCTTTAATCTCATTTATCATATGGCCACCTCCAAGGTCATAGTGTGGACCGGGATAAACTTATGAGTAACTGACTTAACAATAAGCCTTCTATTTAATTGAATGTCCTCAATTTGTCCGTAAAAGCTCGTTCCCGCTCTTACTCTCACATCACCAAGGCAGTCCAGCTCCAAGGTTTCAACTTCCCTGTTATAAAGCTTCAGGAGTGTATCGGCCTTCGACTTGGCCTGTGAGGAATTGGCATTTTTATCAAGTACCTCAAAATACTGCAGGAGGCCGTATTTTGCAATTGAGCCGCTGTCCTTGGCAATATAGACATCTCGTTTTCCTGTGCTTTCGTTGTCGCTTACGATCTTAATCTGGTTGTAGAAATTATCATCAATGGATTTCTGGTATTCATATTCATACGCCAGGCTTTCATCACCAAGAACAAGATCAAGCTGTAAGTCTTGCAAATCTCTGACCGCTATACTGCCGAACTCATCACGCAGGCAGTACCATCTGCCTGTATTGGTCAGTGTGTCGTCAATAGCGGTGTAGATGATATCCAGCCAGGTTTTATCATCCTGGACACTGACCGGCAGTTTGTAACCAGTATTGGTTAACGTACCTACCCTAAGGCCGAAATAGTTACACATCTTCCGCACAAGGCTGTCTATGGTATCTTTTTTTACAACAATCGTATCCTTGGCCTTGCAATACCTTAGCTGGTCATAAGCCGTTACAGTTATTTCTTTCTGTTTATTCTGGCCATGCTTAAAAACATAACCATAAAAAATATCTGCTTCGTCGTACTTAAATCGGATTACGCTACCATTTTGAATATCCAAATCATCATCAATATAAGAGAATTCGAGCTTGCTGCATCCGTCATTCAATTTGTCTGTGTATGATACAGACTTCACAAGCTCGCTTATCTCATATATTTGACCATTCACTTCAACCAAGAATTCAATCATGACGGAATCACCAACTGTTGGCCGGGAAAAATCAGGTTGGGGTTCTTAATCTTGTCTTTGTTCGCATTCACTATCCTTGGATATTGATTCCCGTTGCCGTAGTATTTCTTCGCTATGGCCCAGAGGGTATCACCTGATTGAACAATATGAGTTCCATTGCTCTTGGGATTTACCGAGGGAGCAGGTTCCTCTTTTTTTGCTACTGCAGTTGGCACGGATTCATCCGTTATTACGACAACTAACTTCTTCCCAAACTCCCGGTACTCAAGCAACTGGAAGCTGACATATTTGTCCCCTTCTTCCCCGGCCCGTTCGGTGATGGTTAGTTCCTCAATAAGCACCAGGGTATTTATATCGTCACCAATACCATTACTGGCAATAAAACGTACGGGGACCTTTTCTTGCCGCCACTGTTCAAAGAGCTTCAGGTAGAAGCCAGGATCCCGGAAGTCCCCGGAAGTTTCCACGTAGTGCAGGGGCCTGTGTGGGAATTCAGTTTCAAAGCTGTACTCTTTAAGTTCCATGTGTGTCGGGATTGCTATCTGGCCAAGCTTGAGCATCTCATATTTTTCAATGGCCTGGGCACTGGATGTTTCTATCTCTTCAGGGTTAACCGGAAGCCTATATGTTACATTGTCTTTGTCAAAGAACACAGCATAACTCATCCGTATACCCCCTCTGCGGCCATAGCAATTTCTTCCTGGAGTATCTTTCTTATGCGGCCAGCTACTTTATCTGCGTCTGATTCCTGATGCACATCGCCAAAGGTTATTTGTACATTAGGCGCCAGGGTAGCAGTGGTAAATTTGTTGATGTAATCTCTTTCAGCGATGTCACGCAGGTATTTTAGGTCCTCGTCTGACATCTCGACTTCAAGCTTCCCGTTATTACCGGTGCCCTCAATGATTCCGGGATCGAACGGCGTGAATTCTGGCAGATGTGATTCAGCAGCTTTCTCCGCTTGAGCATTAGCTTCAGCTTGAGCATTCGCTATCTCAAGCTGCCTCTCTGCTGTGGCCGCCAAGGCATCAGCTTTCATTTGATCCAGTTTTCTGTCTCTCTCGGCCATGCCAGCTTCAACATCCGCTATATACTTTTCCAAATCTTGTTGCCTGGCCTGTTTAGCAGCTTCGTTTTCAAGCTGCGCGTTGGTGCCGAATGTGACGTGATTAATTGTGTCAATGGACACACCGGGGATCATGTTGAGGGTGTCGATGAAGCCATTGATTATATCAATAGCTCCGTTCACCATATTCTGGAGCAACATGAGCACACTCGCTTTCATGTCCCCCATAAAGTTAGCGATATTAACAGATACCTTCTTGAAGCATATCTGCAGCTTATTGAACAGATCCATTACCCAATATACACCGGTAAAGAATCCTATTTTTACCCAATCCCAAGCAGTCAAGATCGCATTCATCGCAATCATCCAGGCTATCTTTATGCCGCCAACCGATTGCACCCATTTATAAATGATCGCAATTAGTATACCGATCGCAAGAGCAATCCAAGTGATAGGGGAGGCAAGCATTGTTGCATTAAGCCCTTTCTGGACAATGGTCTGCACTATTGTCGCGATCTTCATTATGCCAAGCCCGGCAGTGTATGCGCCAACAGCAGCTGCAAGACCCCAGAATATAGGCTCAATGGTTGACCAGTTGTCATATATCCATTGTGCAGCTTTACCGATTGTTTGAATTACCGGCTCAAACGCCTGCAGTAGAGTATTCCCGAGAATAGTTGTAACCTGCCCGAATGTCATCGGCATACTCTCAAACTGCTTATTAACATCATCGGCCGCAGCGAACAGAGAGTTCTTTACAATGTCGGCGGTAATCAGTCCCTCAGCTGCCATATCCCTGATTTTACCGATAGGAACATCCATGTAATTTGCAATAGCCTGGATCACGTTAGGTGCGGATTCAAATACCGCATTCAGTTCTTCGCCGCGGAGCACACCAGAACCCAAAGCCTGTGTGAGCTGCAGGCTGGCGGATCTCATTTCTTCTTGGCTTGCACCAGCTATTACAAACATCTTGTTGAGAGTTTCAGCGAAAGCTATCATCTCCTGATTAGAATTATTGAAAGCGTCCCCAGCCCTTAATCCTAATTTTGCAACTATATCAGCCATATTTGAGTATGAAGCCCTGGAGCGGTTGGCTGACCTCATTATCATATCTTGTAATTCTGCGGTGGTTTGCAAACCGTCATTAATTAGGTTAAGCCTGGCAGTAGTTTGGGTCATTTCATCAGCTAAATCTATAGTTTTCTTTACTGCCGCTATGCTTATAAGACCTTTAACAAACCTCTCAATTCCGGAGGTCGCTCCCGATGATGCCTTTTCTGCATTTTTCAGTTGCTGATTGAACCTGTCTGTTGACTTGCTGGCTTTTTCGATCTTATCAGTTGCGACGTCCGTTTTTTGAGCAATCTTATCAATCGTTTTCGTATATCCATCGGTTAGCTTAAATATTGATTTGAGGCTTGCCACTATCTTCGCCTCCTTCCCCGGCCAGTTTTGAGCCTGTTAGCTTCTCTCTTCTCCTGCTCAATTCTCACTTGGATACTTGCATAAATAAATGCTCTTTCCCTATCAGTCATTTCAACAAGCTCAGATGGCAAAATATGAAGCTTCTGCAGGGCGAAGTGAGCCAGGTTAAACTCAGGATCGCCCTGCTTTATCCGTTTTTTGCGTCTTCAATGAGATCGTTTATATCTTCGTCCAATCCAGACAGTTCAGTAACTGCCTGCGATAGCTTGGCATATTCACCAATGGTAAGCATTGCATTAAGGAGCTCGGCTTCTCCAAGCACTCCATATGCCTTCTGCAGTTCAGCGCTTTTCAGATCCGGGTAAACTACAGCTGCTGCTACTAAGGCATGCGAATATGCTGTCCTTTCCAGTACTTCCTGGCCGGTCCTTTTGTCCTTTTTGGTGTACTTTCTTAATAGCTGTTCATTTTCCTTTTCGGAAATAGGCTTGATTACAAAAGGTACGGGTTTCCCATCCTCCTGGAATCTATTAGAAACAATCACTTCCCTATTCTCAACCTGAATAGGGTTTAGAAAAGCTTTCAACGAACTCATGCATTTCCCTCCTAAAATTATCTTAATAAGGGGTAGGCGGATCACCTACCCCTTATCTGTAATTCTCTGGCAGCTTGAAGCCCTCGAGAACCTCAATATCATCAAATGTGAAGTCAGTATCGAAGGTTATCGGATCATCAGACTGATCGTCCAGTGTCGTTACTGGAATGGTTGCCAGGATCACATTCAACAGCACAACTTCCTGCTTGCCGATCGTGGACTGTGGATCCTCATTCTTCACTTGTACCTTCAGACCCTTGTAATTACCGGTCCGCAAATACTGGATGGCCTGATTCAGCATTTCACTGTTCATGAAATACATCGTCATAGAGCCTGTCCCCGTCGCCCCAACAACCTTATGCTGGGTCATCCTGTGGCCAAGCATCCTTCTTTCCTGCACAGTCAAATCTATCTGGGCAGTCAGGGCCGATATTTCAAACAGCTCTCTATTTTGTCCGTCAATGGTGATATACGCCTTACCTTCTTTTGCGGACAAAGTATCAGAAAGTCTGGTGTAGTTTTCAGCCATTCTTTATCCCTCCCTTACGACAAGTTCACAGTAATATAGATTTTCTCAACGCTGTCCACCGGCTGAATATAACAGTCGATTACGACTGCATCGCTTTCTGCCCCAGGAGAGACTGTCACATCTTCTGGCTGGAAGTTCTGGATAGCGTTCAGCCTTTGAAGTTCATTGAAATACTCAATCAGAGTAGCCCGCAACAGAGACCGGCCATCATCATTGTTGTCTACTTTGCCAACGTAGTTACTTTCAAAGATGGTAGTAATATCATTGTTAATCCCGTCTATTGCCCTGACTACCCTGTTCTTTGTAAATGCCTTGCCCTTGTCCGTCGTGACAGTTGTGAGCGAGTTAATGTCGTATACTGCAGTTACATTTTGAGCGGTATCGACTTTGAATATGAATTTTCCGTCTTCCACGGCTGATTCCATCTCTGTCTTTGTCATCCTGGGCACAACGTCAACGGCTCCAACATACTTCCTGCCGGTGTTGCTTTGATTGATAAATGCTCCGGCAGTCACACCTGCCACCCATGCGGTTGCTTGTGCTGGTGTCAGTTCAGTATCGTCTGCCAGTTTTACGCCCTGCGTAACATTGATGATAGCTTCGCTGTCCGCATCGTGATTGGCCAGAACCGCTTGGATCTTTACGCCCTCGTCGTCCCGCATAGCTTCGACCCAGGTCTGGATAGCAGCTTTAATCGTAGCAGAGCCGGCACCATCATAAGGATAACAAAGCACGTTGAAGGTTTCCGTCTGCAGCACCTCCAGTGCATCTTCTACATCTTCTCCGTCATGGGATGCGCCCAGGTTATACACCAGCACTGTTTGGGCACCTTTCAAAGCTTCATTTGCCAGCAGTTTATCCTCTGCAGTCACGCCTTGTGGCAACCCACTCTCATCATCTACGCTAGCCGGCCATTCGCTCTGGTCCAAGGCCGTAATTCGATACATTTCCCCCTTGGTGCCCTTGCTGACTTCCTGCAGAATAACAACAATGCCCCTGTCACCAACAGTAATTGACAACGGGGCATTGGTCAGAAAGTTAATATAGGCGCCAGGGAGGATCTTATTCTGGCTCGTCCAAGTTCCACCCATGTCTTTATCACTCCTTTATATCTGTATTTGTTGCTTGATCTTGCATTTTTGGAATCTCTTCGCCTGTCTTTATCTCCGAATACCTCACATCAAAGGTAATATGCAGTACGTTATCCACAATGGTTGCCTGCAGATTCTGAACCCGGAAGGTTCCCACCAGTTCAAAAGCCCGTAGAAGGTTCACTTGTACCGCCTGGCAGTCAGATTTGGTCTCGTTTTTCTCCTTGTCGCTGAAATAGGCCACATCAAAGGAAACGGTGCTGTTGTATTTGTTGTCGAGCCTCTTGCCATAGTTTTGTTCAATTACGGTTACCAAGAAAGACGGCGTTTTGAAGTTTTGAGGGATGTCTTCATCATAGATAGCGGCTGAAGGATACTGTTCATGGATTTTCTGAGCAATGGCCTGTTTGATATCATTTATCATGCTTCCTGTTCACCCTCTCTACTTCTTTCCTGAATTCCTCAACAAGCTGCTTTTCAACCTTGTTAACAGCTTTCTCCAATATAAACCTACCCGGCACCCAGCCAACCGTTTCTCCGCTGCGGTTCACAACTCTGTGGCCGTAGTTTACATAGCTTGAATAGTCCGCCTTGTTGATGAGAGATTTCTCAGCTCCGCTAGCTGTTTTTTGGGTTGGAGTAACAGCCCAGCTTTTCCGCATGAAACCGGTATCCACCGGCGTATTTCTTTTGGCATCAGCAAGGCCTATACTCACAGCTTTATCCAGAACCCTCTTGTCAATTTCAGAAATGTCATCTAACATAGCCTGAAGTTCTTTCCGAAAATTGTCTATGAAGGCCTTATTCCTGCGGTAATTGCTGCTCATGCCGTATCCACCCGTTTCACGGAGAACTCCTGGTGAGTGCTGTAAGGGAAGCCTTCGCCTACGGTGAGAGTAACCTGCTTGCCGTTCCGCTGAGTTACGACCACCTCATCACCTTCTTGAAGGTCCACATCTGGGCCACAAAACAGCGTATGGGAAGTTATCAGTGTAGGCACTCCATCCTCCCCTGTATCCACCAGCTGACCTTTGCTGTAGTGGCATTTGATGTTTTCGTGGATCTTCTCCTTTTCCTGCTTCGTGAACCCGCCTACAGTTTCCTCAACCCAGCGGTAAATGTCCATCGTGTCTTTCCAAAGTCTTTGAAGTGCACTCATCGCCGTAGCCTCCGATACCGGGCCAGTACCCGCTTATCCTTGTCAGAAAGGCCGTAAATGGTTTCCCTGGACACTTCGTCCGTGTTGTAGGTTATAGAGGTATCGCCTTCTTTGATTGTTTCCACGTCGAACACTACATTCGCTCCGTTTTCCGCTTCATAGTCAAGGATGGTTTTAATTTTTCGGCGGACGAAAGGCTCCAGTTCTGCAGGCGGCTCTGTCAGGTTGCAGTAGCTTAAACATTCGCGGATAACGTCGATTATGAGCAGGTCTTTGCTGTCGTCCTCTATTTTTAGGCGCTCTTTTACTAGAGC
>JBMNOV010000058.1:0-10395 GCA_050943255.1 Syntrophomonadaceae bacterium
ATGAGTAAATCAGTAAAAGAAACCATGCAGGCGTTTGCCATCAACAAGGCCCTGAACTATATTGAGGGTAATCCGGATGAAAACCTTCCGAAATTGATGGATATGGTGGACAAGTTCTCCCCCGATGGTTGGTATGAGGGGCAGAGAGCGGCCATCCGCAAGGTGATTGAAGAAAAAAACAACTGGTATCAGCTTATTCTTCGGCTGTATGAATTGGATCCCGGAGTCCGCAAGGCGTTCTTCCAGAACTTCCTGTTCAATGCCAGCTTGAAAGGCAGCGCTATCCAGGATGAGGTTAAGGAGCGGGAAGGCTGCAATGTTCCCTGGGCCATTCTCCTGGACCCCACATCTGCCTGCAATCTGCGCTGCACCGGCTGCTGGGCTGCGGAATACGGTCATCAGCTGAATCTGAGCCTGGATACCATTGACTCCATTATCCGTCAGGGTAAGGAAATGGGTACCTATATGTATATTTACACTGGCGGCGAGCCTCTGGTGCGTAAGGCAGACCTGATCAAAATTTGTGAGATGCACCCGGACTGCCAGTTCCTGTCCTTCACCAATGGTACGCTGATCGACGAGGCTTTCTGCCAGGAGATGCTGCGGGTTAAGAACTTTGTTCCTGCCATTTCTCTGGAGGGATTTGAGGAAGCCAACGACTCCCGCCGCGGACAGGGTACCTATCAGAAGGTCCAGCACGCTATGGAACTGCTGAAAGCGCACAAGCTGCCCTTCGGTATTTCTACCTGTTATACCAGCCGGAACTATGCTGACATCACCAGTGAGGAATTCTTCGATTACATGATCGACAGCGGCGCTCTGTTTGTCTGGTTCTTCCATTATATGCCCGTCGGCAACGGCGCAGCCACGGAGCTGCTGCCGACCCCCGAACAGCGTGAAGCTGTTTACCATCGCATCCGCGAATATCGCAACAGCAAAGCGATCTTCTCCATGGACTTCCAGAATGATGCCGAGTATGTGGGAGGCTGCATTGCAGGTGGACGGAACTATCTGCATATCAACGCAAAGGGCGATGTAGAGCCTTGTGTTTTCATTCACTACTCCAACGCCAATATCCATGAGGTTTCTTTGCTGGATGCGCTCAAGAGTCCCCTGTTTATGGCTTACCATGACAATCAGCCCTTCAACGACAATATGCTCCGTCCCTGCCCCATGCTGGAAAATCCGGAGAAACTGCGTGCCATGGTCAAAGAAACCGGCGCGGTCAATACGGATTACCAGAGTCCCGAAAGCGTGGATCACCTTTGCGATAAGACCACGCCTTATGCTGACAACTGGAAAGGAACCGCGGATAAGCTCTGGTCTGGCTGCTCGGATTGCACTGGTTGTTCCGGCTGCAATCAAGGAGAATAAACCATGGCAGCCTATCAGATTTTCACAGATGCCACAGCCGACCACTGCCCCGACATGATGGCAGGGCTTCCATCTGTGGAAATCATTCCCATGGAGGTTGAGATTGGGGGCCGTACCTACACATACGGCCCCCATGGGGATATTTCCGTCCAGGAATTTTACGAAATGCAAAAAGCAGGGAATTTTGCAACCACCTCGCAAATTAACCCTAGCATTTATTTTTCGTATTTTGAACCCTGCCTGCGTGAAGGAAAGGATATCCTGTATTTATGTTTTACTTCTGGAATGTCCGGTACCATTCAATCGGCTCAGCTATGCATTCAGAAACTGAAAGCAGAATACCCGGACAGAATTATCTTTTGCATCGATACTCTCTGCGCTTCCTTAGGCGAAGGATTTCTGGTTCGGGAGGCAGCCCGTAAACAGGCAGAAGGGCTTTCGATTGATGAACTGGCCTGGTGGGTCACAGAACACCGTTTGCAGATATGCCACTGGTTTACTGTGGATGTATTCGATCATCTACGGCATGGAGGGCGTGTATCTTCTGCCGCTGCTGCTGTTGGTACTGTCCTGCAAATCAAGCCCTTACTTCATGTGGATGATGAAGGAAAGTTAGCGGTTGTTGAAAAGCCCCGTGGCCGGAAGCGGGCCATCAGTACCCAACTTGCCCGAATGGAACAGGGGTGGAACCCGGAAACATCAAAACTGGTTGCCATTGGTCACGGCGATTGCCCTGACGGTGCGCAGCAATTAAAAGAAGCGGTTCTCGCGCGTTTTCCTGACGCGGAAGTTGTCATTGCGGATATCGGCCCCATCATTGGTGCTCACACCGGCCCCGGTATGTTGGCTGTGATTTATTGGGGAAATAATCGCTGACATTGTTATCTAATAGGAGGACATACATTATGAACAAGATCAATCGAAAAACAGGGAATCTTTTGATGTGCATTTCGGAACTGCTGATCGGTGTTCTTCTGCTGATCAATCCTGTTGGCTTCACCTCTGGTATTATTGTAATGCTCGGCATCATATTTACGGTACTTGGCGTTTCAAGCATGGTTTATTATTTTCGTACCAGCCCAGAGGAAGCAGCACAAAAAAATAGCTTGGCCAAAGGATTGCTGTTCAGCCTGATTGGCCTTTTCTGCGTCTTCAAATCCAACTGGTTTATTGCAACGTTTCCGGTGCTTACCGTTCTCTATGGTGTTCTGACACTGGTGGGCGGCATCAGCAAGGTGCAATGGGCAGTTGATATGCTTCGTGCGAAACAGAAATATTGGTTTGTAGCAATCATCAGCGCAGTTTTGACGCTTGTATTTTCTGCCCTGATTCTGACAAATCCCTTTACCACAACCGCAGTTCTTTGGACATTTATTGCGGTAACGTTGATCATTGAAGCGGTAGTTGATATTGTGACCTATATTTTTGGGAGAAAATCAGCCGGCTAAACATATTGGCAGAAGGAGAAAACATGGAAAACGAGAACAGCATCCATAATTGTCGAAAAAACTTAACATGGGCACAAGGATGTTGGCTTGCGTCAGAATGTATATTGCTCTGCGCAGCAATCCTCTCTTTTGCAACAAATGAGCTTGTAAGTATTTCTCCTTATCTCGGCCTGTCGATGCTGCTTGTAGGTTGTATTAACATTTTTATTTACCATAAAAAGCAGAACCAGCTCCATGGCTCGCACTGGTTGCTTGCAGATGGTATGAGCACTGCCTTGCTTTCTTTATTTTTGCTATTTAATCAGATGATTGAATCTGCTATGATACCGTTCTTCTTTGGCGTTTGGGAGCTGTTCATGGGTATTCTAAAAACAATTGACGCTAAGGAGTTAAAAAACGAGTGCATTCGGGGATGGTCCTGGTTCTGTGGTATTGGCATGATAGAAATATTGTCCGGAATTGCCGCACTGTTAAAACCTGTTGAAGAATTTATGGGAATGAACATTGTCGTAGCGATTGTATTGCTCATTCAAAGCAGCAGCTATATGTTCAAAATCCTAATCTATCCCCGAATTACAGACACCTGAGTTTATTTAATTATGAGCCATAGAAAGGAAATCTATTCAAAATGAGTAAAACACTTTTTACTTCTGAATCCATTACAGAGGGTCATCCCGATAAGGTTTGCGACCAGATTGCGGATCGGATTTTGGATGAACTCTTAAAGCAAGACCCTATGAGCCGATGCGCCTGCGAAGTAATTGCAGAGCCAGGAGCTGTTCATATCATGGGTGAAATCACCACCCAGGCGAAAGTTGATTATAAGGACTGCGCCAGATCAGTCATTCGTGAAATCGGCTATACAAACCCTGAGTACGGGTTTACAGACAGATGCGCCATTACCTGTTCTCTGCATCAGCAGTCTCCTGATATTGCAATGGGTGTAAACTGCTCCTGGGAAAGTAAAGATTCCAGCCACAACGATATTGGTGCTGGGGATCAAGGTATGATGTTCGGATATGCCAGTAATGAAACCAAAAATTACATGCCGCTGGCAATCCAACTTGCCAATGACCTTGTGCGCAGACTGACCTATCTTCGCAAGGCAAACATCCTACCGTATCTTCGTCCCGATGGAAAGTCGCAGGTTACGGTAGAATACGAAAACGGTATTCCCAAACGGGTGGAAGCCGTCGTGATTTCCACGCAGCATGATCCTGATGTGGAGATTGCTCAACTGCGGGAAGAGATTTCGGAAAATTTGATTAAAGCCATTATCCCTGGAAATATGCTGGACGAAAACACAAAGATTTACATCAACCCTACGGGGCGCTTTGTGCTCGGCGGTCCTGCTGCTGATACCGGCCTGACAGGCAGAAAAATCATTGCCGATACCTACGGCGGATATGCCCGTCACGGAGGCGGCGCTTTCTCCGGCAAGGATCCCACCAAAGTAGACCGCAGCGCAGCATACATGGCACGGTATATTGCAAAACATATCGTTGCATCCGGTCTTGCTGATAAATGCGAGATTCAACTTGGTTATGCCATTGGTGTAGCGAATCCTGTCTCCATCATGGTGGATACCTTCGGAACCGGTAAAGTGTCAGAGAAAGCATTGGAGGGCTGGATTAAAGATCATATTGATCTTCGTCCCGGTGCCATCATCGACAAACTGCAGCTTCGCAATCCCATTTATTCCGTCACCTCTGCCTATGGTCATTTTGGACGGGAAAGTTTTCCGTGGGAATGCCTGGACAACGAACTGTTGGACACGCTGAACGCTATTCAGTAATCTATGTGAAACTGGATCAATTTTTGACGGTTTGTCTTTTCAAAGCATAACTATATACTCTTTGCACTGCACAAAAGTCTACAGTACAAACTGAGCAGGCCGGGCATATATGTTCGGAGTCGGGTCACAAGAGTGACAGTGGAATCATCACCCACGGGACAGTAAGTTGCATTACTGAATCTGTGGGTGATTTTTATCCCCCCAGATAGGACAGGTGCCATAGAGTTATCTGAACAATTTGGAGGTAACTATTATGACGAATTTTCTTCTGCGACTTTTTGTAAAGGATTATCAAAATGCGGATAATCCCGATGTACATTCCGCAATCGGTAAACTGGCAGGTATCACAGGCATTGTATGTAATTGCCTGTTGTCTGCTGGAAAGCTGATCGCAGGGTTAATCACTGGTTCTGTAGCAATCATTGCCGATGCAATAAACAACTTGTCAGATGCCGCATCGTCAATTGTAACCTTGATGGGCTTCCGATTGGCACAACGACCGGCAGATAAAAAACATCCTTATGGTCATGCCCGGTATGAGTACCTATCTGGATTAGCTGTCGCAGCGCTGATATTGCTGATCGGAGCAGAATTAGTGAAATCATCATTTAACAAAATTATTCATCCTGTTCCTGTGGATTTTTCTTTGGTGACGTTCGTTATTTTGCTTTGCTCCATTGCGGTAAAGCTATGGATGTCCCGATTTTATGCTTCCTTGGGCAAACGAATCCAATCAACAACGCTTCAGGCAACTTCGGTAGACAGCAGAAATGATGTGGTTGCCACTTCTTCCGTACTGATAGGCGGTCTTATTTGTCGCTTTTTTAACGTGAATATTGATGGGTACATAGGCTTGGCCGTAGCGCTGTTTATCATTCATTCCGGCATTGATATTGCCAAGGATACGATTTCCCCTTTACTTGGTCAACAGGCAGATGAAGAACTGACATTAAAAATCAGTAATCTCATTCAGTCTCATGAAAAAGTTTTAGGAATTCACGATTTGCTGGTTCATGATTATGGCCCCGGACAGTGTTATGCCTCTGTTCATGTTGAACTAAATGGAGAAGAAGATCCTTTGGTCTGTCATGACATAATTGATGATATTGAATGTGACGTATTGGCTGAACTGAACGTAAATCTGGTTATTCACTATGATCCAATACTGCCAAATGATGAAGAATGGAACAAAATGCGGCAGTTAACCGAGCAGATTGTTCGAGAAATAGAGCCCAGATTATCTGTGCATGACTTTCGCATGATAAAGGGTGCTAAGCAAACAAGGCTTACTTTTGACCTGGCTGTACCTTACGATATGACTACACAGTGTCAGGAAATAAAGCAAAAAATTGACGCGGCATTGCTTAAGGACAGAGAAGAATACACAACCGCAATTCGTTTTGACGGAAAAGCATAAAACACTTTTACTTCTGAATGCACAACTTCTACAACACTCAAGACGAGTAGAGAATGAGTGGCGTTTTTTTCGGCTTGTTGTGTCAACTTTTTGATGAAGTATAAATAGCGAAAAAAGCAGCCTTACGGCTACTTTTCGGGGGCGGTATCAATTAGGGCTTTTACAGTTGCTTTGACGACTTCCAGAGAACGTTCATCACAAGCTGAAAGCATACGGAGGAGATTTTCTACCTCAGAATCTTTGGACGGCTTCTCAGGGTAGAAAATCGAATCCGCAGAAATGGACAATTCACGGATCAATTTATAGAGAACATCGAAGCTGGGCTTTTTGCCTTCATTCTCAATTCGATATAAGTATCGCTCAGTGATTCCAGCCCTTTCAGCCAGCGCTTCAATGGTGATACCCGCTTTTTCCCGCGCTGCTTTGAGGATACTGCCGAGCGTTTCAGGTTGATTATGCACTTTCAGTTCACCTCCACCTACTATTTTACGGATTTATGCCATGTTTATAATGGCACAACAATTCAATTATAGGTGGCTTGGTGGTTCTCAAAAATATGAACTAAGCATATAGCCCCGCCAATAAAAAAAACGAGGTTTTGGAGGGGCTGATTCTTCATGCCCCTGATTCCGAGTTTGGATTGGGGGTATTTTTATGCGCTGGAGCTATACCTGCGCTTCGCTGCTGGTTTCCTGCAGCGATTATGAGCCTATCCGATAAGCCTAATATGTCCTGATAGTAAACGGTCAAAAAAAGCCCGCATCCTCCATCTGGACAAGTAGGCACATATACTGAACTGTCATTTCAGTATAAAAATGAAATAGATATTTGCAATGCGCTTTTTATGCACTGTCATGCAGTGTGTAATGGGCGCATTTTTTTGCGTGTCAGCGGATATTTTCCGCATTGCCGCAGCCCTCCTGTCAATCCGAATTTTCAAAGAATTCAGATTGATTGGAGGTACATAACGTGGATGCTGACAAAAAAAGATTATGGGTCAGCGGTCAATTTATCGAGGTAACGGATGAAATTTACGATGCCTATATGAAAGGTGATCGGAAAATGCGTTACTTTGAAAGCGACCTGAAGGCAGAAAG
The DNA here is from genome assembly GCA_050943255.1 of Syntrophomonadaceae bacterium. Lineage (GTDB taxonomy): Bacteria > Bacillota > Syntrophomonadia > Syntrophomonadales > Syntrophomonadaceae > UBA4844. The sequence continues at coordinate 7,132 of JBMNOV010000058.1, forward strand.
GTTCCTTATGGATGAGAACGGACAGATCAGGCAGGTGATTCCCAGCCGGGAGGATTCTCTGGACAGGCTCATGGATGATAATGCAGAGCAGTTCGCAAACCGGAACGAAAGTGTTGAGGACATGGTGTTACGAAGAATTTCCATTGAGCGGCTGTATAAAGCGCTTGAAAAACTCACTGAAAAGGAAAGAAAGCTGATAGAAGATCTTTTCTTTGAGGAAATGACAGAGCGTGAAGTTGCGCTCTCCCTTGGCATCTCCCAGCCGGCTGTCCATAAACAGAAAAATAAAATACTCAAAAAGCTGAAATTTTTTCTTGAAAATTAGGTTTTAGCGGTTATCAGGCCCCTCACTCAACGGCAAATAGAGTGAGGGGTCTTTCTTTTGAAAGATCCGATGTTCCTTGACAACCGAATACCCATTCATCGGATACTTTCCTATTGCTTTTGTGATGAGCATAAGCCACGTTAGCGATTGCGCCATGATGTACCAGGCAAACGACAGCGGGAACGCCACCTGATTGATTGTATGGTTCGAGGTCTGTCCTGCCTGATATGGAGCGAGAACAGTCGGCTATAAGTACCGGACAGCTCCCGGTATGGCGATGACAGGCAATAGGGATAATGATACTCCTGTCCAGCCACAGTCCGAGCGTGATAAGTACCTTGCAGTGCGAAGCCGTCGCAGGCAATGGGGGCAGCCGATAAGCAGAGATCCTGCCGGGGGTGAAAGGCCCGTGGAGCTGATACGCTGTCAGCCGTTCGATGAATGCCCACAGAGATTCGGGGTGTCGGGGACAAATGGAATCTCTCTACATAGGCGGTACATATCGCCTGATTCTTCAAAGGAGGTCATAGCAACATGAAAAGAACATATCTGCGCGGCGAGATGTATTACGCTGATCTTGGTCGTGGCGTTGGCTCCGAACAAGAGGGTCGCCGCCCGGTTGTTATCATACAGAACGATGTCGGCAATAAACATAGTCCTACGGTCATTGTAGCGGCCATAACTACTAAAACAGCGGGCAAGCGGAAACTGCCCACCCATTACGAAATCCGGGCTGAGCATGGCCTGAAAGTTCCTTCGTTGGTCTTGCTTGAACAGATTCGCACCATTGACAAGCATCGGTTAGAGCAGCGTATTGGAAAGCTATCTGCGAAGCAAATCAAGGAGTTGAACCATGCGCTGGCAGTCAGCGTGGGGCTGATCGACCCGAAGCCCAAAACGATGACACTCTGCCTTTGTCACACCTGTGTTGAGAATTTCTTCAGCACGGGTGCTTATTATTTGAAAAGGGTCGATCCATACAAAACAGAGAAAGAAACCTGTACCTACTGCAATCAGCGCAGAGGATATGATTATAAAGTTATTTCACGGGAATAAGGAGGGTGCTTATGGATAATGGGAACGGAAAAAGAAAATCGCAAGTACCAATTTGGCAGAAAAGTAATTTGACGATAGAGGAGGCGGCAGAGTATTCCGGCATTGGACGCAACAAGCTCCGACAACTCTCCGATAATGAAAAATGTCCGTTTGTATTGTGGGTTGGCAATAAGAGACTAATCAAACGGAGACAACTGGACGAGTATACGGGGCGTATGTACTCTATCTGACTTAATCAAGTGTGCAACGGTAGCGGTTCGCACCTTTGGCAAAGAGGCGCTGCTTTGGTAGGCTTATACCGAAGCAACACCTATACATATTATAAGGAGGAAATTATTTATGGCTCAACCGAAAAGAAAAGATAAATCAAGAGTGGTACTCCGCAAGGGCGAGGTACAGCGTGCAAACGGTACATACCATTATTGCTGGACGGATGGCAAGGGAAAGCGTCACTTCGTTTACGCAAAAACTTTGGAGGAACTGCGAGATAAGGAAGCGGAGATCGAAAAGGATAAGTCCGATGGAATCAAAGCCGAGGCAAAATATACCACAATAAATGACCTGTTCGATCTGTGGAAGCAGCTCAAGCGGGGGCTAAAAAACAACACCTTTGAGAACTACAAATATATGTATGACACTTTTGTCAGGCCGGAATTTGGGAAAATGCGAATCAGCTCTTTGAAAAAGTCGGATGTGAAACGCTTTTATAATCGTCTGGCAGATGACCGTGGTTTACAGCCTTCTACGATTGATTCTATTCATACAGTCTTGCATCAGGTTCTGGATATGGCAGTTGACGACGATTATCTCAGGTCGAACCCATCGTCCAATGTGCTGAGGGAATTGAAACAGTCTCATTGTTTTGAAACCGAGAAAAGGCGTGGACTTACGAAACCGGAGCAAGACCTTTTCCTTGATTTCCTAAAGCGCAATCACACCTATTCCCATTGGTATCCGATTTTTGCGATAATGGTAGGAAGCGGACTCCGTGTGGGTGAAATAACGGGCCTGCGTTGGTGTGACGTAGATCTGGAAGAAGGCATTATTGATGTCAACCACACACTTGTATATTACGCCCACAGAGATGAGGCACATAAGCATGGCTGCTATTATAACGTGAACACGCCAAAGACTAAGGCGAGTACACGGCAGGTGCCAATGCTGGATTTTGTAAAAGAAGCCTTTATCATGGAGCGTGAGTATCAAGAGGCGATGGGGATTAAGTGTGAAGTAACGATTGACGGCTATACAGATTTCATCTTTGTCAATCGTTTTGGAGAAGCGCAAAATCTGGCGAACCTCAATAAAGCGATCCGGCGTATCATCAGGGATTGCAACGATGAAGAGTTTCTGAAAGATGAAAACCCGGCAGTCCTACTACCGCATTTTAGCTGCCATTCGCTTCGCCATACCTTTACGACAAGAATGTGTGAAGCAGGAGTGAATGTCAAAGTCATTCAGGATGCCCTTGGACATCAGGACATTTCTACTACCTTAAACATCTATGCGGATGTGACAAGAGAACTTAAGATGAAAGAATTTGCCGGTCTGGATATGTACTTTATGCAAGGGCAATAAGAGACATCCCTTTTAGCCTAACAGAGAAGAATCTTACATCACTTACATCAAATTCTACATCAAACAGAACAATGGATATAAGAACTTATGATAGGTTATGAAAAATGGGTTGATTTTGGATGGTGGATTTGGTAGGATATAAGAACTTAAGGAGGCCTATAAAATGAATGTAAAAGACTTCCCAACCATGAAGCCAAAGGATAAGGAATAAGCGCTGATTTTAACATTCAAGTACAGGTGAAAATTTAAAGAACACTATAATTTTTACAAAAAAACTGTTAAAATAATATGAACAATGGTTTTTG
>JBMNOV010000059.1:0-9954 GCA_050943255.1 Syntrophomonadaceae bacterium
TTTTAATTTCTACACGGACCACATTAGCTAAAATTTTAAGCTTTTAACATAATTATATTGTTTACCTATCAAAAACTAATATTCCTGTTAAGGAAATAATTATGTCCATTTGAAAAAAAAGGTTGGATATTTGGGATTGTCTGCGATATTTTAACCTATAAATCACAAAATTGTTTGCTAATTGTATCTTTTTCGTCTAAAAATGTAGAAAAACGCTTGACTATTTCTACCAGCAATGGTATATTTGCGGGGAGAGGTGAGTTTTGTTTATATTTTGAAATTGTTTATATTAAATAGGAGGGTTTTTATATGATGAAATCAACAGGTGTAGTAAGAAAGGTTGATGAGCTGGGACGCATTGTTATCCCTATAGAATTGAGACGCACTATGTGTATCGAGGAGAAAGATGCTCTTGAAATTTATGTTGATGCTGAAAAAATTATACTTAGAAAATATGAGCCTGCTTGTATTTTCTGTGGTAATGCTGAAGGAGTACTTAATTACAAGGGTAAGAACCTGTGCAAAAGCTGTCTTACCGAATTGACTAAACAGGTAGGATAAATACATATTACAATTTAATTGTTAATCCGCGTTGACCCAGATTACACCCCCAAAGGGGGCGCGGAGCTCTTTCGCTCAGTGTGACATAAAGAGAGGTTGAGTGCCTATGCCCTAATGGGTATGCCCTGCGGGCATAGGCAGGTTTTTAAGAAGGTAGGTTTCTCGCCCTAAGACGCTTGGTATGTAATAATTATGCACTTAAAGTTAACCTATTTCCTTTTGGTACAGATCAATTATTTTTAATAAAAGATTCATATAAAATGGACTTTTTTATCCCATTTTCCGAGGCCTTCTTTTTTAGGGCTTCTTTTTTATCCATACCTTGTTTAACTAGTTCCTTTACTTCCTGGACCACTTCATCAATACTCTTTTTTTCAATAACTGTCTTCTTACCGGCAATTATTAGGCTTATTTCTCCCCGGGGAGGATTTAGGCTAAAATGAGTATATATTTCTTCCACACTGCCTCGTTTAATTTCTTCATGTATTTTGGTAATCTCGCGAGCCAAAACTATCCTCCGCCCTTCACCCATAATCGCTTTTATATCTTCTAAACAGGCTAAAAGACGATGTGGGGCTTCATAAAGGATTATGGTACGGTGTTCCTCTCGTAGCTTCTCGAGTTGTTGCCTTCTCTTGGCTCTGCGGCTTGGTAAAAAGCCTTCAAATACAAAACTAGCTGTATTCAATCCTGATAAGGCCAGAGCTGAAATTAATGCCGAAGGTCCAGGTATAACTTCTAGCTGAATCCCGGCATCTATAGCCTTGGCTACCAAACGTTCCCCCGGGTCGGATATTGCTGGCATTCCAGCATCCGATACTAAAGCAATATCCTTTCCCTCTTTTATCATCTCGATAATATTATCTTCTTTTTCCGGTTTACTAAACTTATGATAGCTAAACAAAGTTTTTTTTATTTTATAATGATTCAAGAGCTTTAATGTATGTCGTGTATCCTCACAAACTATAATATCTACCTTGCGCAAAGTTTTAAGCAACCGTATACTGGCATCCTCAAGGTTTCCTATAGGAGTAGCGCATATAAACAGTTTGCCCACTTTACCTTCCCTTTCCGTAATATAAGTTATTTATCTCATCGCTGTATTTTCCTGGTTTTGAATAAATTATCAATGGAGCAAGTATTTTTAGCGATCCCCGCTCTCCTTTTTGGGCTTCCAGTAATATAAGTTGGGCTTCTTGTCCAGGAAATGAATGTACTGTTCTTAGTCGCACTGGTATAATCCCGTTAGCGTTACATAGTTTAGTAATCTCATTAAGCCGATCAGCCCGGTGAATAAGACAAAAACTCCCCTTTAAAGGTAATAAATAGGCAGCAGCCTGAATAAGCTCAGCCAAATTTACCATTAATTCATGCCGGGCAATCGCTTCTTCATGGTTATGGCTTATCAAACCTTGTCCCTTACACCAATAGGGAGGATTGCTGACAACCAATTCAACTGATCCTGGGGATAAATACTCCTTTATATTTCTTATATCACCCTTTATGATACTAATTCTTTGCTGTAACCCATTATAGAGTACGCTTCTTTGCGCACGTTCTACCATTTGTTCCTGAATTTCTATCCCGATAATTTCTAATTCTGGTGAACGCCAAGCCATAATAAGTGGAATTATCCCGTTTCCAGAACCTAAATCTACCGCGAGCTTTACCCTTTTTTTTACCGCAAAATGAGCTAGTAATACGGAATCAAGAGAAAAGCGATAACCTTCATGGGGCTGAATTAATTTCAGCCCCCCGATAATCAAATCATCTAATGTTTCATCTGGACTAATCATTCCTAATAATGCCTCATTTATACATGATTCTATTTTATACTATTCTTTTTCGAGAAAAGCAATACAGAACAGACATTCTTGATTGCGTACTTGTCCAAAAGCTGCGGGACATATATGATAGCCTTGCTGGTAAATCCGTCCTAAACTTTCGTAGCTTTCACCTTGCAACTCTAAGCTGTACATAGGCGACGGGGGTAATGCTTCCTCGTTTTTTTCCACTAGTTCTCGTTCTAATCTGCCAACCCGCTCTTTAAGTTCCCCTACTTCCATCATCAATTCCCGTAAAATCAATCTTAATTCCTGTAGGCTCTTCTCCATGCTCGTCCTCCTCTTTTCCTTTACCGGACTCATATAATTCCGATTCATACTTGAGGCAGCACATCAAACGCCCGCAACTACCCGAAATTTTTGTAGGGTTTAAAGATAAGTTTTGTTCTTTAGCCATGCGGATAGAAACTGGTTCAAATTCGCCCAGAAAACAATTACAGCATAAAACCCGTCCACATGTACCAAGTCCCCCTAGCATCTTCGCTTCATCTCGAACCCCAATTTGTCTTAATTCTATTCGGGTCTTAAATATAGATGCTAGATCCTTAACCAGGTCCCGAAAATCAACTCGGCCTTCAGCAGTAAAATAAAAAATAATTTTTCCTCTATTGAAAGTGTATTCTACATCAATTAAATGCATGGGTAATTGGTGTTCTTTAACTTTCTGCCTGCATATCTCCATAGCTTCTTTTTCTTTTTGTTTATTATTATTTAAAGTTTCAATGTCTTCAGCAGTAGCTTTCCGGACAACCGATTTTAGTGGAAGAACTAGTTGTTCTTCCAACATATCCCGTTTCCCGATTACAACAGAACCACATTCTATACCTCGAACTGTCTCCACAATAACTGCATCCCCAGGCTCAAGCTCAATATCAGAGCATTCAAAATAATATATTTTACCAGCAGGTTTAAACCTAATCCCTGCAACCCAAGCCATCCAATTCCTCCTTTATTAATGCAACGCTTCCCATAATTGATAGCCTATAAGAGTATTTAATAGTTTTGAATTTACATTATATCGGTAGTATTGTTTTAATCTATCTATTTCCATAATAGCTGCCATTATTTTATTTTTATCTTTATCCTTTAATTCCCCTAAGATGTCCTGCAATTCTAATGGCAACAGCAATTCCCCTTGATTATTATCAAATATAAGTGCATCGCGTAAAATAGTCTGCAGTATCTTGACAATTAATTCAGGAGAATGATTTATTATATCTGCTGCGTCAAAAATAGCCCCTTTCTGCCCTAGTACCAAGCTTTTTATCAAACCCAAGGCTATCTCCCATGTTTCCTGCAGCCCTTCTTCCTCCGCAAAGCTAATAGCACAAGCTACACTACCCTGCCCGAGCCTAGCAGCATAAACCGCTTTTTCATTATCAAATCCCCGCATTATAAGGTGTTCTTCTAATTGTTTTTGGGGGACTGGTATAAAACGCAATACCTGACAGCGCGATACTATAGTTTCAATAATATTCTCAGCATCGCTTACTAATATTATTATGGCATAAGCCGGTGGATCTTCCAGAGGCTTTAACAAGGTATTGGCAGCATCAATGCTCATCAGGTGAGCATCTCTTATTAAAACTATCCGATGTTTAGCCCGGTATGGCTTTAACGATATCCATGACCCCATTTCACGACTTATTTGCTCTTTAGCTATCAAATTGCGGTTCTCTAACCTCTCTATAATGAAAAGATCAGGATGGAAACCCTGATTAAAATAAAGCTCTGCTTGGTTATCTTCCTGGGCAATAATACTCCGGGCAAAAGCCATTGCCACCTGCATTTTTCCCACACCTGCTGGTCCGCAAAAAAGATAAGCATGGCTAACTTTGCCGGTAGCAAGGCTTGTTTTTAATGTATTAATAATTTTGTTCTGTCCAATAATATTAGCAAAATAATCCATCATTTTATATCATAAGATCAACTAGCATACCCCTAATTTTATCAAGGCTAGCTAAAACTTCTACCGGTTTTTTGCATTTATTTATAAAATCCTGGACCAATTGTTCAACCTCTTTGTCAATAGTTTTTACAGTGATTAAGATACTACGCCCCCGACGATTACGTCCACGTTCCATTTTAATACTATAGGCACTAGATATAGCCTCAGACAAAAATAATTTAACCATTTTCTTATATCCCATTAAATCGTCTATGGTTAGTGATTTGGTCAGCTTTTGGTTTAAACGGTCAATTTCTTTAAGCATCTCCTGCATGCGCTGCTGGCTTTCCAGGTAGCGCCTGCGTATAAACTCCTGCTCAAAGGAAGAAGATGCAACCTTCTTTACCCCCTGTAAATCAACCTTTCCAGGAGTGAAGAATTTGTTGGTTTTATCCCGTTCTCGGTCTATTTTCATTAATACCCTTTCCTGTCCAACAAAGAACATTACCACAACCTATTTATATAAAAGAGGGCATCATTTAAAACTTTGTGTGGGGTCTGGCTAGCATCTATAATTTTGATGCGCTCTTTTTCCTCACGGGCAAGATATAAGTAACCTTTCCGGACTTTTTCCTGAAACATTAACCCTTCCATTTCTAAGCGATCCTGGTCTTCCTTTTTCCGGCGGTATTGCGCTTGTTTTTCATCTAAATCAAGTAATAGGGTTAAAACTGGTTTTACCCCTCCCGTGCAAAGGTGATTCAATTGCTGTAAAAAGTCAATATCCAAACCGCGCCCATAACCCTGGTATGCTATGGTAGAATCTATATAACGGTCTGCTAAAACCAGTAAACCTCTATTAAGGGCAGGTACAATAACTTTTTCAACTAACTGGCTGCGGGCTGATGCATAAAGTAAGGCTTCAGTCCGAGCAGTCATTTCCTGGTTGCTTGAATCTAAAAGCAGTTCTCTTATTTTTTCTGATATAATATTGCCGCCCGGCTCCCTGATTCCTAATACCTGAAACCCACTGGTCTGTTCAAGATATATTTGCAGTCGTTCTTTTAGGCTTGTCTTACCTGAGCCGTCTATTCCTTCAATACTAATAAATATTCCTCTACTTCCCAGCTTATCCATCCTCCTGCGTTACCACTAACCGTATTAGCCAACCATACTTTATATTCTATAACAAAATAAATCTAAATGTATAATTAGGAAACCTTTAAATAAAAATAGTTGGTTCTATTTGCGGTAAAGGCAAGGGTTTTAAATTAAACAGTCTTCCCTGAATTAATAATAAATATTAATTATCAATAATATTAACATACTGCATAGTGATATCTTGTGGTCCCTGTATACTAGCTCCGCTTTGTTTAAGATACATAAGATACTCTATTATTTCATGGCTTATTACTTCTCCCGGAAGAATACAAGGAATCCCTGGGGGATAAGCAGTAATCATTTCCCCCGCAATTTGATTAATTGCATCTTTTAAAGCTACCCGACGTAATGGGGCTATATATGCCTGGCGAGGACTAACCATTACTTTAGGTAAGGGAGCAGCACATGTTTTAAGTATTTGTTTTCCTGAAGCCGAATAATTCCCAGCAACCGCTTTTACGGCTTGGTAAAAATTCTCCCAAGTGTCAGCTTCGTGGAATAACGAAAACATGGCTAGTATAAAATTATTATCAGCTAGTTCTACTTGTATCCGGTAATTCTCCCTCAATAATTGGGCAAATTCATAACCATTTAAATTGGTTCCCCGCACCGATACTAATAATTTAAGCGGGTCTAGTGCAACAACCCCTGGTATAGTAATTAATTCCCGTTCATAAGCGATTAAACCCGGAATCTGATTAATTTTTTTACGATATTGTAATGAGAGATGATAAGCCCGGTCTAAGAGCCAATCTCCGTTTATTTCCATATAATAACGAGCCAGTTCCATTGAAGCCATAATAGGATAGGATGGGCTAGTAGTTGTAAGCAGGTTTACTGCTCTTCTTATCCGATCATCACCAGCCAAACTAGAAGCTACATGCAGAACTGCACCCTGATTTAAGACTGGTAATGTCTTATGTAGACTATTAACAACAGCATCAGCATTACTACTTAGAGCAGATTGAGGGAATACTTTACTAAACGGAAAATGGGCCCCGTGTGCTTCGTCTATTAATAGCTTTTTCTCTTTATCATGGACAATACCTGCAATAGTATAAATATCAATGGTTGTCCCATAATAACTCGGACTAGTTAAAAATACTGCTTCTATATCGGCATTTTTTTGCATTGTATCTCGGACATCTTCTGCTATAACTCCAAGGGCTATTCCTAATTCCGGCTCAACCTGAACGGGAATATACACAGGTATTGTTCCTGAAAGCACCATCCCTGAATAAAAAGAACAATGCGCGTTACGGGGAAGTAATACTTTCTTACCTTCTCCCCCCACAGCCAAAAATAATGCTTGTATACCTGAAGTTGCTCCATTGACTAAATAAAAACTTTCTGCCGCACCATAAGCATGAGCCATTAATTTTTGTGATTGTTTAATTATTCCATTAGGTAAATGCAGATTATCCATACCAGGTACTTCTGTTACATCAAACGGGAATAATGCATTAAACTTCGATTTTTTTAGGCTTATATCCTTACCAGCGTGTCCGGGCATATGTAAACGCAAAATAGCTTGCCTTGAGTAATTTTTTAGGGCCGAGTAAATAGGTGTATTTTCCAGCAAACTAAAATACTCCTTTTAATTCTAAATAAGCTAATCCTTAAAAAATAAGCACTAAAGTGCTTATTTTTTAGACTGCCATATTTTCTTTAACCCTTTAAGCAAATGACTGTATTTAGTACTTCCCACTGGTATTGAGACTATCTGTTTCTCGCATTTTTCACAGATAAAAACCTTACCTATTTTTATTACGCCTCTTATCCCTTTTTCAGGTACTTCACCGCATAGATGACATCTTGGTAATATTATTGCTGCCGTGTAGGAACCTGCTTCTTTTACACAGGATTGGTTTGTTTCCACAAAAAAATCTCCTTTTTAATAAAGTGTCTCCGCCATGATTTATATTATGCAGCTAGCCTATCAGTTGTTAACAATGTCACCAGCCGGCTGGTGTTCTTGAGGAAACCGTCATCCTAAAGTGTAGCGAAAAATCTTAAGAAGATCTTACTCGTTCAGAATGACAAGAATACTTCATTATGCCATGCCTCTTTAAGAGGAGTTTTTTGACTTATATTAAATGTCCGTTCTATCTTCCCAAGTTGTCCCACAAGTATTCAGCTAAATCAAATACTGCCACCTGTTCTTGATTTAAAGCCTTAACCCCATCTGTCAACATAGTTAAGCAGAAAGGGCAATTACCAATAAGTATATCAGGATTATCTTCCAAAAATTGCTCTGCCCGGGTTTCATTTATTCTTTTATACCCTTCAGCAACATTTTCCTCTAAAAACATACGTCCTCCTCCAGCACCACAGCAAAAACTGAATTGTTTTGATTTATCTATTTCTAATATGTTTCCACCTACCTGGTTTATAACCCTTCTCGGAGCCTGGTAGATATCATTATATCGGCCCAAAAAACAAGAATCATGGTAACTAATCCTTTTAGGCCTATCCTTTACAATATTAAAAAGTCCATCAGCTAATAATTTTGCCAGTATTTCTGTATAATGATATACTTCATAGTTTCCATTCAAAAATGGGTACTCATTTTTTATGGTATTATAGCCATGGGGACAAAGGCATATTATCTTTTTTACCCCATACTTCTCAAAGTTTTCAATGTTTTGTTGGGCTAATACTTGAAATAAATATTCATTTCCCAGTCTTCGAGCGGGATCACCACAGCACATCTCTTCTGTACCTAAATAAGCAAATTTAACCCCGGCCAAATTTAATAGTTTTACTACTACTTCGCCCACTTTTTTATATCGATCATCAAAAGCTACAGCACAGCCACCAAACAATAGGTATTCAAACTCACCAGGATCTTCCGATAATATTTTTACCTGATCTTTAATTTTTCTCTCTTCCAGCCATTTAGCGCGTGATGCCCAGCCTACTCCCCATGGATTATAGTTCCTCTCTAAATTAGTAAAAGCCGTTTGCGCTTCTGCCGGTATATCACCTTGCCACATCACTAGATTCCTTCTCATATCAGTAATTTTACTGAGGTGCTCAATACTCATCGGACAATGAACAATACAAGCACGGCAATTTGTACAAGCCCATAGTACCTCAGGACTAACAATATCATACAACATGTTCTGTTCTTTTGGGCTTTTTTCGGCTAATGCTTGGTCAACATCATCAACTTCATTGATTGTCAGTGCCAGATCATCAGTTATTTTATGTTTAGCTTGTAATAAATATGGTGCTTTTTCATCTAAATGTTTTTTCATGGTTTGGATCACGGTGATTTTAGGGTTTAATTTTTTCCCGGTATTATAGGCAGGACAAGCTTCCTGGCAACGACCACAGCGAATACACGCATCTAGGTCTAATAAATCCTTCCAGTGCAATTCCTCAATTTGTTCAACTCCAAAAGTTTCGGCTTCCCCAATGTTCTCAATCACACTAATATCGGTAGATTCCATATTCCTGAAAAAATAAGACAGCATTCCGGTAAATATGTGCCAAAGCTTAGTATAAGGAATCATGGCTATAAACAAAAAGGATATTGCCATATGTAACCACCAATTAAATCTATGCATTGATAAAATATTTTCTAAACTAAAATTATTTGTAAATAACCCGGCAAAAATCCAACCAATTGGAGAAGCAACTCTTTCATAAGCTATTTGTTGCCATGTTGTAGCCAGATTTATTTGACCGGCTATTCTTAATCCTTCTACTATGTAGCCAGATAAGAGTATTGCTCCAATTAATAGCAGAATCCACCCATCCAATGGTTTGGTATCATCTAATCGCTTGGGCCGCTGTACATATCTAATAATTGCTAGAATAATTATCGCAATTAATGCTGCAAAACCCATAACGTCTATTAAAGCTGAGAATCCAACATAAATGTTGCCTACTAATGGCGGAAATCCTATTTTATCCCACATAGCAAAGCTTACCGTTGCAATAAATAATAAAACAAAACCCCAGAATAAAAGAAAATGCATTGATCCTGCTACTGGCTTTCTCAACACAAGTTTTTGGCTTAATGTATAGCTAATTATGGTTTTTATTCTTTGGCCAATTCTATCATTGCGGCTTATAGTTCCTTTTGCCAACATCCATATTTGTATTCGTTTATAGACACCATAAATAAAAAGACCAACTGGTATAAACATAAATATATAAATTAGCCATTCATAATAAATATTGGCTCCCACAATACGCATAGGGATTTGATATCCTCCTTCTAAAGGCACAAATGCAAAAATCATGGTTAACCTCCTATATTTACTCATATATTATAATTTTAGTATATCTACTTTTAAACAATCTAATCACAAAGTCCGGGTAAGGTCAAAAACCCTGGCGAAACATCAGTGACCCTCAAGCCGTATAATATCGCGGGGGTCCTCCCGAAACGGCAAAAGCAAATAGAATGGTAAAATTTATGCAGAAAAAAATAAATCCTGGCGAAGTCCTACTCTCCCACAAGTTAATGCAGTACCATCGGCGCTGGAG
>JBMNOV010000060.1:0-9890 GCA_050943255.1 Syntrophomonadaceae bacterium
TTATTTATAAGTTTACAAGCTAACAATCCCTTAAACTAGCATGAGGTCCTTTTTCGAGTAAGCATGCAATAAGTTCAGCTTCAGTTCTTATTCCCATCATATGATGTTCATCGTCAACTATCAGCACTACTAAATAATAACCCGGCTGGCTTGATTCCAAGATTTTTTTAATGAGTGTATTCTCTGTGCTTACAACCTGCTTGGAAGAAAGGAAACCTTTGCCTGCTAGTTCTCCTTTTTTACGGATTAAATAACGTAAAAAAGCATAAGCAAGTAAACCAGCTTCTCGCTGCGCCGCCCAGAAAAGAAAAACTCCGAGTATAATAAAATTAACACCTATTGAATTTCTCCAGGTTAAATAACAGCCGCCAAAAATCATTAAAATTGCTATAATTTTTCCAATTAAAGCGGCATCCCGAGTTGCTTTGTTATATCCCCGATAAGATGATAATACAGCTCGCAGCACCCGGCCCCCATCTAAAGGTAATGCCGGTAAAAGATTCAAAATCCCCAGTAATAGATTAACTTTTACTGCGATATCTATAATAGTGGTACTAAACTGCAAAGGCAGAAAATAAAAAGCCGCTGCCACAGATAGGCTTAGACATGGTCCTGCCAAGGCAACGTAAATTTCTTTATCCGGGTTTAAGCCTGTAAAATCTTCAATTTTAGCCTGCCCGCCAAAAGGAAGTATATGGATTTCTGCTATTTTTAATCCCATTATTCTGGCCATGACACTATGAGCAATTTCATGGGCCAAAACAGATGTTAGTACAACTATTATCTCTAGGGCAAGTCCTAGGTAGACATAAATGACACAGATAAATATAAATAGGGGGTTTACAGTAATTCTGATTCCAACCAGATTACCCAAATGCATTATTCAAAAAGATAATTGATGTTTAGAGGTCCATCCTGGTTCCTAACTTCTAAATAAATACTATTATTACATTTACCCAGAACATCCTCCAGCCCGACTGAGGTCTTCTCCTCCACTAGAACCTCTTCAAGGCCACTATAAACTGAGTAAATCTGGTCATCATGTTTTAACAATATTGTTCTTGGAGTACTATCACCGGAGATTTCCTCCACTTTTCCCGCCATAATTGGTTTGACTAAGGTATTTTGCTCAACTAAAAGGCTCAAACCAGGATAGAAACTTTGCTTCTGTTCTTCAGCATCCCAGTACCATCCGTATTTCCGGGTAATCTCCAAATAGTCACACGGAAGCTGTATAGCTGTATCACCGGAAACCGATATCACCCCTTCATTCTCCCTAATATTATGAACTAAGGTTGCTATCTTACCTTCTAAGCCATCATCTTTTAATACATAGGCAATTAAGGGCTCAACCACCTCCCGGCTGCCATTGTTTGATTGCATCGCAACGCCCGCCAATGTTAAGACTATTATCACTATCAACAAACGGGCTTTAAAATTCCCCAACATTTACATCACCTCACAGCCAAAACTTGTACCGCATTTTTTATAAATATATAGTTTCCCCCCGCATTTTATGCCTTGGATTATTAAATGTAAAATTATTTCTTTGAACCTCCATCACCGAACCTGTAATATTTAAGGTGTTATAAAAACACTTAGGTAATATAAAGGAGCTAATAAAATGCTAGAAATTAATGGAGTTTCCAAAACCTATAACCGGGGTAGAATAAAAGCTGTTGATGGAGTTACATTGTCCATTAATGATGGTGAAATATTTGGTTTTCTGGGACCTAATGGAGCAGGTAAAACTACTATGATTAAAATGATTACCGGAATTTTAAATCCTGATCAAGGGAGCATAAAGGTTAAAGGAATAGACATTACTCAAAATCCCCGGGAAGCTAAAATGCAATTAGGCTTTGTTCCCGATGACCCTAATATTTTCCCACGCTTAACTGGGATTGAATACCTCAACTTTATGGCTGATATCTACGAGGTTGACGCTTCAGCCAGGTTAAAACGCATACCTGAGTTGCTGGAACGCTTCCAAATGTCTTCAGCAGCGAAAGACCTTATTCAAAGCTACTCCCACGGAATGAAACAGAAAATTTTAGTCATTGGTGCCATACTCCATAATCCCCCGGTTTGGATTTTAGATGAGCCTATGACCGGCTTAGATCCACGTTCATCTTTCGATCTAAAAGAAATGATGCGCGAACATGCTGCAGCCGGCAAAACAGTTTTTTTCTCAACACATGTATTAGAAGTAGCGGAAAAGGTTTGTGACCGCCTAGCCATCATTAATAAAGGACAAGTTATTTTCTGTGGCAGCATGCAGGAAATTCATGAGCATGCGCGCGAGAACCGATCACTAGAAAATTTATTCTTGGAGTTGACAGAGAATGCATAAGTTTTGGGCTTTGCTAAAAATTTTATTAGTTAATTATTTTGGCCTATCCCGATTACAAATAAGATCAAAACAAAATCGTAAAAGTATTATAAAAAAACTGGGCTTGGGCGTATTAATACTAGTCGCAATAACCCCAGCTATAATACTGTATTGCAATATCCTAACTACGGGCTTTAATCTATTGGCTCCGATAGGCCAGGAAGGGACTATATTAACTCTAGGTATAGTGTTAGTAAGTTCAGTTGTCTTTATCTTTGGCATCTTTTATATTATCAGCTTCTTCTATTTTGCTGAAGATGCGCAAAGTCTTTTGGCCTTACCTTTAAGCGGCTGGCAGGTACTCGGTGCCCGCTTTTCCATGGTACTATGTTATGAATACCTGAGTGCTTTGCCCTTTTTGCTTCCCCCGCTTATAATTTACGGAATCAAAAGCGAAATATCCTTATTGTATTGGGCTTATACCGCTATCGTATTCTTTCTGACTCCCCTGGTTCCCCTAGGCCTGGCAACTATCCCTACTGTGATTCTGATGAGGTTTGCTAATTTGAGTCGCCACAAAGATCTTTTTAGAATCCTAGGGGGAATGGCAGTAATAGTCCTGGCCGTCGGTGCTCAGTTCTTTTTTCAGGGATCAAATCCGAATAATATAGATCCCACATTTCTAAATAATCTACTTAGCGATCGGAGCGGTTTTATGAATCTAGTTAGCCGGCTTTTTCCCACTACCCGCTATCTTGGTCTGGCCTTAATTAACGCTGGTAATGGAGCTGGTGTTGTTAATCTAATTATATCTATAGGATACTCCCTTTTAACAGTGGCTTTAGTCTGGCTGGTAGGCGAAAAATTCTATTTTAAAGGTTTAGTAGGCTCCAGTGAAACTTCTGCCCGCCGGCAAAAGCTCAGCTCAGCCGATTATTTTCGTTTAACTAAAATTAAGCCAGCTATTATAGCCTATTGGCAAAAAGAAATGCGAATTTTATTGAGAACGCCCACCTATTTTATGAACAGTATAATGATTTCTTTGCTGTTCCCAGTATTTTTATTAGTTCCATTCATCATTTCAACCCATAAACAGGAAATCTCTATACCCTGGGGACAAATAGTAGCATCACCGCAAAGCCAAACTATTTTAATAGCCGTGCTTATAGGCATTATTCTATTTATGACCAGCTCTAATGCTATTGCAGCTACTGCCATATCAAGGGAAGGTAAGCAATTGTTTATATCTAAGTATATCCCGCTTTCTTACCAGAAACAAATACAAGCCAAATTACTATCAGCTTATGTCTTCTCACTTATAGGAGCTGTTCTGGTTATAGCAGCAGCCCGAATTATAATACCTTTGTCACCGCTTCTTATAGCCATACTATTAGTTGTTAGCTTAACCGTCATTGCCTTAATTATTGAAACGGGCTTGCTTATCGACCTACTAAACCCCAAATTACAATGGGAAAACGAACAACAAGCCTTAAAACATAACTTTAATGTCTTATATTCCATGCTGCCTTCAATCCTTATTGGTGGTATTATCATTTTTATAGTAATACGTTTTATCCATTCTCCGCTTTCAGCCGCAACCTTTATGTTCTTATGCTTTGGCCTCCTAGCCTTGCTTCTGTATTATTTATTGATGACATGGGGGATCGAAAGGTATCATAAACTCGAAGGATAAAACAAAGGCATGATGGTATGAATAAGAAATGCCTCATTTTGCCGGCAGGGTTCGTAATGAAATTTATGAAATTAGTGTAAGGGCGGGGCTCTGCTCCGCCCCTACAATTCCCAAATGACATTTCATAACGGGGCAAAACCCGTTCTATTCATTCAGTCTTAACTTCATATTCTATATCAGTATAGTCCTTAGGTCGGGATTTTTTCACCAGTCTTTGATAAACTCCCTTAGGAATAAACTGTACACTTAAATTAATTATATTTTCCATTAACCTTAATAGATCCCTGTTGCCATCCCAGTAAGAAACCATAGTATCCCGACTTACACTATCCATTAATCTTTTTATTACAAGTGCCAAAAGCAAGAGATCATCGAGCTGGCCTAGAAATGGTAGAACATCGGGGAGAAAATCCCAGGGTGAAACAACATAGGCTATAGTGCCCAACAAAAGTACCCGATCAGTTTTATTTACTTTTTCATCCTGGGCCAGTCTATAAATAAGTTTTACCAAATTGGGTATAAATAACAGGCTTTCTTTCAAGGTTATTATAGCAGCACTTTCCTTCTCATCCTTTGTCATAATACACCTCCTCATAAATAGTATGGCTCATTACCTAGAATACTATCTTTTTGCCACGAATATTTACATTTAGGATCAATCCCACTGCAACTAAATTGGTAATCATAAAACTGCCACCGTAACTTAAAAATGGCAAAGGTATTCCCGTTACCGGCATCAAACCTATCGACATACCAATACTCTCAAAAATGTGAAACAACCACATAGCAGTTATTCCTAAAACCATAAGTGTCCCATATAATTCCTTAGCATTAAGACTTATATTGATAGCTCTTATTATTAATATTCCGTAAAGTATGAGAACGAGAGAAGCACCGGCAAAACCTAATTCCTCACCTATTACTGCATATATAAAATCAGTATGATGTTCGGGTAAGAAATTCAGCTGTACCTGGGTACCATTAAATAAGCCTTTACCCATAAGACCTCCCGAGCCGATAGCTATTAATGATTGTATAGTATTCCATCCTGGCCCCCTTCCCCCTTGCCCATCATTGTACGGATCTAAAAATACTACCAGGCGCTTTAACTGGTAATCCTGTAAAGGCAAGGGTAATCCCCACTCGAAATGAGCCCATAATACAACGGTAATTAGAATTACCCCGGACAAAAGCAAAGTAATCAAAATTTTAGGATTAGCTCCGGCAGCATACATCATTACCAGGGTAATAGCTAAATATACTACAGCAGTACCCAGGTCAGGCTGCATCATTATTAAGGCAAAGGGTACCCCAATATAGAAGAAGCACGGAAGCATTTGTGTTAAGGTGTTAAGCTCACCTTTGCGATTATTTAAAAAGTCGGCAAACGACACTATTAATAATATTTTAGTAAACTCGGCCGGTTGCACCGCAGGTAAAGGACCAATACTAATCCAGCCGGTAGTACCTCTGACCTCGTCACCAAATAAGAGTACTAAAACCAACAAGAAAACTGACAACCCATAGAAAAACCAGCTGTATCTTTTAAGCTCTACATAATCTGCACGCAGGATAATAAAGATAGCAATAATACCTAGGAATATAAAAACTAGCTGTTTCTTTATATAAAAGTAAGGATCGTTGGAAACAGTGCTGGAAGCACTGGCCAGAACCACTAATCCAAATACTATAAGCACTAACAAGGTGATAAGATAGGTTTTGTCTATGTACTTAAGCCGTTTAATCTCCAAATCTTATTTACCTCCTTCATATATTATAAATGATAGAGCTATTAAAAAACACAATCCTGCTTTTTACATGAGGAGATTACTAATAATCATTTGCCAAAGCCTATCCCAAAAAAATATGCTCAAGAAACGCATTCTTTAAAGAACGCTCAGTTTCCTATTTTCTAATTAACCCCAGGTCAATATACCTATCTATAATAGCCTATTATTGAAATCATAATAGGAAAAATACCCTAGAAAATATGCCTTGGTAAATAAACCCTGGCAAATAAATCTATTAGTATTTAAAATATAAAAATACATATAAAAAGGATTTGGAGATTCAATAGCGAATAATAAACCATAAAGGGGAAAGAGTGGTATTAATTGGATTTAAGCTTGACCTTAATAATTTTTTTACATAATTATATTGCAGGTTTTGTTATGCCCTGGCTTGGCCTTTTGCTAATTAATGTCCTACCCGATATAAAAAAGTTAGGTATAGTTGCTTTTTATTATGCAGCTTTAGGAACATTGTTCCGCTATTTTGCCGGTTTACCGTATGATATTAGCTTTTTACTGCAAATAGTTGCACTATTAATAATTATAACAATATTTTTCCGCATTAACTTGTTTAAGTCCCTTATAGCTAGTTTTTTGGGAATAATGGTTCTATTTTCAGGTGAATATCTATCTTCAACTATCATTTTCAGCACATTAGGACTACCTAAACCAACAAGCTATTTATCATTGCTTATTCTTCCTATACCTCAAATAACCTTGACACTAATTATAATTTATCTATGTAATCATTACAGTTTCCACCTATTTGACTTCAGTAATAATCCGGAAATTTCTTCTACTTGGGAGAATAAACGGTTAAAGATCATTACTAGCTTAATTTCTATCCTAGCATTTGTAATTATTGTACAATTACTTTTTACCCTTGAGGTTCTCAATGATCAGCTTAATTTTTTTTACAGTCTTTCCCCCGGAGTTTTCGGGATATTTTCTACTATTATTTTATTGTGTGGTACAGTAGCCATATTATTTTTGGTTAAACAATTATTAGATTTTACCGAAAAAGAAAGCAAGTACCTTGCCCAAGAAGAATATATCGCAACCCTGGACGAATTATACACAGCTATACGTAGTGAAAGGCACGATATTGTTAATCACCTGCAAACTATATATGGTTTTAACCAATTGGGTTACACCCAAGAAGTTAATAAATATTTAGCTGAGCTTTTAGGGGGAGATATACTTAACGATAGCTTCAAAATTACTGCAACTCCTGGTTTGACAGCATTGTTTTTTATTAAATCAGGTATTGCCAAAGCTAACGAAATAAAATTCGAGGTTAATGTGACTAGTCGTATAAATAATTTGAAGATATCAGCTTATGAGCTTAATAATATCGTAGGGAACCTGGTTAATAATGCCTTTGATGCAGTACTGCCACTTGATCCGGAAAAACGGCTGGTTAAAGTATATATTGGTGCAGATGGCTATCACTTTATTGTTAGGGTGTCTAATTACGGGCAAGTAAATGAAAACTTAAAACAAAAACTAATGCGCAAGGGCTTCACTACGAAAAAAGACAACCATTTGGGACTTGGCCTGCATATCTGCAGCAGCATAGCCCAAAAATACGGAGGTAATATAAAGATAGAAAATACAGATAACCACATGGTAGAGTTTTCCGTACTTTTCCCGACTAATATAGCCAAGGAGGAGTCATATGCAACTACTAGCTCGAAAATTATCCCGTTTTCTAGCTGAAAACGCCAATAATTCTTCTTACCATGAGGATGAAATTCGTTATGGTATAGAAATATTTGCGGGAGCATTGCTGCAAATATTAATAATTTTAGCAATTGCACTGCTTTTAGGCATAGGGCGTGAAGTCATGGCTATTATGGTTTCATCAGTGGTATATAGAAGGTATACGGATGGACCGCACTGCCAATCCTATTACCGCTGTACTATTGTTAGCATAGTTAATTTAATCTTACTTGGTTATATTTCTCAGTATATTCCTGCTAACTTCCTGCCTTTTTACCTTATCGGTCTTGCTATTTTCTCAGTATTAATTATTCATTATTATGTTCCGGCTAATAATCATATAAACCCTATCACTGATGAATTGATAAGGAAAAAAAGAAGACAAAAATCATACGGCACCGTGTTTTTTTTCCTACTGTTTACTATATGCATTTCCTATATTGGGGGAGAAAAACTGGTACCCATAGGGCTCTTACTGGGCCTATTCTGGCAGAATATATTATTGTTGCCAGGGGGACAGAGCTATATTAACCTATGGGATCAGTTTTTTGATAAAGTAGAAAAATTGCTTAAAGCAAAGGAGGTGTTGAAATGTTAACCAAATTTAAAACATTGTTATGCAGCTCCCTCGTAGCCATATTTACACTGGTAGCAGTTGGCAGTGCTATGGGCTGCCCTGTGGTAACCTATCAGCCGGAACCGCCTAAAAGAGATTAGATAATTGAATACACCATTTTTTACCTGATAAATTGTATAATCATCCTTTCGCTCTTGAATTTTTATTGGCGAGCACAAGAAAGGATGATTTTTTTATAACAGAACCCTTTAAAGGAACTAACACTTTTTTCGAGGATCTTTAACGTAATTGTTGTATGGCAGCAAAAATTCCCTAATGCCACTGGCATATGGAGCTATATCATATTGTTGAAAATAAACTATTAAACCCTTAGGAGTACAATAAAAGCTATTTACGTTAAATGTTTTTTCTACTAGATTTTCGTAATCTTCAAAGTAAATATCAGGTTCTTTTTTTATCTGCTCTATCACATTCCTTATAATATATGCTCTGTAATTAAACAAATAATCGAACATTTCGCTTAGCTTAACCATTTGGCCATACTGCAAATTCCAAGTTTGTGAAGACCTGATTGTGATTCCATGTGCTCCGCCGGTATATTGATACTCGTCAGAATAAAGACTAATTATACAATCCTGGTTATATGTTATTTGATAGACAACTAATGCACTAAACTCGCGGAAAGGATACCCATTTTCAATAGCATCCAAATACTGTTCAACTGCCATTTGATATAGTTTAGTCTGGTAATATTTTTGATATTCCTGTGCTTTATCCTTATAAAATTTATTTACTGCAATTATTGCCTTCTTGTAAATTGATGATCTAAAAACGGGATACTCGATTCTGTAACTTAAAACTAATACCCCGTTGTATCTCAGCTCTTCTTCCACTATATTAGTATGAACTGTAACCAAAACTTTTTTCATAATTATCACCCCATACCAACATATGCAAAAGTATTAGAATTAGTGATTATATACTTTAATAAAAAGCCTTAGTATACCCTTACCCTTCCTATTCACCAACTATGCCATAGAATATATTAAAAAGCACACACAAGGAGTATACCCCCCTTATGAGCAGCTCCTTCGTATTAATAGCAAAATTAATAATTTATCGTGGTGCGGGCAACATTGAGAGACTTTAGCAAAGTGAAGAATCTTTCCGCCTTTACCTATTGCGCTAAAATGACCCTTCACTTGAGATGGATGATAAAGTCTAGCCTAGGGATGAAAAAGTATCTATATCCAGGTCGTTACTAACCAGGATTGATAACGGTTTATTACAGGAGGTGTAAGTTACATCATTAATTGCAGTTGGGAGAATTTCGAAGTGAGTCATATTGGTCAAACCACCCCATATTTAAGGGTTCTGTTATCCCATAGTAAACCCGGAAATAATCCCGGGTTTACATGAGTATTATTAAATCCTTGCCTTGCTATCACCCCGCCCTCTTGATACCTTTGACTGGAATACTAGCAACCAAAGCAATGGAGTCTTCTTCATTATCTAACTCCACTGTCAGAGCTTCTTCGTCAATCTCCAGGTATTGTCTTATTACCTTTATTAAATCTTCTTTTAAATGATTTATTAATTCGGGAGATACTGAAGATCTGTCATGAACTAATACAAGACGAAGTCTTTCCCGGGCAACATCCTTACTATAAACGCTATCCTAAAAGAGAGCCAAAAAAGATAAAAACGCTAGCGAAAAAGTGGACCACTCTGCCAGACCAATCCCCTATCATTGAAAGTGCAGAAATCAATGTAGGG
>JBMNOV010000013.1:0-41262 GCA_050943255.1 Syntrophomonadaceae bacterium
TTTTTGGCTATAAGCAAATCACAATTTTTTAGGTATATTAGAACACCTCTAGAATCTTTGATTCTACCATAAATGTATTGATACGATTTAGCATAGCTATAGAAATAGTTCTATACACATAACCTTCTTAAAGAAAAACCATAACGGAATATAAATTACTTTTTTATCGGAGAAAGGAGTGAGGCCTATGCGTTATTAAATCTAAATATATTAATTTTTTAATATAAATCTTGTTTATTGTATTACTTGTAATACCTCAAACCAGATAAAAGGTTAATAGTAATGTAAAACTATTTTTCATTTCATTCATCTTTGATCCCGCAAAGATTTAAATTATTAGTGTCCGTTCAAAATACATTTCTAACTAAACTATATTTTCCTATTTTTAATAATATGCTTAATTTTCGTTTATAACCGAGTTTTCTTGGCCTTTATTTGCTTATTTTCTTTAATTTTTTTTTAATATGCCGCAGATTATGTTCTGCAAGCTATTGCAGTGCAAAACCTTATGCTGATAAATGGAGGGGTGATTAATAAATGAAACAATTTGAAAATAAATATGCGGTTATTACCGGTGCGGGTAGTGGTATAAGCCGCGAAACTGCTTCAGTTTTGGCTGAAAGGGGAGCACAGGGAATTATACTAGCTGACTTGAACCTTGAAAATGCCAACAATGCGGCTAGGGAAATTTCCACAACTACTGGTTGCAATTGTATTCCTTTTAAAATCGATGTGTCTAATCCAAGCGAAATCGAATCACTTTTTGCCTTTGTTGGTGAAAAATTTGGAAGAGTAGATATTCTAGTAAATGGAGCAGGTATTGCTCCATACCTGACTATAGAGGAAGTAGATGTAGATGCCTGGGATAAATGTATAAATATTAATCTGCGTGGTACTTACCTTTGTGCACGAGAAGCCTTTTTTTATATGAAAGCCCAAAAATACGGAAAAATTATTAATGTTTCTTCTATTGCAGCCCGTATAGGAGGAATTGCCTCTGGCATCAACTATGTAGCCTCAAAGGGTGGAGTTGTATCTTTAACTTATTCATTGGCAAAAATTGGCGCTAAGTATAATATCAATGCCAACGGGGTTGCTCCAGGAGTTATCGCAACTCCATTAACAGCGAGTCATAATTATTCTCCGGACACTATAATTGGTCAACCGCGTGATGTTGCAACGGTAATTGCCTTTCTAGCCAGTGAAGATGCCAAACACATCAATGGCTGTACATTAGAAGTAAATGGAGGAGCTTATATGCATTAAGGCATATTCTCAGTATTTTGCTTACAATTATTTGTTTTGCAATCCCATAGAATCTAAGCAAATCTAGAATTAACTTACAAAGGAGGGTATAGTATGGATTTTACACCTATGGTCTATTTTCTTACATTTGGTTCACCAGTTGTGATAATGATATATGTTTATATATACTGGACTGCTCTTTTTAAAAATGAAAACAAAAAACAAGTAAATAATGCAAAAACGATAAATTTAGACTAATACCAATCCAGTTTAAAATTTATGTGAACCCAGAGTTTCTAAATAAACTGAATGGAGGAATTTAAATGGAAAATGTACAATTTGATAAAACTGCTGTATTTATAACCATGTTACTCTATATAGTTTTAATGATTGGTGTTATCGTATATGTAGCTAAAACAAAAAAACAACATAGCATGGAGGATTTTTCCTTGGGAGCCAGGAATCTAGGGTGGCTAACATCAGCATTAGCTTCAGTCACAAGCTTAGGCAGCGGTTTTATGTTTATCGGTTTAATTGGATTAGGCTATGCTTTAGGCGGGTTAAGCACCTGGTATATATTAGCTGATTGTATTAATGTTGCTGTTTTGTGGACTTTCTTTGCCTGGAGATTTAAGAAATATGGAGACTTTCACCTATCGATTGACGTGCCTGATGTACTTGCCAATATGTACCATGATAAAAAAAATATTCTTCGAACTATTGCATCATTTACCGTATTCATTTTTATGCTGGGATATATTTCATCACAAATGACAGCCGCAGCTAAAACCATGGTTCCAATCATTGGAATATCTTTTGAGTCAGGTATAATAGTTGGATCATTAATAGTCTTGGTTTTTACTTTCTTTGCTGGATTTACCGGGATTGCCTGGACTGATGCGGCCCAAGCAATCATAATAGCGCTGGTGTGTTTCGTTTGCCCTTTTTACGCCGTATCAGCTTGCGGCGGTTGGGCTAATTTGATTGCAACCCTAGCAGCCATTGATCCCTGGCTGTTAACGGCAACTGGATCAGCCGGCCTGGCGGTGGCTGCTGCCCTGGCTATTGGCTGGATTTTCAATGCGCTTTGTACCTGGGGTCAGCCTCATGTTGTTACTAGAATTATGGCGATAAAAGATCCTAAACTAATGAAAAGATCTGCACTAATGGGTGCTTTTTGGTTCGGTTTTACCAAAACATCAGCTATAATACTTGGGATGTGTGCCCGAGCCTTGTTCCCCGAGCTACCCGACCCTGAAATGGCATTTCCTATATTAGCAGGAACCATATTGCATCCCGTATTTGCGGGAGTAGCGCTTTGCGCTATTCTGGCAGCGATTATTACAACCGCTGACGCCAATTTACTTGCTGCTACAACAACAATAGTTAGAAATATATATCAAAAGCTATTTAACGGAAAAGCTGATGAGAAGACGTTGGTTATATACCAAAAAATACTCATGGTAATTCTAATCGCTTTCTGTGCTTTTGCCGCTATTAAAGTCCAGGGTATGGTTTTATATATGGTGTGGTTTGCCTATGCAGGATCAGGAGCAGCATTAGGAATACCCCTTATTGTAGGATTATATTGGAAAAGAGGTAATATATATGGAGCAACAGCTGGCTGCATAGTTGGATTAGTTACTGTAGTTGTATGGAATATAACTGGCTGGACAAAAACAATAATTCACGCGGCCTGTCCAGGTATAATTTTTGCATTAATTGCTGTAATTGTTGTGAGTTTATTAACCCAAAAAGATAAAGTTAGAGAAGCAGAATTTGATGAAGTATATGAAGCAAATTGATACTTTTTTAACGATAGCTTCATTAAACACTTAAAATAAGACACCTTTCGTCCATCTCAGGAAAAGACTGATACTGATTTGACCTTAATTAAACCCCTGAATATTTCCTGCCTGGGGTGGTTCTTTCTTTATTTTTCTTTATTTGCTTGGTATAACATCTCCCGGGCATGTTCCAATGTAAGCAAAGAAAAATTATCACCGGCTAGCATCCGAGCAATTTCCTGCTCCCGTCCCTTTTTATCCAATAGTTTTACCCGAGTAAAGGTGTTGTTTTCCACAACCTGCTTTTGAATCAGGTAATGGATATCTGCATAAACGGCGGTTTGGGCTGAATGAGTAACAAGTATTACTTGATGGTTGGATGCTATCTGACGCAGCTTCCGGGCCATAGCTGTTAAGGACGTACCTCCTACACCTACGTCGATTTCATCAAATATCATTGTTGGCACTTCGTAAACTTGTGCCAAAACTGTCTTAAGTGCTAACACTAACCGCGATATCTCTCCCCCCGAAGCTGCCTGGGAAACGGGCCGAAGTGGTTCACCCGGATTAGGAGAAAAAAGAAATTCCACTTGGTCCATCCCGCTGCTAGTCGGTAATACCCTAGGTTGTAGAGTAATCGCAAATCTGACATGAGGCATATTAAGATGTTTAAGCTCAGCGTTAACACTTTGCTCGATAATTTTGGCAGCCTTAGCTCTAATATGTGTTAATTCGCGGGCTTTAGCCTCATAATCTTGCTCGAGTTGGGCAATAAGCTCTTGCAGTTTAGCTTTGGTCTCCTGGTGAACATCGATTAACTGAACCTCTTTAACTGCCTTATCGAGGTAGGTCAGTACCTCCCTAATACTCCCGCCATATTTTTTCCGCAAACGTGAAATTAGATAAATCCGGTCTTCCACTTCCTCCAGTTGTTGGGGCTGTAAATCGAGGGTTTCTCTAAAAGAAGCAAGTTTCAGGGCTATATCCTGTAGACTGTAATATATCTCTTCTAAATTATTGCTTAGCCCAGCGAAAAAATCTTCCGCTTTTAAATTATTTACTGTATCTAAGGCACTAGAAATAAGATCATAAGCATTTCTACCTGCTTCATTACTATAAAGTAAATTTAGAACCCGGTCTGTTCCTTCCAACAGCCTCGATGTGTTCTTAATGCGAGCTCTCAGTAGCTGTAATTCTTCTTCTTCCCCTTCACGTAAATCCGCGTTTTTAATTTCCTCAATCTGATATTTTAGAAACTCCAGCTTCTCCAGTTTATCCTGCTGATTAAGCTCAACCATCTTGAGTTTCTCTTTAAAATGCTTGATACTTTCATAAATATTTTTTACTTCTATCAGCAAATTTTCTGCTCCATGTGTAAAGCCATCCAGGTATTCTAAATATTTATCTGGTTTTAGTATGCTAAGGTGTTCATGCTGTAGGTGCATATCAAGCAGCAATCCCGCCAGCTCTTTCAAAATTCCAGCAGTTACATTCCGCCCATTGATTTTGGCCTGGCTTCTACCACTAGGAGATATTTCCCGGCTTATTATAAGAGTATCTTCATCGTCTTCTATCAAGTTATTATCCCTAAGAAAAAGTAGGGCTTTACTTTCTTCAGATAAAATAAAAACCGCTTCAGCTATGGCTTTGCGGCTGCTATCCCTTATCCAGTCGTTTTTTACCCTTTCGCCCATTATTAAACCCATAGCATCAATAATTATTGATTTTCCAGCTCCGGTTTCACCGCTTAAAACGTTATAACCTTCCCCAAATTCAATCCGAAGCTGATCTATAAGTATAAAGTTACTTATGTATATCTCCTGTAACATAGTCTACCTCCTGGATAAAGAGATCTACCAGATTTATATATTACTTGCAGGCTTAAAATAAATACCTTTTTATTTATAATGCGGGCTAGTACTTATTAATGCTGTTTCCCAAAATATACTTTATTCCTACGATTAATTGAAGATAAAAGCCCTAATTTATTTTAATAGGTTTTCAAATTCTGTAACAACATTAGCTACTGCTATTACTGGTTTTACAACTACAAGTATCGTGTCATCGCCGGCAACAGTGCCCAGGATATTTTCCAGACCAGTAGAATCAATAAGCAAAGCGATTGATTGCGCTGCTCCGGGTAATGTCTTAATAACAACTATGTTCTCACTATAATCAATACCAATAACCGAATCCTGAAACAACCTGCGCATACGCTCACGAGAACTTTTTATTGGGCTATTATCGGGAAGAGCGTAGCGATATCCTTCGTCATCAGGTATTTTTATTAGTTGGAGTTCCTTTATATCACGCGAAACTGTAGCTTGAGTAACATCATACCCATTATTTTTTAAGGCTTCACATAGCTCTTCCTGGGTCGAAATACGCTGGCTTGATATAATATCTACGATAGCAAATTTTCGCTGAGCCTTCATATTAACCTCCAATATTATTGAAAAGTAATATCAATAAACCCATTTTAATAATTGTTGTCCCCCCAAAAATCAATGTTTTACCAAGTAAACTGCTATGAACCCTCCAGACGTTTTAATCTATTTTCTAAATTATAAAGAAAGCTCCATTTCTTCATGTTCACAAGTTTTAGTCTATATTCTGCTTTTTTTATTTTAATACGGGTATGTACATTAAGTTCTCTAAGCACTTGCCCATCTAAACAAATAATTGCATCCTGGTATTCTACAGGAGTCAACTCCAGTAATAGGTCAGATGACAATACTGTTGGCCTTTTGCATATAAAGTGAGAAGCAATAGGGGTAATAATAAATGCATCAAGTTGCGGATCACAGATTGGACCTCCCGCCGAAAGAGAATATGCAGTAGAACCAGTCGGGGATGCGATTATCAGGCCATCCCCCCGGTATATTCCGGATTTTTCGCCATCTATTGCAAGATTGAGGGTCACCATACGCGTAGAATTTGATCTTATCACCAATTCATTAATGCAGTATAAACTATCTACTAATTTATTTTCCTCATATATATCGATATTTAGCATCATACGTTGATCCAGTTTATAATCACCACATAAAAGTTGACCTAAACACATATCCAGTTCATCAACTTCAATAGTACTTAAAAAGCCTACGTTTCCCATGTTAACGCCCATAACTGGCAAGTTTTTATAAGCGTATTGCCGCGCGGCCCTTAAAATAGTACCATCACCACCGAGAACTATAATCAATTCCGGATCATTACCAATATTGCTATCTTCCGTTTCCACCTCAATATTAAGTTTTTCCAGTTTTTTGGCTAGCTTTTCTGCCATTTTGGCTGTATGTTCTTTATACCGGTTGTTAACCAGAAGTACCTTCAATTACCCTTGCCTCCAAGCTGCTGGTGCGCTTCAGCAACTACCGCTGTCACCATATTATCAAGATCAAATTCCACCTGGCTTCTTTCTTTGCAAAGATGAATAAAAAACTCTATATTTCCCTGAGGCCCGGTAATAGGTGAGAAGGTTATTGCTACACATAATAAGTTCTCCTTAGCAGCAGCAGCTATACATTTTAGTAATACCTCAGTATGTACCTTTCCGTCCCTTACCACACCTTTTTTGCCAACTTTGTCTCTGCCTGCTTCAAATTGAGGTTTTATAAGGCTTATGATACTACCATCCGCTTTCATCAAATTCTTTACAACCGGAAATACCAGGATAGTAGAAATGAATGAGACATCAATAGTTACAATATCTACCTCTTGCCCCAATTGTTCAGGTGTTAGATACCTAATATTTGTTTTTTCCAGGCAAATAACCCGAGGGTCATTACGTAGTTTCCAATCTAACTGTCCATAACCTACATCAACAGCAAAAACCCGTTCTGCCCCATGCTTGAGTGCACAATCCGTATACCCGCCAGTTGATGCCCCAACATCAAGGACACTTTTTCCAGTAAAATCAACACCAAACACCTTTATAGCTTTTTCCAGCTTTAGTCCGCCTCGGCTAACATAACGCTGTGTATTGCTATTAACCTTAATAGATACCTCTTTACTAAAACTAATGCCGGGCTTATCAACCTGTCGCCCATTAACTTGAACTTCACCAGCAAGTATCATTGCTCTGGCCTTTTCCCGGCTGTTAGCAAATCCCCTGGTTAATAACAAATTATCCAATCTAATTTTTTCCAAATTTGAGTATCCCCCATACCTTTTTACTGGTAAAGAGCTCAGGCCACCTGGAAACTATCCTCTCAGCAATCGTTTCAGAATTAATGTTAATTAGTTCAAAAAGCTGATCAAGTTTACCATGCTCCACAAATTCATCTGGTATGCCCAATCTAAGCACTTCAGCCTCAATTCCATTATCATGCAACAGTTCGATTATCGCACTACCAAAGCCTCCAGCTAAACAGCCATCCTCTATAGATACTAGCCGTCGGCAACGCTGAGCTGCCCAACATATCATTTTACTATCGAGGGGTTTGGCAAACCGGGCATCGATAAGCATAGTACTTATTCCACTAGATAACAGTAGTTTTCTAACCTCAAAACCAATACCTACTCCCCTGCCAATGCCAATAATAGCTAGATCGTTCCCTTCTTCCATAACCTTAGCCTGCCCTAACTCGAGTAAATATAAAGAATCATCCAGGTCCAGACCTTGTCCAGCTCCTCGGGGAAACCGTATAGCTACGGGGCCATCAATACTAATAGCAGTATTAAGCATATTCCTTAATTCGATTTCATTAGAAGGAGCCATTATGGTAACGTTTGGTATGCTCCTCAAATAAGCTATATCAAATACCCCGTGGTGGGTAGGACCATCTTCCCCCACCAGGCCAGCCCGATCAATAGCAAAAATTACTGGCAACTTCTGCATTGCAACATCATGTATTATCTGATCATAAGCCCGCTGTAGAAAAGTTGAGTAGATAGCTACTACTGGCCTTAAGCCTCCCCGGGCTAGACCGGCAGCTAAAGTTACAGCATGTTGTTCACATATTCCCACATCAAAAAACCTTTGAGGATACTTTTGGGCAAATTCAGTCAGTCCAGTTCCACTAGCCATTGCTGCGGTTATAGCTACTATATTATCATCCTGAGCAGCCCGGTGTAACATAAACTCACCAAAAACCTCAGTATAGGTCTTAACTGAGTGCGGCCGTTGTTTACCAGTTTGAATATCAAACGGCCCAATGCCATGAAAGCGGTCAGGTTCATTTAATGCTGGTTGGTAGCCACGCCCTTTTTGGGTTATGGTATGTAATAGGACTGGTCCTTTCATTTTACGCACATTTGCTAAAACTGTTATTAATTCCTCAAGATTGTGACCATTAACTGGACCTATATAAGTAAAACCCAATTCCTCGAAAAGAATTCCTGGAACCATTACATATTTGACCATATCCTTAAATTTTCCTGCTGCCCTAACAATATTAGGCCCAATCGCCGGAATTTTATTTAAAGCTGATTCAATTTCTTCTTTTTTACGAGAGTATGATGGGTCTGTACGAAGGCGATTGAGGTAAGCAGACATGGCTCCAACATTCCGGGAAATTGACATCTCGTTGTCATTAAGAACTACAATTAAATCCCGCGCCTCTTGCCCGGCATGGTTTAAAGCCTCAAAGGCCATTCCTCCAGTAAGAGCACCATCTCCAATAACAGCTATAACTGAATGTTCTTGTCCTTTAAGATCACGGGCTACTGCCATTCCAAGTGCAGCTGAAATTGAAGTACTGCTATGGCCTGTGTTAAAAGCATCATGAGGAGATTCCTCAATTTTGGGAAAACCACTTAATCCCCCAAACTGTCTTAGAGATCTCATCTCTCGCCATCGGCCAGTAAGTATCTTATGTACGTAACTTTGATGGCCTACATCCCAAATTATCTTGTCCTGTGGTGTATTAAAGACATAATGCAAAGCTAAGGTTATCTCAACTACTCCTAGGTTAGCTGCTAGGTGACCTCCACAACGCGAAACACTATCAATTAGCAAATCTCTTATTTCCTGAGCTAGTTCTCTCATTTTATATAAGTTTAATTTTTTTATATCATGTGGCAAGTTGATTGATTCAAGTATTTTATACATATAATTCACCTTCTATTTTTAAATACTTCAATACCACTTGCATTCTCCCAAAAAGCCAAAATAACAGCGACTCGAAAAATTATGCGGTTAGCATTGTTAACTGCAACATTTTTCCCAATTGCTTTACCTCCAACTGTTATCGCTGCAATCATACTGGTCATTACTGATCCACTTAAAATCAGATCAGCAATACCTAACTGGGTACTAAGGTTAAGAATTATACCAGCTCCTACAGCCCCGCTCAATGTTCCAGCAATATCCCCAACAACATCATTACAAAAGTTGGCTACAACATCGTTATTATGAATAATCTTAACCGCCTGTTGAGCTCCTAATACTTTTTTTGCCGCCTTAGCATTGAAAGGCGGCAAATCAGCAGCAGTTGCTGCAGTTCCGATAATATCAAAAAATATTCCTAAAAAAATAATAGCCAATAGTAACATAATAGCCATAACTACACTATTTACCATCCTGACTAGGAACTCCGATCCCAGACTTGCCAGAAGGGCAATAAAAAATGTAATAAAGGCTACTATAGATCCTGCTATTAAATTTCCTTTTTTAACATAGCCGGTCAATTGTGCTATATCTCCCACATACCTAGCTAAACTGCTTTTTCCCAATATATATCAATTTATGTATATTGGACAAAAGGTTATTTATCGAGTAAACGCTGCGACATAGGTCCAGCAGGTTTTCCCAACAGGTCACCCGATTGTTGCCAAAGGGGCGGTTTCCCTTTACGCCTGCTCCATCTGGTTACCACAAGATGGGGCTGGATTACCACTAAGTACACACTTTAATCCCCGATAAATCGTGTATTACACACAGTCTAGGAGTTTTCCCCAACAACCCACATCAATTTTTAGCCTCTTTTGCAGTAACGGTTTCAAAGCAAATGTTCTAAGCCTCGGCCAAGACTTAAGTCCATTCCCTAACGCTTATTCGCCGCCACCACTCAAGGCAGGCTACGCTGCACCCAGCTTCTACCAAATGCAGGTTTTCATATTACCACGTTGGTAATATGCCTCCGCGGATATGTGGGTCATGCCCGCATGCCGTTGCGGATTGCCCCCATACCCTTAACTCCCAGCAATGACCCCTGACTGGGCGTCACAAGCCAAAACCAGAAGCTTCATCGTTGTGCCCTTAACGGATTTTTAGGCCCGTTTTCAAAACTGATAGGGTTGACTAGAATACTGCAACCTTTTGCCAAGTATCTTTCGCTAATATATTATATCACAGCTATTACTTTTCTTTCTAGTAAGGTCTACTAACTAGCTCGTCCTACTCAGGATATAATAAGCTAATTGACGAAGAAAATCGGCTTCTTTACCAAAACCCTCTAGGCTGAGGATGGAGGCTTCAACACATTGTTCCGCCATCTCTTGGGACTTTCTTAGCCCAAATAATTTTGGGTATGTATTTTTACCATTTTTTATATCGCTACCAGTTGACTTGCCAATTAATTCCTGACTTCCACTTACATCTAAAATATCATCGGTAATTTGAAAAGCAAGACCGAAATTCCTAGCATATTCTCCAATAGCAAGCAGGTCTTCATCTTTAATATCATTAATTATAGCCCCAGCCCGTAATGAAACCTCAAACAATCTTCCGGTCTTAAGGCTATGAATTTTTTGCAAAGTTTCATAGTTAACTTCTTGACCCTCTGATTCCAAATCAACAACTTGCCCCCCTATCATACCCTGACTGCCAGCTGCCTGGGCTATTTCCCAGATTACTTTAAGCAGATTGTCTAGCTTTATTCCTCTTATTAAAAAGCTAGGATCTGTCATAATAGCAAATGCACCGGTTAAAAGAGCATCACCTGTTAATATAGCATTAGCTTCGCCAAATACTATATGGCAAGTCGGTTTTCCCCGGCGTAAGATATCATTATCCATTGCTGGTAGATCATCGTGTACTAATGAATATGAATGTATCATTTCCATAGCACATGCTAGCGGTACAGCACTTTCCTGGCTTCCCCCAGCTAGCCTTGCCCCCTCCATTACCAAAATCGGTCTTAGCCTTTTTCCTCCATTGAATATCGCATAATGCATAGCCTCATGAATAACTGGAGGATAAGTATCAACTTTTGGAAGGTATTGTGTAAGAAAACTATCAATATATTCCTTACGTTTTTCTAATTCCCGCCTGAAATCTTCCAAATTAAAATTCATTAGTCTTTCCTTTCTTGATCCTAAAACATGAAAATGCTTGTTAATTATTATAATTATGATTAATTATTAGTCCAGATCTAGCAATTCCATTTCTCCGTTTAGATTTTTGATTAAACGTTGAATTCTTCCTTCCGCTTTTTGCAATTGCATCTGGCAATATAGTGATAGCTCAACACCCTGTTCAAATAAGCATATCGATTCTTCTAACCCCAAATTGCCAGACTCCAGTTTATCGACTATGTCTTCCAGCACTTTCAAGGCATCTTCAAATTTCATATTTTCCAACGGTTTACTCTCTCCTTGTCGATTACATTAGCTTTAATTACTCCGTCAGATAAATTAATTTGTAACTGTTCACCCAGATCAAGTTCATTAACCTGGCGAACTACCTGTTCTCCCTTATATATTACTGCATACCCCCGGGCCAAAACTTTGAGTGGACTAAGCTTATCTAAGGCAGTCGTGGTTACTACAAAATTCTGCTTGGCAGTATCAAATCTAAGCACAGCATGATCTAGCAAGCCCTTTTTCAGAGTGTACAGCTTTTCCCTGGGTTTATCTATTATTGCCAGTGGTTCCTGCCAAATCTGGTGCATCATTAACCTGTCTAGATTTTCACTACTTTGTTTGAACTGATTTATTAACGCTCGTTGTAGTCTTTGTTGCAAGCCATCAACGCTAGACTGTATTAATTTCACGTCCTGCACAGCTAGTTGAGCTGCCTGAGTTGGGGTAGCTGCCCTAAGGTCAGCAGCCAAATCAGCCAGGCTATAATCAATTTCATGTCCAACCGCTGATATAACTGGAATGGTAGAATTATAAATTGCCTTTACTATTTCTTCACTGTTAAAAGCCATAAGATCCTCAAAGGAGCCCCCTCCACGCCCAACAATAATTACATCTACCGCTGAATACTCGTTAAGCAGATTGATTGCAGAAGCTAATTCGAGTGGAGCTTCTACCCCTTGTACAGAGCTATGTACCAATATAATTTGGACTTTATGATTTCTTTGCTTTATCACTCTAACAATGTCGTGAAAGGCAGCACCGTCGTGTGATGTAACTACCCCTACCCGTTTAACAAAAGCGGGAATAGGCCTCTTTCTTTGCTCAGCAAAATATCCCTCGGCATCTAATCGGGCTTTAAGTTTTTCAAGATATAAGAATAGACCCCCAATTCCGAATGGCTGCATTTCTTCTGCATAAAACTGATACTTTCCCTGCCGAGTGTATACTGCTATAGAACCTCGCAATAAAACCTCCATACCATCTTCCGGCTTAAAACAAAGATTAGACACCCTGCTTTTAAACATAACACAGCTGATAGCTGCTTCTTCATCTTTTAAGGTAAAATAAGCATGACCTGATTGTTGGTAAAGCCTAAAACCTGATATCTCCCCTTTTAACCAAAAATCGTTAAGTAGGCTATCTCCTCTTAATAGACTGTTTATATATTTATTTAAGTGGCTTACACTTAAGTATTCATTCATATCCTTCCCCAATTCCTACGCGCTGCCCGAGATAAATTTTCACAAAGCTTGGCGATCAGCAATGGTCCTAACCCCCCGGGAACCGGTAATAAATAGCCTTGACAATTAGCAACAGATTTGCGATCAACATTGCCACAGCTTGTACCTGAATCCCAGTAAAACCCGGCATCAATAATAAGTGGTGTACCTTCAATGTCACTTCCCTTAATGATATGAGGAGTGCCCTTCTCTACTACCAATATATCGGCCTGGTTTACTAGATTATCCTGGTAATAAGGATAAATACTAACTGGATATTGACGTTTTAGTAAAAGAATAGCCAGAGGAATAGTGACATCAAAGGAATCTCCCACAAGAATAGTCTTTTTCCCTTGTAAACATGGATAAACCCGGTCAATTATTTCGAGACAGCCCAGTGCCGCACAGCTTACAAATTCAGGCTTATTACCGGCTAGCCGTCCCCTGTTAACTGGATTAAATCCATCCACGTCTTTTTCTAGCTTTATTGCTGTTAATATTTCCTCTGTATCCTGTTCCAGGTTTCCTGGCAGTGGTAATTGTACTATGATACCATCTATACCTTGATCCTGGTTGAGTTCACCAATAGTATTTAGTAATGCCTGTTTACTACAGTACTCTGGCAATGCAATCAAACGAGTTTTACCTCCAATAGAAGTAACCGCCTTTTCCTTTAATCCCACATATACCAAATCTTCTTTACGGCCTCCAACAACAATTATAGCCAAAACTGGTTTTATATCATCTTTCTTATTAGCATCCCGCAAACTTTCCTTAATCTCCTTAGCAATTTGGTTACCATTAATTATCTCCATTATTTACACCTCTGCTTTATATCTGCTTTATAATAATAGCTAAATAGCCACGGGAAATAGTTACGGATTAACATAGATTATCGTATACCTTATTAACTCCGTTATAAAAGTCTTAACTGAATTAAACTATAAATGAAACGTTAATATTTACAATATGAATTATTAATAAAAAACAGTGTAATCGGTGGTTAATTTTTTCCCCTGCGCTAATCCAAGTAGGCTGCTAGCATGGCTATACCTACGGCATTATCAGTACTAAGTGCTGGTTCAGCGAAATAGAGTTTAAGACCTACTGCTGGATGTTCCAACCGGTTAATCAGGCGTTTTCTTATAAGTGTATTAGCCATTACCCCGCCAACCAGCAATACTTCTCTTATACCACTTTGGGCAGTAACCTTAAGCAGACATTTTTCCAGGGTATTAGCTATAGCCCGGAATACTGCACATGCTATAGCTTCATTGGCATATCCCCGATTAAGTAGTTGCTTTGCTCTGGTCTCTGCTCCCGCAAAAGAAAAAAGATCCCCTTTGATAGCGGAAGGAATAACCGGGATCTCTTTATTACCCCAACTCAAAGCTATAGCTTCCATATGCTTTCCGCCAGGAAAAGGCAATCCCAGGGCTACCGCTACCCGATCTACTAGTTGCCCGGCATGAAGATCAGAACCAGTCATAGCAACATCTATAGCAAAAACCGTTTTTTGGGCCTTACGTACTATAAGTACTTCTGAGGTTCCCCCGGAAAAATGGCAGGCTATAAATTCCGGTTTTAATAAAAGTTCTTGATTTCTCTTAAGACCAGCCATAATATGTCCTTCCTGGTGACTAAATAAATAAAGAGGAGTAGCGGTATAAATACTAAGTATTCGAGCTTGGGATAGTCCAGCATTAAAAACCGGCATATAACTACCTTCAACATTTCGAGGAAATGCACTAACCGCTATTGCTTTAACCTTGGCCAAAATGTCGGCGGGCATCTCGTGAAATAAAAAAGGAAGGTTTTTTAGGTGCAAAAAAAGAGCTTCAGACTGCCGTAAGCCTTTCTGCCCTTTTTTTACCTGTAATACCTTTCTCAGGTCAATTATGATATTAAAATTATCATCTACCAACGCAATTGATGTAGTATAAGCGCTGGTATCTATACCTAGATAAATCATTTTATTGCCCCCAACATTTTATCCAGTATAGCATTTATAAACGCAGCTGAATTCTTTTCTCCATATTTTTTCGCAATTTCCAGTGCTTCATCAATAGCGACTACCGGTTCTGATTTCTCATAAAACATTATTTCATAGCCAGCAACCCTAATGATATTTCGATCTATAGAGGACATTCGGTTTAAGGACCAGTCTTTGGCCAAAAGAGTGATTTTGTTATCTATATCAGCCAGGTATTTCAGACACCCCATAATCAAATCCCAGGAAAACACCTGATCTTTCTCAGACATTGAGGTATCTTGCAGCAGGTATTTGAATGCGCGGTGGGGATCAGCATCAACCTGGTCAACCTGGAATAATACCTTGAAAGCAAGTTCCCGTGCTTTTCTCCTGCTCAAACCTGTTCTCCTTTCAATTACTGCTTATCTTTAAATATTCGCTTAACCCACTGTTCCAAATTCTTTTTTTCATCTATTTCCTTTCCAATGAAAAAACCTAAAGCAATAAATATGATAATGAAAACTGAACGCCAAAAGCCATAGCTAATAAAAAGCAAACTGGCTAATAATCCTAGCACTACACCTATAACTTTGCCGCGATGCTGTTCAATTATTATACGGAAAATACTATCCCACATTAGTAATAACCCCCTAATCATGTGCTACTTGTCTTAGTTCCAGGGTTAAGGTCATCAACCAAAACTTTGATTTCTACTACCTTAAGTCCCCCAATTTCCTCCAGATACTTTTTCACAACGCTCTGGACAGTATTACTAAGTTCGGGAATACCCATTTCTGGATTAATCATCATATGCAGGCATACCTTTACACCATCTCCACCGCTTGTTACCATGGGTTTAATCTCTTTAATACCTTCTATTGTTTTTACTGCCTTCATAATAATAATCTTAATAGCTGGAATAGTAATACATACTTCTCCAGCCATAGAATGTTCTATTGTAACCGACTTTATTTTAGATTTAAATGATAGTGTCTTAATTAAGACAAAAACACCAAAGATTATTACCAGACCAGAAATGATACCGGTAATTAATCTATAATATGGAGTAGACAAGGCTAGCTGTATGTATTCTATAGGCTCAGGTCTCCCTGTTACAGCTGTTAGTGCTAATCCTGCAATAATAATAAGCAACAGGTTATAAATAAATAGCAACAGCCGTCCGAGGCTTTCCATAATCTCACCCTTTCTGAAATCGCAAACAGATAACCCCCTGAAAAGCAGGGGGTTATTCAGCAGTTAATACGTTATTTCTTATATATCCACCTGATAATTTATTTCTTCGTTAATTCCATCAGATTTATTAATAGCTACACCCATTATATGAATATTGACTGCAGTCACAACCAGCCCAGTCATGGTTTGAACTGCCAACTGTACCTCTCTTTGTACATTTTGGGCAACCTCAGGAATCTGATAACCATATTCAACTACTAAATAAATATCAATTTTAGTTTTATCATTAATTACTTCAACCTTTATCCCTTTGCCCAGGTTCTTTTTTCCTAGCTTCTCTTTTAGGTCTGTACTCCAACCTCCAGTCATAGAAGACACACCTTCAACTTCTGCAGCAGCCAGCCCTGCAACCGTTGCGACTACCTCATCGGCAATTCTTATTGTTCCAAACTCATTGTTAATCTCCGGTTTGGCATTATCCACATTTATCCACCTCCATATTCTTGTCTATTAAACATTTTAACATGATGGCAGCAATTATCAAATTTATACTAATTATTTTTAACTTAACTATTTCCCTTCACTCATTCTTCGCTGAATAAAGTTAGTATATACCTCTCCCCTTTGAAAAAAGGCATTATCCAATACCTGAAGATGAAATGGTATGGTTGTAGCTATATTTTCTATTTGAAACTCTCTTAATGCCCTTTTCATTCTTGGAATTAATTCTTTGCGATTAGGAGCCCATACTATTAGCTTGGCCACCATAGAATCATAATATGGCGGTATAATATAATTCGTATATACTGATGAATCTATTCTAACACCAGGCCCACCAGGGATGAGATACCGTCCAACCTTTCCCGGTGAAGGCCGGAAATCATTATTAGGATCTTCCGCATTAATCCGACATTCCATTGCACAACCATATATTTTAATATCATCCTGGGTATACGTTAGATGTTCTCCTGCTGCAATCTTTATCTGCTCTTTTACAATATCAATTCCAGTGATCATTTCCGTTACTGGATGTTCCACCTGAATACGAGTATTCATTTCAATAAAATAAAATTTTCGATCAGTGTCAACCAAAAATTCAACTGTACCCGCGCTATAATAGCCTGCTGCCCGGGCAGCATTAACTGCAACCGTACCCATACGATTGCGCAATTCTTCATCAAGAAAAACTGAAGGAGCCTCCTCTAGGAGCTTTTGATTACGTCTTTGTAATGAACAATCCCTCTCTCCTAGATGAATTATATCGCCGTATTCGTCCCCCAGTATCTGGAATTCAATATGTCGGGGTTCTTCAATGTATTTCTCCATGTAAACTTCGTTATTATCAAAGGCAGCTCCCGCCTCCATTTTGGCCATTTCCAAAGATTCTTTTAATGACTCT
The DNA here is from genome assembly GCA_050943255.1 of Syntrophomonadaceae bacterium. Classification (GTDB taxonomy): domain Bacteria; phylum Bacillota; class Syntrophomonadia; order Syntrophomonadales; family Syntrophomonadaceae; genus UBA4844. The sequence goes on from JBMNOV010000013.1 coordinate 17,344, forward strand.
TCACCGTGGGCTAAGCGCATACCCTTGCCTCCTCCCCCGGCTGAGGCTTTTATCATTACCGGATAACCGATTTGCCGTGCTGTTTCTATAGCTTCCTCAAATGTCTTAACAGCCCCAATACTTCCAGGCACCAAGGGAACGCCCACTTTACTAACAATTTCCCGAGCTTTAACTTTGTCACCCATAAGCCTTATGACCTGCGGCTTGGGACCTATAAACTTTATTCCATGTGTATCACAAAGCTCAGCGAAGTAAGCATTTTCAGCTAAAAAGCCGTATCCCGGATGAATTGCATCTACTCCTTTATTTTTAGCTGCTGCTATTATATTAGCTATATTTAGGTAGCTTTCCCGGGCTGGCGGACCACCTATACAAACCTTTTCATCTGCTGCTTGCACATGGAGACTATCGCCATCAGCAGTTGAATAAACCGCAACCGTTTTTATTCCCAATTCCCTACATGCCCTAATAACCCTGAGCGCTATTTCCCCTCGATTAGCCACCATCACTTTCGAAAACAATGTACCACCTCTAATCTTTTTCAATCAGGAATAATGGCTGGCCATATTCAACTGCCTCTGCATTACGCACTAGAATATCAACAATAGTTCCAGAAACTTCTGATTTGATCTCATTCATTAATTTCATAGCCTCTAATATGCAAAGTGTCTGCCCAAAACTAACTTTGTCTCCTAATTTAACAAAAGGTTGGGCATCCGGTGCAGGCGCAGCATAAAAGGTAGCTACCATTGGAGCTACCACCTCTGTAATCTCGCGATTACTCCCCGGTATAATACCAATAGCTTCCTCCTTAACAGAAGTTGGTTCCTTAGTACCAGCAACATCCCGCTTATCTTGTAAAGCTCCGTTGGTTTTGCGCAAACTAAGCTTATAATCATCCTTCTGCAGATCCAATTCTGTAATGCTGGTTTTGTCAAGCATTAAAATTAATTCTCTTATCTCCTCGATATTCATTTCATTATCCCCTCTAATTTGAATCTCTTCAGCCCCTTCTGCCGGTGACTGAACTACTGATTGTTTCTCATCTTTCAGTTCTTCCCCAACTTCATCATGGGTAGATATCTGGGGAATATCTTCTAGGTTTCTTTCCTGGCGATATTTAAAAAATTTAAGTGCTACCTGAGGAAACAGGGCATAGGTTAGGATATCTTCATCTCTATCAGTCCAAGCTTGTGCTTCCCGGCAAGACTTCTCCCAGGCAGGATCGAGCATATCAGCTGGTCTAACCTTAATTATCTCCTCATCACCAATAATCTTCTTTCTAATTTCTTCTTTTATATCTACTGGAGGTTTTCCATAATAACCCCGTACATAGTCCTTGACCTCTCCCGGACATAATTTGTACCTCTCACCCATTAAAACATTTAGTACTGCCTGTATGCCTATTATTTGGCTAGTTGGGGTTACTAGTGGCGGATAGCCCAAGTCTTCTCTTACCTGGGGAATTTCTTGTAAAACTTCATCTATACGGTGTGCTGCTTTCTGCTGTTCTAATTGGGAATGAAAATTAGATATCATCCCTCCCGGAACCTGATGCTCAAATACCTTCATGTCTGATATCCGGGTTACTCCACGTTCAAAGCCCTTATGTTTGCGCAACTGTTCGAAGTGGGTAGCAATTTTAAATAATTTGTGTAACTCCATGCCTGTATCCCACTCGGTACCTTGAAGAGCACGCACAATAGTTTCTACAGGCGGCTGGGAAGAACCAAAAGCCATGGGTACACTAGCAGTATCAATAATATCCACCCCAGCCTCTACCGCTTTTATCAGGGTAGCAATAGCTAATCCGCCAATATAGTGAGTATGCAGTTGAATAGGTATATCCAGGTTTTTCTTTAACGCACGTACGAGCTGGTAAGAAGCATAAGGTGCAAGCAGGCCAGCCATATCCTTAATACATATAGAATCTGCCCCCATGTCCCTTAGGTGTAATGCGGTCTCAACAAAATGCTGAACCGAATGAACCGGGCTTATGGTATATACTACACATGGTTGAACATGTTTACCCGTTTTTTTAATAGCTTTCATACATGTTTTAAGATTGCGAATATCGTTAAGGGCATCAAATACCCTAAATATATCAATACCATTTTCAGCCGATTTTTCTACGAATTTTTCCACGATATCATCAGGATAATGGTTATACCCCACTAATGATTGACCTCTTAAGAGCATCTGTAGTTTGGTCTGCTTAATTTCCCGGCGAATTGATCTTAGTCGATCCCAAGGGTCTTCGTTAAGGTAACGAATACATACATCGAAGGTAGCTCCACCCCATACCTCCAGTGAATAGTATCCTACACTATCCAGATCATGAAGTACAGGTATCATATCATCAGTGGTCATCCTGGTAGCCCATAGGCTCTGGTGCCCATCTCTTAAACTAGTATCAGTAATATTAATCCGTGCCATTAATTAACCTCCAGTATAACAACGGTAGTAAGGTAAATACCTTACATTAATCTATATATTAAATAGACTCAGGGAAGTTCCTGAGTCTAATGAAAATATATTTGATACTATTATAAGGAATAATACCTTATTATTTCAATGATTTTTATTCATGTATACATTAATAGGATTATTCATCCCGGAAAACCATGCTTATTTCTTCTTGACTAATCCCTAAGACAGGGGATATAATTTCTTTTATTTCATCCTCGCTTATAATAGCAGCTGAACCTTTTATGATTACTGTACTCATAGCTGGTTCACTTATAATAACACATTCCGCTATACCCCGAGATTTTACTAGATTCTCGGCCTTCATTTCCTTATCAATGTCTTCCATAATTCGCATTATTCTCATTGAAGCTGCTTCCCGAGCCGGCTGAGCCTGTTCTTCATTACTGGATAATTCCTGCAGCATATGTATTTCCCGGCTACGGTTACGTTCCCTTTGTAAGCGGTATTCAGCAAAAAACTCGCCATCTTTATTATTTACTATTGACTGCTCTAAATTATTAACTACTTGGTTTACATCATTAACTTGGGTATTGTTATTTACAGGCCCTTCCAGGTTTTTGTCACTGTTACCGCCCACAAATATGCTGCCTGCCACAATTACTATAAATAAAAGACTTACCCCCAGTAATTTTTTTTTGATTTTAGGTAATGTAAATACCATCCTTTCCCTCCTTTTCCTTCTAAAGCTGCCCCGGCATTACACATACCTGATGCGGCGATATATTTAACAATGTAGCAGTCGCTTGTATCAACTTTTCCTGGATATGATGAGAACTAGCACCTTGAGCTACTACCAGCACCCCAAGGACTTCCGGGGTTTTATTCTCCACTAATAGAGGCGATCCGGCAGTTACAGCCAAATCGCGAACAATACTGCTTTCACTTGTTTGCTTCTTGGCTCCGTTCTGGTTTTCTTCAATCTTCCTGGTTTCATTACGGGTATTGGCAGCATAAGTTTTTAATCCTTCTGAAGCTAGGCTGATACTTACTTCAACTTTACCCGCCCCCTCAATTCGTGATAATATATATTCTAACTCTGAGGCCAAGTCATTGTTTATTTTCCGGTTCTCCTTATTAGTAACGTTGGTTGAGCTAATACTATTATTTATAGTATCGGTACGGGTAATCGGCCATATCAAAGCTAGCAGACCCAGACAAATAGCAATAACCATTAGATATCTGCCCTTTTTGCCTGAGAATAGATTTTGTCCGGCTTTGTCCTGGTTATCTCCTCTAATCCATTCATAAAACAAGAATCTAACCTCCCTCATATTTAATTTCAATTTCTATATCCTTGAACCCATAAAAGTTGTTAATTACCCCCTTTATCTTTTCTTCCATCTGCTTTTTATCTTGTAACGGAATAGAATCCCCCCCCTCCAAAAAAGCATTCACTTCTTCATTTTCATCTTCATCCTCGGACGGAGTAGGTTGCTCTGGCCGTACTATCAAAACCAGTTTATTAATTTCCCCTTCTTCTCCAAAGCTAGCGCTCGTCTCGACTTCTTTAACCCCAGGTATCAACATGGTTACTGCACTGATTTGCCCCTCTATTTTGTCTCTTAAGTTAACCTCCCCTGCGGTTACTATCTGTTGGTTAATACGGCTGCCCCGTTCCAGTATTTCTTTTTCCTGTTCCGGGCTTATCTGATAATCCCAAAGGTTTACTTGGAAATCTCCCTTTTGAAATACTACATTCAAAACAGGATTTAAGACGCTAATAATAATAAACAAACCAATGGCAAAGCGAACAAACGGTTTTACTTTACCTTCAGGTAGAAGGATTTCCATAAAACTCGCTAGGATGATTATAACTAGCACACTTTTTACTATTCCTATAAGTACATCCATAACCGTCCTCCTGCCTTATAAGGGTTACCAACAATTGCAATTATTTAAAATTGGGGATATGTGTTAGCGCAACATTCCCAGATTATTAGTCATTCCCACTACAATAGCAATCATAATAAAGAACATTAACGCTACTGCTGCAACTGTTGCCAGCATTAAAAAAATGTGTGAACTCATAACTTCCAAAATAGCAGCCGTGCGTGAATCCCCTAAAGGCTCCACTATCGCAGCTGACAATTTATAAATCACAGCCATAGCAACAATTTTTAATAGTGGTGCTATAATAATCCCACAGATAACCAAGACTCCATATATACCTAAAGCCTGTTTTACTAACATGACATAGCCGGCAGCTACCTCGACTGTATCGGAAAACATTTTTCCAACAACTGGTATGGCATTATCGGTAACAAATTTTGTCGTTCGCAAAGCTATTTTATCTAAGGTAGCAGCGTAAATAGCCCTTAGACTGATAAAGCCTACAAAGATGGTAACAAAAAACCCCAGTGATATTTGGGCCATTTGAGTAAAGAATTTGGCCATCCTCTGTACCTTTAAAGTATCTGATATATGGTTGACCAGATTTAATATGGCCGATAATATTATTAAAGGAAAAACAACATTTTTTATAGTAACAGCAAAAGCAGTTGCTCCAGACATTAATAAAGGCAAAAGCATGGTAGCACTGTTGATGTTGCCTAAACCTGCACATAATACTAGCATCTGGGGAAGCATGGCAGTCATAAATCCGACCATACTATCTATACTTTGCTGGGCAATATTGAGCACTATCTTAAATGAACTGAGAGCTATAGCAGCTAAAGCCATGAAACAAGCTAGATAAGACATTTTAGCTACTGAAGAAGAAAAAGCGGTCTGCAGGTTAATGATTAGAGCTGCTATTACTGATAAAATTAACAATCTCCCAAGTAAGGTGGAATTGGTTAGTATCTCTTTAAATAATAGATGCAGAATACTCTCCCCTGCTTCCTTAGTACTAAACTGCCAATCACCTTTAACAAAATCTATTATCCACTCTTTAAGGCCTTTTTCCCCCATTAGCGACGAAATCTCTGTATCTAATTTATCCCTATATTCCTCCAATGCAAGAAAATCAAGGTCTTGTATGGTTTCCTCAAAAGAGAAAACTGGTTCACTTGAACTTGCCCAAACAACCAAAGGAAAAATTATACTTGTAAATACAATAAACAAGATTATAACTGAAATAAGATAAATACGTATATTGGAGGCTATAACAGATTTGGTCTCAATAGTTTTTTTTAATGTCACCATCAGTAATACTCCCTCCCCGCAATTACCAGGGATATAGTTAAAAAAAGGCAACTTTAAACTCGGCTGTTTTCAAACTACAATCTATTGAAAATCTTAATCACCTTACAGATATGCCCTATGCTACGATTTCTCTATACCCTTATTCTTTTATTCTTTGCTTATCCAGGCATTAGCTGTAGAAGTGACTCTAGAATGGCAATCATTATAGGTAGAGCTAGTACAGCAATAATAATTTTAGAGGCAAATTCTACTTTTTTGGCTACTGCTTGCTCTCCGGCATCGTTACAAATTGAAGCGGCAAATTCACCTAAATAAGCTACTCCTAATATCTTTAATATTGTTGCCAGAAAAAAGTAATTTACTTGAGCCCTTCTGGTTAACTCCTCCATTACGTTAATAATGGAAGCCATCTTTCCCATCATCAAAGTAAAGATAATAATACCGAAAACAATACTTAAAGCTACGGCCAATACTGGCCTTTCTTGTCGTAATATCATCAGTAGGATAGTTGTTACTAAAGCTAGTCCAACTACTTGAGCAATTTCCATTGACATCGCTCCTTATAAATTGAACACAGATCTTACTACCGTAAAAAGTTGGTTCATCAGCTGTACGACTATTATTAAAACTATTACTACTCCAGCTAATGTTAACATCTCTGCCTGTTCTTCTTTCTTGGCCTGCTTGAGTACAATCGATAATACTGAGATAAGTATACCTATCCCTGCTATACGGAAAATAATCTCAATGTTCACCTAGAACCGCCCCCTTTTCTTTTAACGTTAATATCTTTTTGTTGTTAAATTAGCAGCAAAACTATGACAGCCCCAATAATGAAACCTCCATAAGACCATAGTTTGCGTCCTGATTTTACATCTTCACGTGCCTTCTCCTGATGCATTCTCAGCTCTTCCTGCAACAATTGAAAAACCTTTTTTTGCTCACCAGCTTCTGACATACCTATTTGAGAAGAAATACTTTCTAAAAGGTTTATATCCCCCGGACTAAGTGCAGAAATACGAGCTAACTTTTTTATTCCTGCTCTCCATGCTTCTTCAGCTGTAGTACCTTCTCGTGATTGCAACAATTCAGCACTTTCTTCAAATAAAACTGAGGTCGGCTTTCCACAGAATATTGCAGTTCGTGACAAAGCTCGAGATAATGGAGTATAGGTATAAGTAACCTCTTTTTCCAAAAACCCGATGGCTAAACGAATATTATTCAACTCGTTAACCCTATATTCTAAATCCCTAGCCTTACTTAAGCCCCAACTTCCGAATCCTGCTACTATCAGGGCAATACCTATGGTTTTAAATAGCATAAATTAACCCCACCTAATTATTTCGTTTATATGACCTGGTCCATTAACCCGCGAAAGAATTACTGCCATCTTAAAAGAATTGCTTGCCAATAACTCCTGCATTATTGGACGCTTGTGTAATTCATCAATGGTACTGGCATGAACACTGCTAATTACTGCTATCCCAGCATTAACACATTCCTGTATAGCCTCAACATCTTCCTTCCTCCCAATTTCGTCAGTAATAATTACCTGGGGGGAAAGTGATCTTAGAGCCATTACCATCCCTTTAGCCTTGGGACATGCATCAAGTACATCAGTTCGTGGCCCTACATCAAGTTGTGGTATACCTTGAAAACATCCAGCCAATTCTGAGCGCTCATCAACAACACTTACATTATAGGGTGGAAGCCACTTGCTCCCTTGAGAAAGTAAACGAGCTAAATCTCTTAATATCGTGGTTTTTCCGCAACGAGGAGGAGATATAATTAAAGCATTCTCAATAACACAGCCCTTTGCCCCCCTAATACGGGGGAGTAAAGGTAAAGCACAATCCTTTACCTGCCGTGCTATTCGAAAACACAAACTGGAAAAGTCCTTGATAGTTTTTATCGATTCACCTTGTAACACAACCTGTCCAGCCAACCCAACCCTGTGTCCACCTGTTACCGTAATAAAGCCTCTTCTGATTTCTTCCTCAAATGCATATAGCGAGTTATCACTTATAGATGCAATGGTACGATATAAGTCGTCTTCAACTACCCTATACCCTAATGTAATTTCTTCAGTTAACCTGGCCTGTCGGTCTAGGGTAAAATCACGATCCCCAAGTTTTAGTAAAAGAGGTTGGCCGCAACGCAACCTAATTTCTTCTAGCTGCTGACAGCTGTCTTCTCCCAGATTAAGTAATAATTCCTTAACTGCTGAAGTAAAATAGGGAAGTATTTCACGACGAAATAATTCCTTACCAAACATATACATAACTCACCTCCCTGCTTTATCATAACTATTGGTTTTAACTGAAAAATATTCCATTTTGCTTTCAGCATCTTTATTAATTTCTCATTTCCTGAACAAAAAAGCCCTTACCCGTATTACATAGGTAAGAGCTTTAATATTATCAATATATAATTCTAATATTTATATTTTAGGAGTACTATGCAAAGGCTCAGCAATTCTCTAAAGAGACCGTACCTTTTTTATAAACTTGGCCTAAGCTTTACGAGTTTAAATTTCGGGTATCCTGTTTATCTTCGATCTCATCTCCAGTTTCGCCGTAGTCAAAATCAAATGAACCATCATTTATAAAAACTACTTCATTGCAACGCGGACAGATAATCTCAATAACATCGTCATCTTCCAACAAATCTGCATCGAAAACTAGCTCTTCGCCACAGCTATCACACTTGACCTCAATAACATCATGTTCCTTCTTGATATTCTCTTCAAGTTCAAATAGATCATCATCAATGCTTTCAATATATTCCTTAACCGTGTTGATTTCAGAATTCATATCAGTTAGTGTTCCGGAGATGTCTTCCAGTACTGATAAAATACCAGTAATAATTTTACCTTGAGGATTGCCATCACTAATACTTAAGCCTTCGCTCAATCCTTGCAAATAGCTTACCTTTTCACTAATATCCCGCACAACCTTGCCTCCTTTAAAATATTAAAAATATGGCCAATAATATATTGCTACAAACACAAGGAATTAATCCCTACTATCAACCATTTTTTTAAAATTTATCGGCAAGGGTTTTCTAAACTAAACTCTTTCCATATATTGGCCAACACGGGTGTCAATTCTTAACTTATCACCGGTATTAACAAATAGTGGCACCTGAACAACCGCGCCTGTTTCCAGTGTAGCATTTTTCGTAGCTCCGGTAGCAGTATCACCTTTTACCCCAGGCTCAGTATCTACAACAACTAGTTCTACAAAGTTAGGTAATTCTATGCCAATAATATTGCCTTGAAACAACAATACCTGTATGTTCATATTCTCCAACAGCCATTTAACCCCATCACCAATCGCTTCGGCACTAATAGTTATCTGCTCATAATTTTCATTATCCATACACACATAATCATCCCCATCTTTGTACAGATACTGCATTTCCCTTCTGTCCAGATGAGCACGAGGTACTTTTTCCCCGCCGCGGAAGGTTCGTTCAACCGACCCGCCGGTTTTAACATTTTTTAGTTTAGCCCGAACAAATGCAGCCCCTTTGCCTGGTTTTACATGCTGAAACTCGACTACCTGCCAAGCCTGTCCCTCAATTTCAATAGTAACTCCGGTTTTAAAGTCATTAACCGATATCATCTTATCCCTCCATCAAATTATTAATAAGCTTTTATTGCTGTGGGTTATGACTTCACATCCCCCGTTCTTAACTACAACCATATCCTCAATGCGTATTCCGCCCCAACCTTTAATGTAAATTCCCGGCTCTACTGTTACAACCATATTCTCCTGCAGAATAGCATTACTACGCGAGGAAAGAGAAGGCATCTCATGAACCTCCAGACCTAGGCCATGGCCAATACTATGCTGAAAATATTTATCAAGGCCGTACTTTTTCAAACATTCCCTGACTGCCATGTCGATTTCACAACAAGCAACACCGGCCTTCACAAGAGAAATACCAAGCTCCTGTGCTTCTAATACAGCCTGGTATCGTGCCTGTAACTTCGAATCGCTATTACTTATAGCCACAGTCCGAGTCATATCAGAGGCATAACCATTATAATTACCTCCAAAGTCAAGGATGAGCATATCTCCTGATACCAGTCTGCGCTCACTTGGGCGACCATGAGGTAGGGCAGCATTTTCTCCTGCTACTGCAATAGTTGCAAAGGCTTCACTATCACATCCTTTTTGCCGTAATAAATAGGCTACCTCATTGGCTAGCATCCTTTCGCTTACCCCGGACGCTATTTTATGACAGCAAAGCTCAGTAAAAACATTATCCCCAATACGGGCAGCCTCTCTAAGCATTTGTAGTTCATTTTCGTCTTTTACCTGACGTTGTTCCTCAACCACATTAGCCAGCGGTACCAGCTCAGTTTCTATAGATTGTTCCAGTTGATGGTAAGTATTATAAGCAATAGCATGAGATTCGACCGCTATACGGTTAATTCCTGAAGAAACCTCCTTAAGTTCCAAAAAACCAGGTGGTCTAATCTTTACTAGATCCCATTCAGGTGCTTCCCTTTCTACCTGTTCATAATAACGGGAATCGGTAAGTAAATAGCGATTCTTTTTAGTTATCAAGAGCCAAGCATCTTCCCCTCCGGTAAATCCCGAAAGATAGCGTATGTTTTCGGCTTTACTAATCAAAAAAGCATCAACTTGATATTTATCCATTGCCAATAAAATTCTCTTAATCCGATCACTCATTAATTATCCTCGCTCAAAACCCAACTTAAAATAAGCTTGATTAAATTTTGTCAAAATGCATTTTACAAAATTACTTTTCTATTTTACCGCACTACTGTATTATGTAAAACAATTAAATAATACTGAATTGCCGGTTATTAAATTTGTTTAAAAATAAAGTAATGCAGCCACATAAGCAAAAGTACCCTTCATATTATACCCCCTCTCTTATGCAGCTGCTTCTTTACAAATCGCCAGCTATACTCAAGCTCTTTATCCTAATGCTGGGAGCGGCCTTACCTCCAAAAAACCTTAAATCATTTCCGACAGACTCAATATCCTTAAAAAAATCCCCCAAATTACCAGCAATAGTTGCTCCTCGTACCGGGTAAGTCAGCTTTCCATTTTCAATCATAATCCCTGCTGCTCCCACAGAAAAGTCCCCCGAAATCGGATTAGCTGTATGCATACCCATTACTTCAGTTATATATAAGCCCTTTTCTATATCACCAAATAAGTCTTGGGCAGATTTGCTGCCTGCTTGTAAGATAAAATTACTAGTACCTACCGAAGGCAAGCCTCGAAATGAACCACGCTGTCCGTTTCCAGTAGACTCCAAGCCAGCTTTGCTAGCAGTATAACAATCATAAAGATAACCAATCAGTACTCCGTCAGATATAACCGTATTTTTTCGAGCAGGTACTCCTTCACCATCAAAGGGAAATGTTCCAATACCCCCATCCCAGGTTGCATCGTCAATCAGGTTTACTACTGGTGAAGCTACTACTTCTTGTAATTTTCCGGCAAAAAGAGACTTTCCTTTTTGTACCATTTGAGCATCAACCATTTGAGCCAGCAAACTTAAAAAAAGGGTAGCTACGTACGGTTCCATCACACAGGGCAAATGAGCTGAGCTTATCCTGCGGGCATTTAATGCCCTAACTGCATTGTTGGCAGCTTCCCTGCCGGTAAAGTCTGGATTAAGAGTTTTATAATTTTTTCTAACCATTACTGAAAAGCCATTCTGAGCATCTCCATCTTCTTGAGCTACTAAAAAAATATATATTCCGCAAAAATTACCTTTACCACTGGTGTAAACTCCATTGGTATTCATAATTACACTAGTAAACTCACTGTCTTCATAGCCTGCCCGCTCAATAATGCTAATCCTTGAATCGGTAGATAATGCTATACGCTCTACTTCCCGAGCCATCTCTATCTTAGCCTCCAGGCTAGTACCAGGTATACTGGGATCATAAACCTCAAGCACCGGATATTCGTATTTCCCCCAAGGCAAACAATTATAAGGGTCAGCCTCAGTGTAGTGCGATATACTAATGGCATCTTCCACTACCTTTGCTATTGCCTGATAAGAAAGATCACTGGTAAAAACAAAACCCAATTTTCCCTGATTAATTACCCTTAATCCCATACCTGCTTCTTCTGCTTCTTTTAAGGTTTCTACTTTTCCATCAATAACCTCAGCACTTAATTCACGGCTATGCAATAAAAAGGCCTCAGCCTCCACTCCCTTTCTTCGTGCCAGCTCTAAAGCTTGTTCACCTGCGTTTCTTAAAAAATCTTCCATTATCACACCACCTGATTTTATTAAATAATCAAATACGTTTTTAAATCTTATACTCTCCGGATTTTGTTTTTTCTAGGCCCGCTGGCAGGAGCAGTTCCCCCCACTATTAATTCCTTAATACGAATGGTTGGCTGAGCATCAGAGACTGGAACACCTTGCCCTTCTTTTCCACATACTCCAATACTAAATCCCAAGTCTTTCCCAACCCGATCTATATTATTTAATACTTTTGGTCCATTACCAGTTAAAGTGGCACCTCGTACCGGGTATTTTATTTCACCATCCTCAATTATATAGGCCTCCTGTACATCGAATACAAAATCACCATTAGTAGTATTAACCTGGCCCCCACCCATTTTTTTAACTAGTAAACCTGATGAGACTGATTTAATGATCTCTTCTGGTTCATCCCTACCGGGAGCTATGAATGTATTGCTCATTCTTGGTATAGGTTTATCCTGATATGACTCGCGCCGACCATTTCCAGTAGAATCCCTTTGTTCTTTAGCTGCCGTTAAACGGTCATACAAATAACCTTCTAAAACACCATTATTGATTAATACCGTTCGCTGCCCATAATTACCCTCATCATCAAAACGAAAGGTACCATACTTACCTTCTATAGTAGCATCATCAATTACGCTTACACCGTCAGCTGCCACCTTTACACCCAACTTATTCTGGTAAACCGAAAGCCCTTTCTGTACCAGGTCAGCTTCAAGTCCATGACCACAAGCCTCATGTACCATAGTCCCTCCAGCCTCTGAAGACATAACTACTGGCATACGCCCTGCAGGGGCGGGACGGGCAGAAAGCATATTAACAGCTAGTGAAGCCGACTTTTGAGCCATATCATCAAAATCAATCTCCTGCAGTAATTCCCAGCCACATACTCCCCCAACTGACTCATAGCCTGTCTGAATGATTCCAGCGCGGGCAGCAACTGTACTTACTATCAACCTTATCCGGGTACGTTCATCCTCAGCCAAATCACCGTCGCTATTAGCTATAGTCACTTTTTTGTAAACATCACCCGCAGCCACTGTAACCTGACGAATCTCTTCGGAGACTGTGCGAGCGCTCTTATTGGCAGATAAAATATATTCAATTTTTTCGTCAAAACTAACTGAATCAGGCATCCGCTTACAGTTCAATTCAAAGGAAGGCTTTTTAACTTTAAGTGAAATAGTCCTTGATTTATTACTGGTAACCGCCACATGTCGGGCTACCGCAGCAGCTTTAAGAAGTCCTTCTTCACTTAAATCACTTGTATAAACATAAGCTGTTTTACCTTCCGTTACTACTCGTATTCCGGCACCCTTTTCTCTCCCGCAGTTAACTTTTTCAATACGATTATCTTCGCAAAAAATATTATTTAATTTCTTTTCTTCTACATATATTTCAGCAAATTCCCCACCTCTTTTAAGAGCTTCTTCGAGAACCTTTTCCAGTATTATTTTATCCAACATAAATTCCTCCAAAATAATAACATTACCCTATATATTTCCCTTAAATACTGCATATTAATTAGATTTCGTAAAAACGTGATTATTCCTGCTCGACAACCTATAATAAACAATATATTAGTCTGCGCTATTTTAAACTGTTAGCAGAAAATCCCGACAAACTATCAATATCTAACACCAAAAAGGGATCATAATAAGTAGTAAGATGCAACCTTAAAGCTAGTTTCCCGTTATCAGACTGCTGGCTAGTTTTTTCCTGCTCAATGTCAGTTAAATCCGGCATACCATGATTTATTGACAATGGATCAAGCATAACCTGTCCCTTAGTTTTCATCATGTTTAGCTCTAAACTATTTATTACATAAATGCGCGGTGCATCTTCTATCTTGCTTAACAATAATAACAGATTATAATAACTGCCATTGGCTATTATCTCAAAATCACAAGTCTTAATGGTACTATCTTCGATTTGCAGGTTGTTACTATAAGAATTATCCTCCCGGTAATAGTAACTAATGCTCTGCAAATTTACATTAGAATCTTCCGCACTTTGGGCCAAAGAGGATATCACTTCAGGAATAGAAGCTTGGTCTGGTAGCTTAAGCTTCATTTGCACATAATTAGCCTTAATTTCGCTCTTTTTGTTTTCCCACTCCCGGGCTCGTTCAGCTTTGCCCTTTTCATTCTCGATTAAACCTTGCATTTTAGCATTTTCAGCAGTAAGCTTTACTATATCCTTTTTAATAGGTTGGTAAAAACTTATATAAAAAATATAAAATGAAAGAAGTATTACTAATACTAGTAGTAAGACCTGCTCTCTTTTGGATATTCTCATTGGGCTTTTGCCTCCCAACCAGTTTCAATACGAAATGTAGTAATATTTCCATCATTATTAGCTTCACACAATACCATCTTTACATCATTTAATAGTGGTTTTTTTCTTAAACCAGATAGGAAATGAGAAACATCCTCAAAATTACTAGCAGTGCCATTTATACTTAATTTTCCAGGTTCCATCTTAACATTTTCTATTGTCATATCAGGTAAACGGATGTTTGAAATCTCCATTAGTACTGTTTTATAAGAAATCTGCCAGGCTTCAACTTCGTTTATCGTATCGGCTTTAGCATTAAACTCTTTAATAAAATCCTCATAAAATTGATATGTGTTCTGCCGTTTGTAATACTGGGCTAATTGTCCAGTAAGATCTTGATTTATGACCTGTTGCTTATGATAGGAATTTATGCTAACCCAATAGATACTAACTAAAACAACCAACCAGGCAGTTATTACGGCGCTAGTAGTAAGAATAAGCTTTTTCTTCCTAACCTTACTCAGGTCAACCTCTAATAAATTAATTAATATACTATGCCTAAGCATTACGATAAAGCCCCCTCATGGCCAGTCCTATAGCCACCGCAAAATCCTGCTGTAGTTCCCGGCGTGCATTATCAGTAACTCCTTCTGGAAGGATCAGACATGAAAGGGGATCAGCTATCTGTACCTCACAATGTATTTCGGTTGCCAGAAGGGTAGCTAAATTGGTAAGATAGGAACTACCACCACAGATAATAATTTTGTCGAGACTCCCCAGATTCTGAAAATGAAAATACTCAACCGAAAGAGCCACTTCAGCTACAATTTCCCTAACCAAGTGATCAGGTTGACCACTATGAATAATGCTATTTTTTTCCCGTATATTATTTTGATTAATGATTCCGCTCTCATTTGTAGCCAGATTTGCCAAACCAATTGAAAGATAGCGATTAAAAACCAATATATTTCCTTGAAATACTGACAAATAAGACCGGTTAAATCCGATATTTAATAAAGCAATTATTTCTTTTTGATCAAAATTATTAAATAACCGTTGTAGCGCTAGTTGTTCTATTTCAACTACATTAAGCCTTAGACCAGCGATTCTGCAAACGAGATCAAGGCTATCTACCTGTTGACGCCGAACTGCAATAAAAAATACTTCAACTTTGGCACCTTCCTCATCTTTAAACTGACGTAAAGGATATATATCCATTGCTGCCTGTTCTATTGGTATGGGTAGAAATGTAGTTGCTTCATATTTTACCGCTGGTTTTAATTCTGAAAGTTTCATCCTGGGCATGACCAAAATGCGTGTATAAACCTGAGCTCCAGACACAGCTGAGATAACTCTTTTATTTTTATAATTGAGTTCGCTAACCATTTCTCCTAGAGCTTCACCTAAGTATTGGGGCTTATGTATTATGCCGGATTCAATCACCCCCGGCGGTATAATGATACTACCGTACCGTTCCAACCTAATTGCATTACCTTCTTGATACAGACTTATTAACTTGATTTTACGGCTGCCAATGTTAAGACCCATACCCCATGGTTTTCTTAACACCAATCTTCCCATCCCCCTGTTAATCCAGATATTTATAAGATAACAACGACCCCATGCCTAAAAAAGTCCATGATTCAGGAAACTCCTTAATAATATCGGGTTGCTTGGTTATTTCAACCTTTTTATCTATTAAAGCAATTTGGTTGTTATCATAATAATCAATTAATAGTTTTATATCTTTAACAGCATGTAATAACCCATAGATCCTCATATTTCGAGCGAATGAAGTGATTTTAATATTCTTCCCCGAAATGAGACATATGCGGGCCTGGCGATTAATAATATCGTCCTCAGATATGATTCTTGAATGATTATTAAATTCTGGAGGATCAAGCTGTAAGTCGATATTTTGTAATGATAGAATAATTAAAGCTAACCCAGTATTAGCTGAGTCAACATCAAGGCTATCATAGCCAACTTCAACATTACCAGGACTTGCTATTATTATTCTATGCTTATTATCCTGCTCTATATTGTTGGTTTTCTTATTAGCTTCATTAGTTATTTTCGTAAAATCCGCCACAATGGTAAAATCTTCAGGTACGCTTATTGGAGAATTTTTTCTATCCCAATCAATAAAAATAACATCTTTTTTTACCAGACCTTCTACTAGTTCATACCTATTACCTCCCAGGTGATGTAGCTCGGGATCCCCTATTTCGATATATTCCCACCTATCTGGGTTATCTTGAGCAATACGGCATAGACCTTCAAGTTCCCTTTCGGTAAAGGAAAATAAATCGGGGTTGGGTACCCATATGTTTTCATCAATAAAATGTAATGTATTAAATGTTTTATCAGGCTCATATGTAATAACATTAGGCATTATCCCGAATATATTGGTCACATCATGGGCAAAATCATTAACATCGTAAAAAAGATTATCAGCTTCGCCAGGTAACATATTATTATTTAGTTGATTAAAAGCTACCTGAGCTGGGTTATTATACTGATCATAAAAGCTTACTTTGCCTTGTGGCCTGTAAAATGGAGCAAGGTAAACATATGAATCTTGTAAGTTGTGAGCCACTTTCTGACCATTCTTATCGTAAATATAATTATAATCAACCCAATATGAAAAATGGTTGGGATTTCGATTCTGCGGGTTGGGACTACCTTCGCAACTTGGACCATACAACCTATAATCAGCGGGTATTGGCCATGGATCTAGCCCAAGCCGGGGTTCGGAAGCGGCCACTGCCCAGTCCATATCTATATAATATTTACCCATAACTTTCATACTGTCAGCCCTTGCCGGGTAATTAGGCAATCCATTTACCAGCATTTGGGCTTCAGCTTCTTGCTGGGCAGAAATAGTATTATTTTTTTCCCGCACTATACCCTTGGAATAGATGTTTATTATACTCTTATTTTCTTTGCTGCTAATATTAACAGAAACAGTTGTATTGTTATTTAGTTTTATATTCTGATTTTTAGGTGGGGTTAACCCAGCAGCAAGGTAGTTCATGGCAATACTCCTGCCTACTCTTATTCCTGCATCAGCAGCCTGTAAAGCCTGTTCCCGATTAACATAGTTAAGGCTAATTTTACTTTCCAAAGCTGCTACAACCAAAATGGCAACAGCCAGTATACTAACTACAAAGAAGATCATTAAGGACATTAACACCGCACTGCCCCGCTCGGATTCTTTACAAGAATTATAATTATGCATAGCTCCCCTAATCTATCCGCGGATTACACGTATTGGCCAATTCAAAAAGCTTATTATTCTTACTATCCAGTATTACTATATTGATCACAATTGCCCCGTTTTCTTCCCTAAAGGTAGCATTCACCTTATTTACTGTAATAGCATATGAATCACTGATTACCCCGGAAGGGAAAAGCCTTCTTTGCCGGAAAAGCTCCCCTTGGGTATTGACAAAATATAATACCGTACAGTCCTGATCTATTCCGCCAATTGCCTCAGTTTTTTCCAAGTAAAGCCTCATCGGCTGCCCTGATATAATTGGTGTACCCGAAGTTATAGGAAGGTTGTTATTATCTCTGATTTCATAGGCAGCAGGCTTTAAATTACCTATATTCTTACATTCACGGATATCAGCGATAATATTATCCATAGCCATACGGGCATCATATTGGGCGTTAGCTTGTAAACATTCTCGATTAAATATAGATACTCCTGATGAAAACACACCTAAGATAGCAGATGCTAATATACTCAATAAAGCAAGGGCTGCTAAAACCTCTAATAGAGTTAAACCATTAACATCACTCTTTAATTGCCGTGTATTTTGAATTAAGCTAGTCACTTTGACCCCACAATAGTCGATATTTCATAACTCTTGGTTACTTCTTGGTCTTTCCATTCAATTTCAACTTTCACATCAAATAAATTACCATCAAAAGGTAGACTAATGTTATCATCCGGATAATATGAAACTTCATCATGTCGAGCTATGCAAAGAGTAGCATCAGCTATTAAATCAGTTGCAGGAGCATAAATATTAATAGCGAATACTACCTCATCCGCATGTGTCAAGCGATAGTTAAACTCGTTATCTAATTCATTGCTATCACTAAGTTTTAAGACTCCTGAGAAAGGAAATTGCAAATTAGTCAGATCACTTGCCTGGGCTCTAGTAGATTCTAAAATAGCATTGGCATACTGCATTATTATAGTTCTATTCCCTGAGCTTTTAATCCACTGGCTGGTATTAGTAAAGACACTTAGTAAGGTAATAGCTGATAAGGATAATAATACTAATGCAGCCATGACTTCAATAAGACTTAATCCTTCTTCTTGCTTATAAAAGTTAAATGATTTTTCCATAATGCCTCATTAAAAACTTAAGCATTAAAATAAAGCTATATAGCACTCTATTATTTGGACACCCCAGACATAAGCTATAAAACCTGCTAGAGCCAGATAAGGGCCATACTTTATAGTACTTTTACGGTTGGCCTTATGGCTGATTAAAAGGAATAAGCCGACCACTCCACCTAATAAAGATGACAGAATAAATGCCAGGATAGCGCCCTGCCACCCGGTAAAGGCGCCTATAGCCGCAGCCATTTTAATATCTCCACCGCCCATTCCTCCCCCAGATAAAACAGCAGCTAATAATAAAACTCCCCCAAAAAATAAAGCCCCTATTATTGATGAAGTAATTCCTATAGTAAATAAAGAATTGCCAAGGCCAATAACAAGACCGGTAATGCTTATCTGGTTAGGTATAATACCATGAAAAACATCAATAAATGCGGCTGGAATTAACCAAATAGTTAGTAAAGCCCCAGCAAGACTTTCCCCCGACAACCCAAAATTCATGTAGATCAATAAGAAAGCAGTTAATGTCAGTATTTCCACTAGCGGATAACATAGACTAATCTTGTGATTACAAAAGCGACATTGGCCTTTAAGCCATAAATAATTTAGCACAGGCAAGAGATCAATAACCTTTATCTTCTGCCCACAGTCAGGACAGTAGCTCCCTGGCCATACTATTGACTTACCTCGAGGAAGCCGGTATATTACTACATTAAGAAATGAACCAACTATAAGCCCTGTAATACTTAGGGTGAATAACATTACTGCTCTTACCTTCTTCCGAATTGAATATAACAAAGAAATTATAACTGCTAAAAAATCATAAGAGAAAACTATTTTGGAATTGCAGAAATTTCAACCTTAATAATCATATTGTTAACAGTAGTTACTCTAACCGCATATTTTTTACTTGAATCATTAGGAAGCTCAATTTCACTATCTCTTAAATAACCTTTACGGGCTAACTCTTCCATTAAATCATCACTTGTTCCACTTACAGGCAAACTTAAGTCCCCTGCGGCATAACTTATCTCAATTGCATTTTCTATCATATTGCGATTAATCCCGTCAGCTTCCTGCCGAGATTTATTTACTAAACCTGCGAATCCAGGAACTACTAATGCTGCTAGAATAGCCAAAATAGCCATTACTATTATTAACTCCAGCAGGGTAAAGCCTAATCTATTTTTCCTGGCGATTATCGAAAATATTTTTATTAAAATGACCTCCCCTATTACCTAAAAAGAGTAATAATACTTATCTATTAACCCAATACATTAACAATTTCGAAAATAGGACTAATAGTTGCAATAACTATGCCCCCTACCAAAACAGCAACTAATAGAATCAGTACCGGTTCTACTATCGCCAGTAGAGACTCAAGCATATAGACAAGCTCCTTTTCAAAATGCTCAGCCAGTCGAATAAACATTTCACCTAGTGTTCCACTTTCCTCTCCAACAGCAATCATGTGTATTGCCAGAGGTTCAAATACCCCGGTAGCAGCAAGCGGTTGGGAAATTGATTCCCCCTCACCAATACTTTTCCTGGCCATATAAATAGCCCTGCTAATAACTGCATTACCTACCACCCCTTGTGCAACCTCCAGGGCAGCCAGAACAGGTATACCGGATCTAATTAATATTCCCATGATACGAGCAAACCGTGCAACAATGATATGGGCAAGAACCTTCCCGAATATAGGCAGGTGCAAATAAATGTAATCAAATGATAAGCGGCCTCTAACTGTCTTAGCCCAGTATTTCAATACTATAACAAGGAGTACAATGCCAACTGCTAAGTAAAAAAACCAATCATGGAGAAAGCTGCTGAAATTAAGTAAAATACGGGTTGATTTAGGAAGAGTAGCACCTGAGAACTGGTAGACATTAATAAAGGTTGGCATAACAAACGTGATAAGACCAAACACCATAATAATAGCAGCTAAGCTTACAATAACTGGATATAGGGATGCTGATTTAATTTTAGAACTTATCTCATCTTCCCTCTCAAGATGAATAATTAGCCGATCCAATATGGTGTTTAATTTCCCCCCCATTTCCCCAGCCTTTAGCATGCTGATGTAAATAGGAGAAAAAATGTCAGGGTGAGAAGCTACTGCCTGCCAGAGGGGCATTCCCCCTTCCAAGTCAGTGCATATTTTGCTAATAGCCTGTATAAGCTTTTTATTACTGGTTTGATTTTTTATAACCTGAAAACAGGTTAAAATAGGCATACCGCCTGTTACCATAGTAGAGAGCTGCCGCGTCATTATAATAAGATCACGATTACTTACCTTACTTAGATTGACTTTAATTTCTGAACTTGACTTATGTACTTGTTTCAAAGATAAAATGTAATAATTTTGACCTAATAGATTATTTATTACCGAACTCTCATTTTCAGCTTGTAAATAACCTTTGAATACTTTTCCCTGACGATCTCTCACCCGATAAAGATATTGCAAATCCCTACCTCCAAAAGACAAACAATCTGGTTATTATCACCCAAGTGATATAGCCATTATCACTTCTTCCAGAGAAGTTAATCCTTTTTTGGCTTTACCTATACCATCTGTTTTAATTGTTTTCATTCCTTCTTGTAAGGCAATTTGCTGTATGCTATTCTCGGAAATAGCTCCACGGCTTATTACCTCACGGCTTCGGTTACCTAACAGCATTAACTCATGCAGTGCTAAGCGTCCCTGATACCCCAGTTGCCGGCACATACTGCAGCCAACTGGGTGGAAAAATTCCTGATAACTTTCCTCTATTAGGTTTAGTTTTACTGCTGTTTTTTCATCTAATTTAAACGGTTCCCGGCAATTTGGACATATACGCCGAACTAGCCTCTGAGAAACAACACCAATCAAAGAGTTAGCCAGAAGATAATTTTCAATTCCCATTTCGTTTAAACGAGCTATAGTTCCTGCAGCAGTATTAGTATGCAAAGTGGAAATCACTAAATGTCCAGTAAGAGCAGCTTGTACTGCCAGACGAGCCGTCTCTCTATCCCTTATTTCGCCCACCATAATAACATCAGGATCCTGCCGTAAAATTGATCTTAAGCCACTGGCAAAAGTAAGACCAGCCTTAGGATTAATTTGAACTTGGTTTACCCCTTCGATTGAATACTCGATAGGGTCTTCCAAGGTGATAATATTCTTATTTACCATATTTATTTCTCTGAGTATTGAATATAATGTGGTAGTCTTGCCCGAACCAGTAGGTCCAGTTACTAAAATTAATCCATAATGACGATGAGCTAATTTCATTAACTTTTTCTGGTTACCTGGACTCAACCCCAATTGTTCTATACCAGTAAGAGCATGGGCCCGGTCAAGTATTCTTAAGACCATCTTTTCACCATAATTGATAGGTAAAGAAGAAACCCGAAAATCAATTTCCCGCTGATCAATTTCCAGCCAAAAGCGTCCATCCTGGGAAGTACGTTTTTCCGCTATGTCCATACTAGCCATAATTTTAAGACGAGATATAACAGCTGCCAGAAAACCTAGGGGAAAGGTTAATACCTGGTACAAGTCTCCATCTACGCGAAACCGAACTCTAGCCTGTTTAGCCTGAGGTTCGATGTGAATATCACTAGCTTTAGCATTAACTGCTTGCTTTAATATCGCATCAACAAAGCGAATAATCGGCGCTTCATCATTTATTTTAAAAGGATTTTTTTCTTTTTGATCAGGAGCATCTATGCGGGCATTCTGATCCAACTGCTCCAGTATTCGTTCCATTACCGGATCCAAACTAAATGCCAGGTATTGCTGAATAGCTGCCACTAACTCACTTTCACTTGCCAAAAGAGGGGTAATATCCATACCACTGGCCATTCTTAGATCATCTAAAATTCGTTGGTTAAACGGGTCAGACATAGCAACTGTAAGATTATTATTATTACTTGTAATAGGAAGTACATGATGTTGACGAATTAAATGAGGTGGTAGTATTTTAATAACTTCGGGATCGACCTGGATTTTGCTAATCTGTATTTGCGGAATATCTGACCATAGTTTAAAGGTTTCCGTTAATTGTTGCTTACCCCAAATTCCATGATTCACCAGAATCTTGTCTAATTCCCCGCTATACTCTCGTTCATCAACTGCTACCATTAGCTGTTCTTCAGTAAGAATACCAAATTCATTTAGCACTTTTCCCCTGGTTTTCCGCTCAACAGCCATATTTTATCTCCCTGTGTTATAATCCTATCTGTTAAGAAATTTTTGGTAATTCGACTATTCTTAGGTAATTATACTATATAAATTTGGTAATCTCAATGTATGCTGGAATTTGTTGTGGTAAAATCCTATATTTAGGTAAATATAGCTCAATCTTATAATTCATCTGCCATTAGAATTTTAGGTAATAAAAAGGTCCATAATAGTTTTAGAGTTGTAAATATCGAGGTGTTTAAATCTGGACGAAGCTTTAGTTGTAGTAGTAAGAAGTTTAATAGCTTTTTTCACTTTGCTAATTTTAGCACGTGTTCTCGGCAAACAGCAGATTAGCCAGCTTACCTTTTTTGACTATGTACTGGGAATAACAATAGGTTCAATAGCTGCAAGCCTCTCTGTTGATCTAAGCAGCAGGGCCTGGCCTCACTGGATAGGGATAATAACTTGGGCAATTGCTGTAGTAATCCTTCAGTATATTTCTTTTTTATCGAAAAGAAGCCAGCGTTACCTGACTGGCGTACCAACAATTGTTATTATGAATGGTAAAATCTTGGAACAGAATATGTATAAACTGCGTTATACTACTTCAGACTTATTGGAACAATTAAGAGATAAAAATGTTTTTGATCTGACACGGGTAGCTTTTGCTGTTCTGGAAAATAATGGACAGCTTTCAGTGCTGCTTAAACCCCAATACCAGCCTGTTACTCCCAGTGATTTAAATATTTCTCCTAAAAATGCTGGTTTAAATAATGAATTAATCTATAATGGGTTAATAATTGAGGAAAACCTGGCTAAAACTGGGGTTGACAGGGTCTGGTTAGAACAACAATTACGTGCCCAGGGAATTAGCAGCTATACTGATGTTTTCATAGCTAGTTATGATTCTACCAGCGGTAATCTATATATTGATAAATATATAGACAATCTTACTGAAGGGGAATAAGTATGAAACAAATTTTATACTATTTTTCTGTTATATTTTTATTTGCCCTATTTATATTGGTTATGAACAGCGGGAATCTTTTTAAGCAACCATCGGGAATCCATGATAATTTTATATATTACTTAGACGAAATATCCCAAAACATCTCCTACAATGAATGGGATAACGCTATCAAAAATTCAGAAAAATTAAACCTGGCTTGGTCAAAGATTGTATTCAGGATCCAATTTAGTGTAGAAA
>JBMNOV010000014.1:0-40982 GCA_050943255.1 Syntrophomonadaceae bacterium
GATAACTCAACTATGAAGTTGTATCAAAGCCAGATAGTGAGCAAAGTGGCTCACTTTTAAACTAGCATTAGTGGCTCAGTTTTTAATCAGCACAGTGGTTCACTTTTTGGTTGACATTCGCACCTTATTAGCAGTATAATTGTATAAATGAATCAGTTAATAAATTTGCCATTCACATCTACCTAAATATTTTTATTCTCATATAACGAAAGGAGGGAGGTTTGGTGAACCTCGGCTCTAGAAGCCGATACCGAGGAAGGGAGGGGTATCTACCATATTATAAACTAATAAAAAGTCTATACAAATCATTTTATATAACCAAGATACTTTATTGATATAAACATTATTATAGGTTACATTAGTTAACCATGATTATTTATAGAAGGAGCTGATTTTTTTGAATAATGAAGCTTTAAAAAAGACTTTTGCAGTTACCGATAGCTTAATGGAAAAGTATTGGGATATGTGGTTGCTCAGTATGGGTAGTATCTCCTGGACCCAGGAGCAATTTGATAATATGTTAAAGAAATATCTTGAGCAGCGGCAAATGGCTCGTGAAACAAACAGTAAAGTAATCGAAGAATTAATGAAGCAAGTCAAAAATAACCAGGTTCAGATGCAAAAAATGATTCAAGAAGCAGTAAATACTGCAGTAGAAAACGCGGAACCAATTAGTAAATATTTTGAGGAAATTAACAAAAAAATTGATGAACTAGCTAAAAAGGTTAACAACCTTTAAACATTATCCGAAAGGAGCCTGAAGCATTGTCTGAAGATGATAAAAGTACTACTCAAGATAATAGCAGCGATAAGATAATCTTTCCTGATTTTACGGAACTGTGGAAAGAATTTTACTTTAAAACGGAGGATGCTTGGTCAGAGGCTTTTAAAGAATTTGTTAGTTCTCAAAGCTTTGTTAAATTACTAAATCAAACATTAAATCAGCAGCTATTTTGGAAAAATATTTCTAATCAGTTTTTGGATAATTTATCTGAAGCCAGTTGTATCCCATCAAAAAAAGACCTTGCTAATATTGCCGAACTGGTAATATCAGTAGAAGAAAAAGTGGACACCATTGATTATCAGATGGTTAATAATAGCAGCGAAATTAGAGATATTTTGCTTAATATATCAAATATACTTGAGGAAACTCAAAAAGAAATGATGATAATAAAAAATGAATTAAATGATCTCTATAAGAAATTTGATTCGAAAGCTACTCGAGTTGGACAAAAGACTTAAAGTTATCATTCTTTACAAAAAAGTTGTACTGGTTCAAAACGGTGATGAAAACTAACTAATTGGGGGTTTGTGATAGGTGATCGAAAACATATACCGAGAACTTAAAATAGGCGATTCTGGTTATGTGGAAAAGACTATAACTGAAGCAGATGTATATATGTACGCAGGAGTAACCGGTGATTTTAGCTGGCTGCATGTTAATGAATGGCGAGCCAAAAAAGGACATTTTAGGACCCGTATAGTTCATGGTATGTTGTTGGTTGGTCTCATATCTACTGTAATTGGTAATGAACTGCCCGGAGCAGGTACAATTTATGAATACCAGGAAGTTAAATTTCTTAAACCTTGTTATATTAATGATACTGTAAGAGCCGAAACAGAAGTTATTGAATTGATGCCAGCCGGAAGAATTAAGTTAAGAACCACTTGTTATAACCAGCATAATGATACTATAGTTGAAGGTACAGCTATTGTAATTCCACCTAGACAACATATAGTTTCGTCAAAGTTTAAAGAGAAAGATAATTCAATTGTTGGAGAGTTTTAAATGATAGAAAAAGTTTTGCTAAGTGGCTCAGCTGAGGAAATAGGAGCACAGCTGCAAAAAAACTTTGACCGTATGCTTCTGAGTACTCAGAAATGGGCCCAAATACTGCAATCTGATCCTGTCCCCCAAACTGGACTTACCCCTAAGGATATAGTATGGCGCAAGAACAAAGCTAAGTTATACCGCTATGTCCCCTCACAGGATTGTAAGTTTAGTACCCCAATACTAATTATATATGCGTTAATTAACAAAGCTTATATATTAGATTTAATTCCTGGTATGAGTTTAGTTGAACATCTAGTTAATGAAGGCTTTGATGTCTACCTCTTGGATTGGGGAGATTTTGCCTGGGAAGATCGTAACCTTGGTTTCGGTAATCTCATTTATGATTATATTGCACGGGCAGCACAAAAAGTATGCCAAATCTCCAACAGTGATGACCTTACTATATTAGGTTATTGTATGGGTGGAACCATAGCAAGCATGTATGTAGCACTCTTATCGCGTAATATTAAAAATCTTGTACTTCTTTCGGTTCCTATTGATTTCGAAAATGCCGGGATAGCTTCTATATGGATGCAAGCGCCTGATTTCGATGCCGATAAGATTGCTGATACCTTCGAGCTGATTCCTAAGGACTTTATTGATGTTGGAGTGAAGATGTTACGCCCGGTTAAGAACTTCTGGGGAACATATACCCGGTTATGGAAGTCAATTGATGAAGGTACTCCCATAATAGCATGGAAGGCTCTTAATAAATGGGTTAATAGTAATATAAATATGCCTGGTGAAGTATTCCGCCACTGGATAAAGGATTTGTACCAGGAGAACAAACTTATTAAAAATCAGTTTATTGTTAATGGAAAAAAAGTTAATCTAACTAAAATTAAGGCAAATCTTCTGGTCATGGCTGGGCAAAAAGATCATCTAGTTTTACCAAGCCAGTGTAAAGCTGCCTTAAATTATATGTCCTCTCCTGATAAGACATACTATGAGTATCCGATCGGTCATGGAGGACTGGTCTTTGGCAATTATGCCAAAAAAAATGTTTATCATGTAATATCCGGGTGGCTTGCCGAACATTCTGCAAGAATACTTATATAAAAAGTAAGTAATTATAAAAAAAGGGAGTTCGTACGAACTCCCGGTTTTTTCTATGGTGCGGTAGAGAGGACTTGAACCTCCACGAAGTTGCCCTCACTAGAACCTGAATCTAGCGCGTCTGCCAATTCCGCCACTACCGCATTATTTATAGTATTGTCTCAGCAAAAAATATTATATATGTGTTTATTACTACTGTCAAGGATTTAAGCTAAATTAAATCTAGTTCTACCAAAACACAAGTTAATTATTTACATCTATTTGTTTAATAAGGTTTACCATTTCAATAGCAGTTAACGCTGCATCTGCGCCCTTGTTGCCTGCCTTAGTTCCAGCTCTTTCTATTGCTTGCTCAATCGAATCAGCAGTAATAACTCCATATATTATTGGTAAATCACTATTTAATCCTACCTGGGCTATACCCTTGGTCACTTCGGCTGATACATATTCAAAATGAGGAGTGGCTCCGCGTATTATTGCACCTAAACAAATTACTGCATCATACCCTCTTTTAGCCATTTTTTGAGCTATTAACGGCATTTCAAATGCCCCGGGCACCCAGGCTATTTCAATATTATCCATATTGACATTATGCCGGTTAAGAACATCAAGACATCCTGATAATAGTTTGTTAGTTATAAATTCATTAAAACGCGATACAATTATAGCAAATCGTTGGCCATCACCTAATAATTTACCTTCATAAACTTTACCCATGTATTCCTAAACCTCCACATAATAAAAATCTGATTCTATAGATGAGCTAGTAAATGTCCCATTTTTTCTTTTTTAGTAGCTAAATATCGTCGATTTTGCTTTTTTATTTTCATCTCCAAGGGTACTCTTTCCACTATTTCTAGTCCATAACCCTCCAACCCTTTTATTTTCTTCGGATTATTTGTCATCAAGCGCATTTTTTTTACCCCCAGGTCAACCAAAATCTGAGCACCAATCCCGTAGTCCCGAAGATCAGGAGGAAAACCCAGTTCAATGTTTGCTTCTACTGTATCTCGACCATTATCCTGCAATTTGTAGGCTCGAATCTTATTAACCAGGCCAATCCCTCTACCTTCCTGTCTCATATATAAGAGAATCCCCTTACCTTCTTTTTCAATCATATTCATAGCGGAATCGAGCTGATCACCGCAATCACAACGACAAGAGCCGAAAACATCTCCAGTTAAACATTCTGAATGTACCCGTACTAAAATAGGTTCATCTGGTTTCCATATCCCTTTAACCAGTGCTATGTGTCCCTTATTATCTAACACAGATTCGTAAGCTACCGCTGTAAAATCCCCATACATAGTAGGTAATTGAGCATCATCTACCCTTACTACCAATTTTTCCGTGCGACGACGGTATTCAATTAATTCAGCAATAGTAATAATTTTAATTTTATGTTTGGCGGAAAACTCCATAAGCTGAGGAACCCTAGCCATGGTTCCATCATCATTCATAATTTCGCAAATTACTCCCGCGGGATATAGCCCGGCTAGTCGTGCTAAATCAATAGAAGCCTCAGTATGCCCAGTCCTTCTTAATACGCCACCTTCTTTATAACGTAATGGAAAAATATGTCCTGGCCTTCTAAAATCTTGGGAATTATTTTTCGGATCAATAAGAGCTGCAATTGTAGCCGCACGTTCAAAAGCAGATATTCCAGTAGAAGTTGACTTATAATCTACTGATACGGTAAAGGCCGTTTCATGATTATCAGTATTATCTAAAACCATTGGTTTAATATTAAGCTCATCCAATCTCTCACCAGTCATAGGAACACAGATAAGTCCTTTTGCGTGTGTTGCCATGAAGTTAATAATATCCGGGCTGGCTTTTTCCGCTGCTACTACAATATCTCCTTCATTTTCCCGGTCTTCATCATCAACTATAATTACCATTTTCCCCTGCCTAATATCTCCGATTGCCTCTTCAATACTATTAAACATTTTTCTATCCTCCTATATAAAACCATTTTCGGCTAGAAAGTTTAAGTTAATCGAACTTTTATTAGTATCATTACCTGATTTTAATAGTTTTTCTATATACCTTCCTAAAATGTCACTTTCGAGATTAACATAATCACCATTTTCTTTTTCACCCAATATAGTATGTTTAGCAGTGAACGGAATTAAGGACACCGTAAAGTAATCTGCGAAAACATCTATTACAGTTAGACTAGTGCCATCAATCGTAATAGATCCTTTGGGCACTGTGTATTTTAGTACTGCTGGGGGAGCTTTAACTTCATATATCAAGGCAATATCCTTTTTTGCTTTATCTTTAATCATCCCTATACCATCAATATGTCCCTGAACAATATGCCCTCCCATACGATCACTTAACCTTAACGCAGGTTCAAGATTAATATGATCACCAGGTTTAAGATATTTTAAGGTGGTTTTTTCCATAGTCTCTGGCATAACATCGGCAATAAAATGATCTTTTGCAAAGCTGGTTACGGTAAGACATACTCCATTAACAGCAATACTGTCACCTAGTTTAATATTGTCTAATACCTGCTTAGCTGTTACATCAATTTGAAAAGACTGAGTACTATGTTTAACTGTCCTAACTTTACCTATTTCTTCAACAATTCCAGTAAAAATGATATCACCTTCTGTGTAATTAAGAATACTTTTATAGATACCCTGTTATTAGAATATCATCATCAAAGTGGGTAATTTCCATGGATTTAACAGATAAAGCTTCTTTTAAAGTCGGTATTCCTATACCACCTACCGGGGTCGGTGACTTTCTCCCCCCCACTATTTTAGGTGCTATAAACCAGTAAATTTTATTAATTAAACCTTTCGTAATAAGATATCCGTTAATTTCGCCTCCTCCTTCTACCAAAAGGCTCACGATACCTTTTTTACCCAGGATTTTAAGGACCTCTTCCAGAGGAATTATATTCCCATCGGCACATTCTACAGGGATCACTTCTATATTTTTTGCCTTTAGTATTGTTTTTAATTGAGAATCAGCATCTTGACTGCAGAATACAATGGTTTGCTGCGCTTTAGCCGTCATTACTATATTACTTTGCAGGGGTAAATCAAGCTTACTATCAATAATTACCCGGATTGGATCTCTCGTATCATTAGAATTTAGCCTTGTGTTTAACATGGGATTATCCTTTAGTACTGTTCCTATTCCAACCATAATCGCATCATAAGTATTTCGTAATTGATGTACATATTGACGTGAAGATTTCGAGCTTATCCACCTGGAATCACCCTTACTTGTTGCAATTTTACCGTCGAGGGTCATAGCTACTTTAAGGCTTAAGAAAGGTATACCCGTCTGAATATATTTAAAAAAAGCCTCATTTAACTTTAAAGCTTGCTCCTGAAGTATCCCAACGGTTGTCTCTATTCCGGCCTTTTGAAGGATTTTTATTCCTTGCCCTGCAACAAGGGGGTTAGGGTCAAAGCAAGCTATTACCACTCTTTTGATTCCTGCATCGATAACAGTATCAGCACAAGGAGGAGTTCTGCCATAATGACTGCAAGGCTCCAGATTAACGTACAAGGTTGCTCCTTTGGCCTTTTCTCCTGCTGCTCTAAGGGCAATCACTTCGGCATGGGGGGTTCCAGCTTTTTGGTGATAACCTTCACCGATAATTTGTGCATCTTTAACGACAACTGCACCAACCATAGGATTGGGGCTGGTTCTCCCCTTGGCCTGAACTGCAAGATCCAAGGCTTTTTGCATATAAACCAGGTCAAAATTATTATTCATAAAAATGTTCCTGCCTTACCACAATAAAATAACCCGATAAGGATCGGGTTAAGAAAATCAATAATAATACTGTTTTAATTTAAACAGTATTATTAAGCTAATCTTCTCCCATCCAGACTTTAACTGTCGGCTCTAGAATTACACTAGATCATGCCCTGAGGGCTTGCGGGCTTTACCGCCGATAGGGAATTTCACCCATCCCTGAAGAAAGCTTAAATATGAATTTTTTCTTATATTAGCACTAGTATTGTTAACGGTCAATAGTAGTACCAATATGCTTTAAATTAGCTACTGCTGTTTTTGGTGAAGAAGATTTGAATATATAGGAACCAGCAACTAGTACATTTGCTCCAGCCTTTACTGCGTCTGTGCCTGTATCTAAGTTTATCCCTCCATCAACCTGAAGGTAAGGCGTTACTGAGCTATCATCCAGTAACTTTCTGCAACGACCAATCTTGTTTATAGACGCAGGAATAAATTTCTGCCCTCCAAAGCCAGGATTAACTGTCATTAATAAAATTAAATCAACATCATGTATGATTTCTTCTAGATTAAATAAAGATGTTGCTGGGTTAAATGCGACTCCAGCTTTAATCCCTAGATCTTTAATCTGGTTAATAACCCGATTCAAATGAGAACAAGCTTCAAAATGTACGGTAATAATATCAGCACCAGCCCGAGCAAATTCAGGTATCATTACTTCTGGTCTTTCTATCATTAGGTGTACATCAAGTACTAAATCATTCTCCTGCCGTATATCGGCTACAACCTGCGGCCCAATTGTTATATTAGGTACAAAGTGCCCGTCCATAACATCAATATGCAACCAGTTTGCACCTGCTTTTTTTACTATATTTATATCCTCAGCCAGCCGGGTAAAATTAGCTGACAGAATGGAAGGAGCAACTAAGGTCAACTGTAGCACCTCTTATTCTTATTAAGCTCTTCTATCATAGTTACGTAATTATCATAACGAAATTTAGCTATTAAGCCATTATCTACAGCTTGTTTAACAGCACATTCTTTCTCCCGGTAGTGCATGCAGTTGGAATACTGACAATTTTTTTTATATTCCTGAAAATCAGGATAGTAATCAGCCAACTTAGAACTATCAATATTAGAAATATTTACAACACTAAAACCCGGGGTATCAGCAACCCAACCTCCAGTAAGTAAAGGGAATAATTCAACATGTCTTGTAGTATGTTTACCGCGGCCAATCTTATTACTAACTTCCTGAGTTTTTATGCCTGCGCCTTTTATTAAACAATTTGACAAACTCGATTTTCCGCTTCCTGAAGGCCCGGCCATAACTGTAACCGAATGATTTATAATATTTCTTAAAAGGTCAATACCTCTATTACTAATAACAGAAGTTTGTAAAACATTAAATCCAACTCTACAATAGTACTGTTTTATAAGGGTAGCCCGAGAATCTTCAGGCAAATCACTTTTATTAAGGATAATATAAGGAATAAGCTTGTAATAATAAGCATTTATAAGCAAGCTATCTAAGAGCCTAAGACTAGGAGCTGGTTTATCATTGGCCATAACTATAAGTAATAAATCAACATTAGCTATTCGGGGGCGTAATAATTCATTACGACGAGCTAGTATCTTTTCAAGTATTCCTCTACTGTCATCAAGCGGAGTAAATAAGACCTTGTCTCCAGTTAATACCTGTTGCTTAATTTTACCTCGTAACTTGCATTCATAAATATTCTCCTCGGTGTTCTGCACATAGTAGAAGCCCCCATAGTTTTTCAAAACCATTCCTTCTACATAATCATTGGCCATTAATCTCCTCCCCACTAATTATAGTTTATTAATTTTATAAGGTTTGTCGTTAAGTTTAATCTCAATGCTAGCATCCCCTAAATAATTCACTCCTAATGTAATGTGTTCTTGTGCTGCATGAACTTGGTTATAGATTTCTTTATCACCTTGAGAATCATGGAGAATTACCGATACTTTATAAAAATCACTCTCATCTGGTAATGTTAGGTTAATTACTTTAGTTTGTACAAGCGGTCCGGGTCCCTTACTTATTACTAGGTTAACGGTTGTTCCTTCATCAACCATTACTCCAGCATCAGTATTCTGTTCTATTACCTGATTAAGAAAGTATTCGTCGCTATCATCTTTCCTAATCTCTCCCACCCGAAGATTATTCTTCAAAATTTCCTCCTTGGCCGCTTCTAAATTAAGCCCTATTAAATTAGGCATTGATACTTTAGCTGGCGTTTCACCTTTACTTACCATAAGATCAACTTTTTCATTTTTTAATACTTTTGCACCAGCCTTGGGATTTTGAGAAATAATGTACCCTTCCTTATACTTATCATCATATATTTCTTCTACATTACCTATCTCTAGATTATTATTTCGTAAAGTAATTTCTGCATCAGTTAATTTGCTGCCCACTAGTTGGGGTACCTCTATTTCCTGAGGACCTAAACTTAATATAATGTCTATTTCGCGGCCTTCTTTTACCTTTTGTCCTTTCCCCGGATCCTGATATATAATGGTGTCCTTAGCAAAGCTATCGTTGTATTGCTTTTCTTTAACATTCATGGTCAAATTAAGTTTAGCCAATTCATCATTAGCCTCATTTATACTCTTACCTATAATATCAGGAACAACTACCTCATTACCAAATATATTTCCACCTAGCATAAATAAGATACCTGAGAATAACCCAAACACTGCAATAATAGCAATAAGCACTCCTGTAGCCCGAATTTTCTTTCTTTTAGTCTTATTGTTCTTATTACCATTAACTGGTGCCATAATTATCGTATCCCCGTT
This sequence comes from Syntrophomonadaceae bacterium, assembly GCA_050943255.1. Lineage (GTDB taxonomy): Bacteria > Bacillota > Syntrophomonadia > Syntrophomonadales > Syntrophomonadaceae > UBA4844. The sequence goes on from JBMNOV010000014.1 coordinate 9,443, forward strand.
ATGATGATTTCCAGCTTTGTAGCTGGTGTAATAATTATCGTTGGTGTTGATAAGAGCATTTCGCATCTCTTCAGCAGATTTAAACCTTCTACTAGGTAATTTCTCCATTGAACGATTTATTAAACTCTCTAATCCAGGTGATATGTTACTATTAATTTCACGAGGAGGTGTAGGTTCATTATGAATATGTTTAAGAGCAACAGTTACAGGACTTTCGGCATCGAATGGTATACTTCCAGTAAGCATCTCATATAAAACACATCCCACGGAATATATATCTGTAGCCGGAGTGAGCGGTTCACCTTTGGCTTGTTCAGGCGAGATATAATGTACAGATCCAATGATGTTTCCCCCATAGGTAATTGTTTTTTTACTAATAGCTTGGGCTATGCCAAAATCAGCTACCTTAACCATACCATTGGTAGTAATCAAAATGTTATGTGGCTTAATATCCTTATGAATAATACCCTTTTCATGAGCCTGCGCTATTCCATCACATATCATAATAGCGATATTAATAGCTTGATCAGGTTTTAAGGGGGCCTGTTCCGCAATAAGTTCTTTTAGTGTTTTTCCCTCAACATATTCCATAACGATGTAGTATATATCATCTTGCTGGCCTACATCAAAAATATTAACTATGTTGGGATGGGATAAGCGAGCAGCAGCCATTGCCTCAGTTTTAAATTTGCTAACGAAAGCCAGATCATTTGAATATTCTTCCTTTAGTATTTTAACAGCTACTATTCGATCTAATATACGACACCTAGCACGATACACATAGGACATTCCACCTTCGCCAATTTGTTCTAGTAATTCATAACGATCATTTAAAATCGTTGGCTCCAAAATATTTACCTCCTATTTAATGCGCACAAGTACAATGGTGATATTATCTTGACCACCATTTTTTAATGCTGCATCAAGTAGTATATGGGTATTCTCTTCAAGGCTTTTATCTGGCTTTAGAATAGCTTCAATTACCTTTTCATCAAGCATATCGCTTAGTCCATCACTGCATAGCATTATAATATCACGAGAATATAACCTACTCTCAAAATTATCTATTTCAACTTGGGGCTCAACACCTAGAGCCCGAGTAAGTATATGGTTGTAAGCACTCCCCTTTTTCTCTTCCTTTTTTAGTAAACCATCATTAACCATTTGTTCGGCCAGGGTATGATCATGGGTAATTTTTTTTAGCTTTTTATTACGCATTATGTATAAGCTGCTATCACCCACATTAGCAACAGAAAGTTGTTTATCGATTAATAAGGCGGCTGTAACTGTTGTCCCCATGTCATGACACTCAGAATTATTCTTTCCTTCTAACCATATATGCTGGTTGGCCTTTTGGATTGCCATGTTTAACTTTGCTATTGGGTTATTAATAAGGTTATCTTTATCTTCATGAAGGAAAAACTCTCTAATACAGTCCACAGCTAACCTGGAAGCTATATCGCCACCTTTGTGCCCGCCCATACCATCACAAACTACAAATAAGCCGTGTGACTCCAAAGCCAATGAATTATCCTCATTCTTTTTTCTTAATAAACCTTTATCTGAGATTACAGCTATTTCCATATAAACCTCTCAAATGCTTCAGGGAATTAATATAATTGGTAAGTTATCACCAATTCTCGAAATGACGAATTCCTTCTTAAAAACAATTAAATAACCGCTATTTTCTATATTCTGCACGCAATTGTCCACATGCTGCTGCAATATCAGCACCTTTTTCTTCTCTAATGGTTACATTAAGACCCTCATTATTTAAGTAATTATAAAATTGCATAACTTTAGATGTAGAAGGTTTTTTAAAAGGTAAGCCTCCCACTTCATTATAGGGAATAAGGTTAATATTGGCTAGTAAAGGTTTTACCATTTTTATTAGTCTTATGGCATCATCAAGGCTATCATTAACCTGGTCCAGTAAAATATACTCAAATGTAATCCGTCGATTAGTAATCTGATTATAGTGTTTAAGAGCCAATACAAGCTTTTCCAATGGATATTTCCGGTTTAAAGGAATTAATTTATCACGGAGTTCATTGTAACAGGCATGTAATGATACTGCTAATGTAACCTGAAGGTTTTCGTTAATTAACCTGTAAATTCCAGTTATATCGCCTGAAGTAGAAATGGTAATGTGCCTTTGTCCAATACCGATTCCTTTTGGTTCATTTAGAATCTTAATAGACTTAATAACTTCATCATAGTTAAGCATTGGTTCGCCCATACCCATATATACCACATTACTTATTAGGTTATCATTACTGGATTTAAGTCTTTTAGCTAATTCTCTTTGGGAACCTAGTACCTGTCCTATCATTTCATAAGCCTTAAGGTTACGCTGAAACCCTGAATTGCCAGTAGCACAAAAAACACATCCTACTGGACAACCTACCTGAGAAGATATACATATTGTATATTGATGGTTCTTATATTGCTTCTCATTGTGAGGTATTAATACACTTTCAATTCTTTTTTTATCTTCTAATTCCATTAAAAATTTTCGGGTACCATCATTTGATACTCGCTGTTTTAATACTCTTGGGATAGATATTTTAGCTTTGTCATCTAAATGGTTCCGCAGTTCCCGGGGTAAATCTGTCATTTCGTAAAAAGAGCTTATCCCCTTTGAATGAATCCATTTATATATTTGACGTCCACGATATGCTGGTTCACCTAGTACTATCATATAATCTTCTATCTCTTTTATTCCCATACCAAGAAGCTCAGTTTTTAAATTATTGTTCATACTTTGTTATTGTTTCCTCCTCAACAGAGCATAGAACATACCGTCGCAATTATACTTGCCTGGCAAAATAGTTAACATTCCCTGGGCTGCACTTTTTTTGTCTTTCAGGTCTAACGGAAAAAAGGATATTCGATCCTCAAATCCCAGTAAGTCATAATTATTATTACTATCACTAAGAAATGCATATACTACTTCCTCGTTTTCCTCCTTGCGAATCGAACAAGTGGAATAAAGTAAATATCCCCCCGGACTAATCATAGCAGCTGCTTTTTGCAACATTTGGTACTGTAAGTGACTAATTTGCTCAACCTGCTCCTCATGCTTCTTCCACCTCGCATCAGAACGCCTATTTAATACCCCGGTCCCTGAACAGGGAACATCAAGCAGTACTCGACATGCTGTCGGTTGTTCTTCCATTAATAAAACATCTTTGACCCTCTCATCAACTATATTTATACCTAGCCGGGAGCAATTAACTTTTAATATCTTTATTTTATGGTTGTAGCTGTCAAAAGCCTTGATAAATCCTCTATTACCCATCAATTCTGCTATATGGGTAGTCTTCCCTCCTAGTCCGCAGCAGAGATCAACTATAACTTCGCCTGACTCTGGAGCCAAAATATAACCTGCCAGCATTGACGCTTCATTCTGAACATAAAAAAAACCTTTTTTATAAGCAGATAATTTTTCCAATGGTTGTTCTAATGATTCAACCCTTATTCCATGTGGTAAGTTGGGGCTAGGATAACAGTTCACTTTACTCTCTTGCAAAAGTGATATTAGCACCTCACGACTAGTTTTTAATATATTTACTCTTAAATCAAGTCGAGCTGGTTGATTATTATATTTTAAAATATCAATTGTCTCTTGCCGAGAAAAATGATAAAGCAAATAATCCACCATTTCTGGTGGATGGGAATAATAAATAGCTAGGTATTCCGGACTATGGCTGGGGGGATAAGTAATATTTTCTTGTTGACGTATCAGATTTCTTAATACCCCGTTTACTACCCTTGCCAGGTTTTCGTTGCAACGTCTACGTGCTATTTCTACTGCATCATTAACTGAAGCAAAGTCCGGAACTCGATCCATAAAAATAATTTGGTACGCAGCAACTCGCAGGATACTTCGCAACCAGGGATTCTGTGTAGTAATTTTTTGTTTCAAAAAAAAATCAAGCACCCAGTCAAGGTGCTTAAGCATACGTATTGTACCATTCACCAGTTCAGTAAACAAACTGCGGTCCATATTATTCAGTTTGCTTTCACGAAGGGTTTTATCTATAGTTAGATTAGCATAGGCACCTTTTTCAGTTACCTCATAAACAGTTTGTACTGCCAAATCTCTTGCTTCATTTACATTATTGGCAGTAAATTTTCTGACCATGCAAATCCTCCTATTCATCACTATGGGTAAATATGGTTAGATAATATAATAATGTAGCAATTGATGACAATGTTGCTGCAATATACGTTAAAGCAGCTGCGCCCAGCACATTCCTAACCATCGGCACTTCGGCATTAGTAATAAGGCCTGATTCACTTAACTGGCTTATAGCTCGACGAGAGGCATTTAACTCGACTGGTAACGTAACTATATGAAATAGAACAACAGCAGAAAACAGTATTATCCCTAACATCACCAGATTAAGACTATTCATAAAAAAACCAACAAGTAAAATAGGAAAAGAAGCATTGGAAGCAATATTGGTTATCGGCACAATCTGGTGCCTTAATTCTAATGGCCCATATTTCTGATTATGTTGAATTGCATGACCTACTTCATGTGCAGCTACCCCTATAGCGGCTATAGAATTACTACCGTAAACAGTTTCAGAAAGTCTAACTTTACGGCTTGTTGGATCATAATGATCCGAAAGACTGCCACTAACAGGTTCAACGCTAACCCTTCCACTCATTCCGTTTCTTCGTAGAATAGTATTAGCCACGTCCATTCCTGTTAATCCTCTGCTAGACCTTACCTCCGAATATTTATTAAAAGTTGATTTAACCTTATACTGGGCGTAAAACGATAATATTAATGCGGGTATAATAAATATAAAATAACTAACCATAAGTTTATTCCTCCTTTATTATGCTTTGTAAAGCTTTCTCAACTTCACCTAGATCTACCCTGGTATTAATACATGGACCTTGGGGGCGACAATTTAAAACTCCTATTACGGGAATAGCCCTTATTTCATGTATACCCAGAGATAAATCTCTTTCACAGGCAATTGCTATCACCCCTTTTGGGTTTGTATCTTTTATAAATTTGCGGGCAAGTGTTCCTCCAGTTGCTATTCTTAAAATAGCATTGTTTTCCTTAGCTAGTTTTTTCAGGCTAGTAATATCACATTTTCCACAATCTCTACAATTATTAACATTCATGGTTATTTTATAAGGACACTCTGAGTTTTGCATGCAATGGGGTGCAAGAATTAATATCTGATTTCCCTTAAGACAAAGATCTTTTAACCCTACGAGATAGTTGTTTACTTGAATATATGATTGTAATATGTTTTCTCTATTAATCCCTATAAGCCTACCAGTTAACAAAGCCACAGGAAATAGGGTATCTTTTACTGTCTGGCCTAAAGTCTCCATTGAAGGTGTGCTTTTATCTCTAACTATTACCAAGACAATAGATATAATTCCTCCAAGTAAAATAGCAAACATAATCACAGCTATTGTACTAATGCTAATCAATAATATTTGATTTAATACGATATCCCGGTTACTTACTAGAATATATAACAGAAAACCTATTAATAGTATAAGTATAAGACTAATAGCTAGAAGTCCTATGTATAATCGCTTTTTAGTATTCAATTGTTATCCCCCCGGCTAAGCAAGTATAGTACCAGGTTCAAGTTTATTTCCCCGAAGGAAATCCCGGACGGACATTCTTTTTTTGCCTTCCTTTTGTATTTCAACTATTTCTAGAATTCCTTGGCCACACTTTACCCAAAAACTATTACTTCCTATTTCTATAATCTGTGCAACATCTCCATCCTGACGGTTATCTACTACGTTACTTTTAAATACTTTAACTTTATAACCATTGATTAAAAACCAGGCTCCCGGGACCGGACTTAAAGCTCTTATCTGGTTATGGATATGAAGTGCCGGGTTACACCAGTTTATTCTTTCATCTTGCGGTTGAATCCGGTTAGCATAACTAGCTTCACTTTCTTCTTGAGGATATCTGATAATACAATTATTCTGTATTTTTTCAATAGTATCTATGATTAATTTGGCCCCTTGTTCTGCCATAATTTTCTCCAGCATACCATGATCATAATTGTCCTCTATCCGAATAGGTAACTGAAATAGGATGTCTCCAGTATCAAGTCCCTCATCCATGAACATTGTCGTAACTCCACTAACAGTTTCACCATTCATCAATGCTCTTTGAATAGGAGCAGCACCGCGATAACGAGGTAAAAGGGAAGCATGAAGATTAACACAACCAAACTTAGGAAAAGTAAGAATTTCCCAGGGAATTATTTGTCCATATGATACTACGACAATCAGGTCAGGTTGCCAGCTTTTAACCTGTTCAATAGCCGAGCTATCTTTTATACTAACAGGTTGGCTAATAGCTAGACCATGTTGCAGGGCTAATTGTTTAATTGGTGTAATTCCCAACTTATTTCCTCTCCCCCGAGGCCGATCAGGTTGAGTAATAACTCCCTGGATATCATGGGAGGAAATTAATAAATTAGTTAGTGAAGGTACTGCAAATTCAGATGTCCCCATAAAAACTATATTCAACTTCTATCACCCCGACCGGTTTTGGGCTTATGAATATCAATTGCCCGATCTATAAACAAAATCCCATCAAGGTGATCAATTTCATGCTGGAAAGCCCGAGCTAAAAGCTGCTCTCCTTCATGAATTACCTCTTTTCCTTCTCGGTTTAGTGCTTTGACAACAACTCGGTTTGAACGTGTAACCCGCCCTACTGTATCGGGAATACTTAGACATCCTTCAGTACCGGTTTGCTCTCCTTCTCTAAAAATTATTTCCGGATTAATAAGTTCAATCAAATTATCTCCGATATCAATTAAAACAATGCGTTTGGATACACCAATCTGAGGGGCAGCAATACCTACTCCATCAAATGCCTGCATTGTATCACGCATGTTATCAAGAACCCTAATTACGCCTGTATTAATGTTTTTTACTGGTGCCGCTTTTAATCGCAACACTTCGTTAGGAAGAGTTACCACCTGGTAAATAGCCATTATGACCTCCTTACATGCTACTCAAGGGATTAAGATCTATTTCTACTTTGGCTTGCTTGTGCCATTTTATGCTAGCAATATTTGCACCTACACTATTTAATAATAACATGTTTTCAGATTTTATAATAAGTTGATAGCGGATTTTATTTCTCACCCGGTATAGTGGACAAGGTGCAGGCCCTAGAATTACAAGATTATCCTCCTTTGCATCCGTTATTTCAATAGTAAATTGTTGAATATTATTAGCAACTCTGTGAGCGATTTTATCTTCCGGCGAAATAATAACCAGCCTTAGTATATGGCTAAAAGGTGGATAGTTTAACATTTGACGCCATTTTATCTCCTCCCTATAAAAAGCAGCATAGTCTTGCTGAGCGGCATAAGATAGCAACTGGTTATCCGGATTGTATGTCTGAATAATTACTTCTCCGCTTATTGAACTCCGACCTGCTCGGCCAGCAGCCTGAACAATCAATTGAAAACATCTCTCTCCCGAGCGGAAATCGGGTAGGGTTAACATGCCATCAGCATCGAGAATACCCACCAATGAAACACCAGGAAAGTCTAATCCTTTTGCTACCATCTGGGTACCAATTAATATATCTATATTACCATCCTTCATACCTTGTAAAATTTTATCCTGAATCCCCTTAAGGGTTGAGCTATCCAAATCTAGCCTGGCAATACGGGCTTGAGGAAACATTAATCTAACATCCTCTTCTACTCTTTGCGTACCATAGCCAGTCTGTTGTAAATAACTACTTCCGCAGGATGGGCAAATAGCTAAATTACTATAATTATTTCCACAATAGTGACATAGATATATGCCCTGATCTTTATGGTAGTTAAGACCAACTGAACAATTGGGACAAGTTAATATATTTCCACAGTTTCGACATATGGTGTAAGGGGTAAAACCACGCCGATTAAGAAATAAGATACACTGCTCACTTCTATCGAGAGCATTCATTATTTTATCTTCAAGCAATGGAGAAATTATCTGACTCCTTGCTTTCAAGCCAACTTTTTTCATATCTACTATATTTATTTCTGGTAATAGCGCATCACCAGCTCTGTAGGACATATCTAACCTGATACTTTTCCCTATTTCACTGCAATAGTAAGTCTCAATCGACGGTGTAGCACTGCCCAAAAGTAATACTGCATTATTCCGACGGGCTCTCTCGCGGGCAACTTCCCGGGCATGGTAACGTGGTTGTTGTTCCTGCTTATAGGAATATTCCTGTTCCTCATCAATGATTATTAAACCAATATTTGATAAAGGTGCAAAAATGGCAGAACGGGTCCCTATTACCAGATCCGTCTCACCTTGTTTAATTCGCTTCCACTCTTCATACCTTTCCCCAGCCGACATACTACTATGGATAACCGCCATTTTCGGAATCCTGCCTGTAACTGTGTCTAATAGATGGCGAGTCAATGCAATCTCTGGTATTAGCATAATTACTTTTTTACCCCGCTCTATACAACTTAGTGCCGCTCTGATATATACTTCAGTTTTTCCACTCCCAGTTACCCCGTAAAGGAGAATCTCCTTTCCTTGTGCAGTAACAATAGCATCATTTACCGCCCTTAGTACCTTTTCCTGTTCTTGATTTAAGTTAGGTTCGTAAGCTTCTACATTTTTATGTATTTGTTTTATTTTAATATACTCTTTTTTTAAGAGGGACTTTATGCTGTACCTAGATGCTTTTTCCTCAAGTTCCTTGCATAATATAGCTCCTTTTTCGTATAGCATCTGTATTATTTCAGCTTGCCTAGGAGCTTTCCGTTTTAGCTGAATCAGCTTGTAATTATCTAAGTTTTCGCTGCAAACATATACACAATCATCCCGTTTCTCCCGAAAACCTTTATATGTTCCAGCAATGTATATTATCCCCTTTGTTTCAAGATCTTTTAGCTCATTAGCTTTGGTGTGTGTTACTACTTCGTGATAGTTAATACTACTACGTTTAATTAAGGCCTTAATTAGTTGAGAATTGGTTACCGAGTTTTCGATTTCGAGGTATTTAATAAGATCGTTATTATTTATTTGAGGTACTATTACCTGACCGCTTTTATGACTTAACTTCCGGGGAATCATAGAACTGATAGCACGGCTCAATGGGCATATATAGGTTTCAGCCAACCATAAAGCCAGCTCATATAGATCCGGTGTGAGAATAGCCTCACGGTCTAATACTGATAGAACTGGCTTGGTATCAATCTCCGGTGGATCTGCATTTTCATTTATTATATACCCCTCCACCTTTCTTTTTGCTAATTCAACCAGTACGCGTTTGCCAAAAGCTATTTCACTTATTAATGGCGCTGGTACATGATAAATATATAAATCTACCGGAGGCATTATTGGCATATTAATCAAAACCTGAATATATCTCATATGCTCACTCCCTCCAAGGACATAAAGGCGGGATACCCCGCCTTTAAATAATTATGGATTTTTAGTTCTCCCCTATAACCCAGCTTGAATCCTAAGCTGTTCAGCTCGGTCGGTTTTCTCCCAGCTAAATTCAGGTTCAAGACGTCCAAAATGGCCATAAGCTGCAGTTTTTTTATATATTGGCCTTCTTAGGTCAAGATCTCTGATAATTGCTGCCGGTCTTAGATCAAAGTTTTTATTTATCAATTCTATAATTTTTTGATTACTTATTCTGTTGGTTTCATAGGTATCCACTCTAATTGATAAGGGCTTGGCTACCCCTATAGCATAAGCTAGCTGAATTTCACAGCGATCAGCAATTCCAGCCGCTACTATATTCTTAGCTACATATCTAGCCGCATAAGATGCCGAGCGGTCAACTTTAGTAGGATCTTTGCCGGAAAAAGCTCCTCCTCCGTGCCGAGCCATACCCCCATATGTATCGACAATAATTTTTCTACCAGTTAAACCACAATCCCCCTGGGGGCCGCCTACCACAAATCTACCAGTAGGATTTATATAAAAAAGTGTTGCATCATCGAGCATATTTTCAGGAATACTAGCTTTTATAACGTGCTCAATAATATCCTTTTCTAAGGTTTCCCGATCAACGTTTGGATGGTGTTGTGTAGATACCACTACTGTATTTACTCTAATTGGTTTATTATTCTCATACTCTATTGTAACCTGAGTCTTACCATCAGGACGTAAATATTTTATTATTTCATCTTTTCTTACCTGAGCTAAACGATAAGCCATTTTATGAGCCAGATAAATAGGCATAGGCATAAGACTATCAGTCTCATTGCTTGCATAGCCAAACATAAGGCCTTGATCTCCAGCTCCAATTGCCTGCAGTTGTGCATCCGATAGTTCGCCTATTTTGGCTTCATATGATTTATTTACACCCAAAGCAATATCAACAGACTGTTCATCAAGTGCAGTTATAACTGCACAGGTTTCAGCATCAAACCCATATTTAGCTCGAGTATATCCAATTTCCTTTATCGTTCTGCGAACAATGTGTGGTATGTCTACATAACATTCCGTGGTTATCTCACCTGAAACCAGTACAAGACCAGTAGTTACAAGTGTTTCACACGCTACTCTGCCCATGGGATCATTCTCTAAAATAGCATCAAGTACTGCATCTGAAATTTGGTCAGCTATTTTATCAGGATGCCCTTCAGTAACTGACTCTGAAGTAAACAGACTTTTGGTCATCTCCCTCAACTCCTTCATTAAAAATCTATAATAACTTTACTATTTTATCTAAAATTACTGATGCCACACCTTGTTTACTCATCTTGGGCAGAGATTCAATTTCTCCATTACGGCTTATAATGGTTACGATATTGGTATCGCTGGCAAAACCAGCACCTTCAACTGTAACATCATTGGCAACAATAAAATCCAGGTTTTTATTTTCTAGTTTTTTCTTGGCATTTGCAATAAGATTTTCAGTTTCAGCAGCAAACCCCACCATAATTTGACCAGGTTTTTTCTTTTTTCCTAGTGTTTTCAATATATCAGGCGTCCCTACGAGAATTAGAGCTAATTCTTCTGGGTGATCTTCTTTTTTCTTTATTTTTTGTTCAGCCTTATATTTAACTCTAAAATCGCCTACTGCTGCTGCTCCAATTATGATGTCACAATCAGGCTGATGTTGTAACATGACCTGACACATTTCTTCTGCCCCCCGGACCGGTATAAACTTAGCCCCTTTAGGTGGTTCTAACGGAGACTGACCAGATACCAGTATAACATCAGCCCCCCTGGCTAATGCCTCTTGGGCAATAGAATACCCCATTTTACCGGTTGCACGATTAGCAATAAATCTAACCGGGTCAATATCTTCACAAGTGGTACCAGCATTAACCATAAGTCGTATGCCCTGCAAATCATTCTTATGGTATAAAGTTTTTATAATTTCATTGTATATGGTATCAATTTCTGGTAACCGCCCTTGACCACTAACACCACAAGCCAAATCTCCAATACCAGCTTCCATAACTATATGGCCATAACTTCTAAGTTTACTCATATTGTCTTGGACAGTAGGATTATTATACATGTTTGTGTTCATAGCAGGAACAATTAATAAAGGTGCAGTATTAGCCAAGGTAATAGTTGAAAGAAGATCATCTGCTATCCCATGAGCAGCCTTAGCTATATAATTGGCGGTTGCCGGCGCAATTACCAATAAATCAAGTTGTTCAGCTACACCTATATGCTGTACTTTCCATTCCCGGGATTCATCCCAGAGATCAATTAAAACTTCACGCCCAGTAAGCGTTCTAAAAGTTAAGGGGGTAATAAATTTTGTTGCTCCTTCGGTCATAATAACAATTACATCAATATCGTCTTTTTTAAGCTTACTTACTAATTCGGCAATTTTATAAGCAGCGATACCTCCTGTAATGCCAACACCAACTTTTTTGGGCATAATTAAGCCTCCTTGCTAGGTTGTGTGTTTTCCTGAATCTTAACCTTTCCGTTCATTATTTCATCGAGAGCTGTGGTAACAACAGCCGAAAGGTGATATTGATCATTATCCTTTTTCTCTTCGGAAATTTTTCTTGCTCTGCGAGCAACTGCAACTACTACAGCATACTTACTATTGGCTATTTTCATTAATTCTTTGGTTGAAGGAGGAATCAATTATATCAGCTCCTTATATTAAGTTTGATACCCTACATCTTTCTGCATTAATAATTGAACATACTGTATCTACAGCCGTATCTAATTCCTTGTTTAATACTATATAATCGTAATGCCTATATTGCTCCATTTCCCATTTGTATGATGCAAGACGAACCTCCATACTTTCAGGAGAATCAGAACCACGATTTATCAAACGTTGGGCAAGTTCTTCAATACTAGGAGGAGCAATAAAAATAAAAACACCTGCTGGCATCTTTTCTTTAACTTTAATAGCTCCCTGAATATCAATTTCCAATAATACATCCTGCCCTTTGTCTAGGTTATGGTCAACGAAATGGCGTGGTGTCCCGTATAAATTATTATATACTTTTGCCCACTCTAAAAATAAATCATTGTCAATCATCTGAATAAATGCAGGTTGATCAATAAAATAGTATTCCCTACCACTAACTTCCCCTGTACGTGGTAAACGGGTAGTAGCTGAAATAGATAGTTTAATATTTTTCATTCTTTTCATAACTGCTTTGGTAATAGAACCTTTTCCAACACCTGATGGACCAGATATTACAAAAAGTATACCTTTCCGGGCCATTCTCTTCCCAACTTTCATAATTAGAGATCATCACTGGATTCTTTAGATGTCAATCTATTTGCCACAGTTTCCGGTTGTACTGCAGATAAGATAACATGAGCACTGTCAGCTATAATTACCGCTCTGGTTCTACGCCCATAAGTAGCATCTATCAAAATACCTTTTTCCCTGGCCTCTTGTATAATCCTCTTAATTGGTGCTGATTCTGGGCTAACAATAGCGACAATTCTATTTGCCGCAACAATATTACCAAAACCAATATTAACTAACTTAATATCCATAAATAAATACCGGAATTACCGGCTTCGCCTCCTATTCAATATTTTGTAACTGTTCCCTGATCTTTTCCAACTCAGCTTTAGCTTCCACAACAATTCGATTCATTTCTAAATCATTAGACTTCGAAGCTATGGTGTTTATTTCTCGGAACATCTCCTGTACAAGAAAGTCAGCCTTCCGGCCCACCGGCTCGTCCAGCTGTATTAATTCTTCTAAATATTTAATATGACTTTTAAGCCGTACTATCTCCTCAGTTACATTTGATTTGTCAGCAAATATGGCAATTTCCTGTAATAGCCTTTGTTCATCAATCAAGTCTTGTGAAATAAAATCACCTATTCTAGTACGCATTCGTTCACCTTGTTCTTTACTTACCCAGGGTGCCCGATCTTCTAATTTATTTACCATATAAAAAATCAAATTGTTCCTTTTTATAATGTCTTGGGCGAGGTTAAAACCTTCCTTTTTCCGCATCGCAACTAGACTTTCGAGCGCCTGTCTAAGTGATTGCTGAAGAATATCCCATAATGATTCTAAATCATCATCATCATTATTAAGATCAAATACTTCCGGTAAACGAAAAATATCAATTGCTTTGATTTCTGGTGTAATATTTAGGGTTTCTGCTAATTGTTTCAAATTATTATAATAAGATATAGCCAAATCTTTGTCAATTAAGATGCTTTTTTGAGATTCTCCCGTTTTTTCAATGTTAATTAAAATATCTAGCCGTCCCCGGCTTATAAATTTTCGTAGCTCTTCTTTAATATGATCTTCTAAAGAAGAATAACGCCTCGATATGCGTATAACAGGATCAAAATAGCGATGATTTACTCCCTTAATCTCACAATTTACCTGATAATATTTATTAGATGCTTGACCTCGACCAAAACCCGTCATGCTTTTTACCATTATCTTAGAATTCAACCTTTCCTAAAGCATTTTCCAATCGGTTGAATGCTTCTTTAATCCGTAATTGGTCAACAGTTAATGCTATTCTAAAATATCCTTCGCCATACTGACCATAACCATTCCCAGGAGTAATTATAACAGCCGCTTTTTCTAATACCAGCTCAGCAAATGAAGCAGAAGTAAAGCCTTTTGGTACTTTAACCCACAAGTAAAAACTACCCTTTGGGGGAGTAACTTTCCAACCTAGGCGAGTAAGCCCTTCTATGCAGATATTTCTTCTTTCCTCATATATCTTTTTCATTTCCTTAATTTCATTTTGGTCACTTCTTAAGGCTTCAATCCCCGCATATTGAATAGCTTGAAAAGCGCCGGAATCAATATTAGATTTAAATCTAGCTAATACCTCTATGACTGCTTTATTTCCAGCAGCCCAACCGATACGCCAGCCAGTCATATTATAAGTTTTAGATAATGAATGAAACTCAATGCCTACATCTTTAGCACCTTCGGCCTGAAGAAAACTGTTTGGTTGAATTTGATCAAAAGCTAGTTCAGAATAGGCAGCGTCGTGACAAACTATAATATCATATGTTTTAGCAAACTCAACTACTTTCTTGAAAAAACTTAAATCAGCTACCGCACCAGTTGGATTATTGGGATAATTTAGAAACATAAGCTTAGCCTTACGCGCTATATCTGATGGTATATCCTCCAGAATCGGCAAATAACCGTTTTCCTCCAATAAAGGCATTAAATACGGTTCTCCGCCTGCTAGCAAGGTGCCAATACCATACACCGGGTAACCGGGATCAGGTACTAAATTAATATCACCATGATCAAGATAGGCAAACGAGATATGGGCTATCCCTTCCTTAGATCCAATTAAGGATACTATTTCACTGCCCGCTTCCAATGTTACTCCAAAGCGTTTTAAATACCATTCAGCAACAGCTTGCCGGAATTCTAGTAAACCAATTGAGCTAGGATATTGATGGTTACCCGGATCATAGATACTTTTGGCCATTTTGTCAATAATGAATGAAGGTGTTGGCTGGTCAGGGTCACCTATTCCTAAATTAATTATATCAATTCCCTTTTCTTTTGCTTGTGCAATCTTCTGTTCAATACGGGCAAATAAATAAGGTGGTAACTTCTGCATTGCCTTACTTTCCTGCATTAACAATCCTCCTGACTATGTAATTTTATTAAGCCTGTCCTAGTAATAGGTTGCCATAAAAAACTTCTGTAGCTGGACCAGTCATATAAACATGATTATCATTTTCTAACCATTCAATATATAAGTCTCCTCCCGGCAGGTGAACAATAGCCTTTCGGGATGTTTTATTATTTAGGACAGATGCTACAAGCGAAGCACAGGCACCGGTACCACAGGCGAGAGTTGTACCTGCCCCTCTTTCCCAGACTCTCATACTTAACTCATTTTTATTTATTATTTGAACAAACTCTACATTAGTTCGCGCCGGAAACATTTCATGATTTTCCAAAAGTGGCCCCCATATATGCACGGGAAAATTCTCTACATTATCAACAAACACTATACAATGGGGGTTGCCCATAGAAACAGCCGTGATGATAAAATCCAGTCCAGGTACTTTAAGGCATATACCAATATTATCTCCCTGACCTTTTAGGGGTATTAATTCTCGTTCCAGTATTGGTATTCCCATATCAACCTTTATAGCCTCAACTTGGTTATCGTTTAATAGAATTTCGGGGTATATAGTTCCTGCCTGAGTCAATACACTAATATTTTGATTTTGAACTAAACCATGTTCATAAGCATAGCGTGCTACACAGCGAATTCCATTACCACACATTTCTGGTTCAGATCCATCTGGGTTAAATATGCGCATAAAAATATCCATATGGTTATGTGGCCCAGTAATAATTAGGCCATCTGCTCCAACACCAAAATTTCGATCACAGATAATACTAGCATAATTCTGGTAACGACTAGCCTCTGTCCAAGATGACGCTTCCATTATAACAAAATCATTACCCAATCCATGCATCTTGGTAAACTTCATAACTTGCCCCCTGTGTATTAATTAAAATTGTCCTGCTAAAGACTAATTTTATCATATTCTAGACCTGAACGGAAAAACCTCTGTCCAATATAAACAATATATTTCCATAATAACCTTAACCCGCTTACGGTAAGTATAAACAGCCATTCCCATCCATTAAGCGGTACAGTTTTAAAAATGCCTTGCATAAATGGATAGTATATTATTAAAATCTGCATAGCTATTGAGCATGAAACAGCCAATATTAAAAAGCGATTTTTGGTAAATCCTAATTCAAAAGGAGACATCCTTTCCGAGCGGCATTCAAATACATAAAACAATTGGGCAAAAACTAAAGTAGTCAATGCCATCGTCCGGGCTAAGCTTAAGTCACTGACCCCTTGCATACGACTAACGAACATTCCTAATGTAAAAGCTAGTAAGGTTACCATAGCAATATAAATTCCACGGCTAAATACTATTCGGCCTAATCCTCGAGCAAAGATATCCTCATTCCGAGGTCTTGGCTTTCTGTTCATTATACCAGGTTCAGGAGGTTCCAGACCCAAAGCCATAGCAGGTAAACCATCTGTAACAAGGTTAATCCATAGAATCTGAATAGGTAATAATGGTAGCGGCATACTAAAAAGTGAAGCGATAAACATTACCATAACTTCACCTATGTTACACCCTAAAAGATATCTAATAAATTTTCTAACATTATCATATATAGCCCGACCTTCATAAATCGCATTAACAATGGTGGAAAAGTTATCATCAGCTAAAATCATAGACGAAGCTTCTCGGCTGACATCGGTACCCGATACCCCCATAGCTACCCCAATATCAGCCGCCTTTAGGGCAGGGGCATCATTAACACCATCGCCAGTCATAGCTACTACATGCCCACGTTTCTTTAATACTTTAACAATGCGGTTTTTATGCTGGGGGGTTACCCGGGCAAATACCCGATATTTTAAAGCTTCACGATAAAGGTTTTCATCGTTAAGCCGATCTATTTCCTTTCCAGTAATCACATATTCGCCCTCGGCTATTTCAATCTCATTTGCAATAGCTTTAGCTGTAATAGGATGATCACCAGTGATCATCAACGGGATTATTCCGGCCTTCTTAGACACAAGAACAGAGTCCTTAACCCCTGATCGCGGAGGATCAATCATTCCACATAATCCAATTAATATTAACTCCTTTTCGAGCTCGCTTTCGTTTAACTGCTTTATTTGCCCCACACTATTTATTTCTCGGTAAGCAAATGCTAGTACCCTTAAGGCCTGATTAGCCCACTGTTCTTGTACACTATTAATGAAATTAAAATGTTGGGATTGAATGGGTAATATTTTACCTTTTTCCATAACCTTAGAGCACTTCGGAGCAACTGCTTCAAGAGCTCCTTTTACTAAAAGAACATATTGTCCATTTTTTTCTATTATAACACTCATTAACTTACGTTCAGAATCAAATGGTACTTCGTGTAAACGCTTATAACTAGGACTTAATCCGGCTTTAGCAGCCAAAACCATTAGAGCTCCTTCGGTAGGATCACCATTAATAATATATTCATCGTTATGTTTTTCTATAGAAGAATTATTGCAATTAGCAGCTATTTCAAACAATACTGTACAAGAGGTATCTTTTCGGGGATTAATGACTTTATTATCTACTAAAAACCTGCCTACTGGATCATAACCTTCTCCTTCAATAGCTATTATCTTTTCTAATGTTGCCATTCTCTTTACGGTCATTTTATTCTGAGTTAATGTCCCAGTTTTATCAGAGCATATAACCGTTGTACAACCAAGTGTTTCTACTGCTGGTAAGCGACGAATAATAGCATTACGACGCGCCATCCGCTGAACTCCCAATGCCAATACAATAGTTACAATAGCCGGCAAGCCTTCAGGTATGGCAGCTACTGCAAGACTAATACCTGCTAATAACATTGTTATAATTGACTCTCCCCGGTATATGCCCATAAGGCTCACCAACGTACATACTAAAAGGCAGATAATTATTAGATATTTCCCTAATTGGTCTAGCTTTAGTTGTAAAGGGGTCAAATCATCTTTTTCATTCTTCATCATTAAAGCAATTTGCCCCATTACTGTACTCATTCCAATTGCTACTACAACCGCTTTACCCCGTCCTCTAGTTATACCCGTACCCATAAAGGCCATATTACGTATTTCTGCTAATTGTATTTCCTCTGAATAAGACAATTTTGCCTCTTTGACTATTGGCACTGATTCTCCGGTTAGTGAGGACTCATCTATTTCCAGATTACTACTTTCCAAAAGTCTTAAATCAGCCGGAACCCTATCGCCAGCTTCTATGAAGACTATATCTCCGGGCAATAAATCATGGGCTGGAATATTAATTTTCTTTCCATTTCTTAAAACCCGGGCAAAGGGAGAAGCTAATTTCTTAATTTCCTCCAATGAACGTTCAGCACGATATTCTTGAATGAAACCCAAGACAGCATTCAGGATAACAATTGCCATTATAGTAATAGCATCTGTCATAGCTCCGATTATTCCTGAAAGTACAGTTGCACATAGGAGAACAATAACCATAGTATCAGTAAACTGTTTGAAGAATATTGTAGCAGGCTTGACTCGATTACTATCCTCAATGGCATTAGAGTATTTATTAACCCTTTCGTGAACTTGTTTACTGCTTAAACCCTTTTCGCTGCTAGTATTAAGAAATTCCAAAATCTCTTGTGGTTTTTTTTGATACCACATTTGGTCAATCATATTACAGCCTCCACTGCTCTTTTTGACCATCTTTATTCAAATGATTTAATTAAAAGAACAAGGGACAGACTAAAGCCTATCCCTTGAGTATAATCAATTTATTCAATTTATGGTAACTAATAACAGTGCACTAGTGAAAATAACTCTTTACAGATTGAACTCTTAAATTTACTTTCTTCAACTGTTATTAGTATTTTCTTCTGTTGATATTTGAAAAATTGGTTAATTGTTCTATAGTCATATATGCCATATGATTTTAATAAGAATTCAGCTACCCTATCCCCAAACAGAATTAAAATTTTAGGTTGTAGAATTTCAATTTCCTCGAGTAAAAATGATAAACACAAAATAATTTCTTCTGAACTAGCTTTAACTTCAATTCCAGTACATGGTTTATTATTAATTAAGCAAGTATTATCTTTATCAATACATTTTTCCGGAATATAATGCTTTACATTTTGTTGGATAGTACATACTTTAGGCTGGCAACGTACCATAAAAGTATGATAAATATTATTAACATTCAGTTCTTTTTTAATAAGATTATATAATGCAACTATTTTTTTCATGTCCATGGTAAACTGGTTATCATTTTCAAAGACCAGTAAAACCTCAGGTTGTAAATGACCCTTTCCGGTAGAGGGCTTACTTACGCACTTTAATAGGTTAGGGCAACGATGGCATTTACTTATACGATCTTCTAATTCAATTATTAATTCAATATTTTTCTCGCGCAGGTCTAATACCATAATTAATTTCCTCATGACTGACTTTAACTTCTAATGGTAGCCTAAGCTCGCTATTATATTTTTCGCAAATAATCTCGGGATGGCGAGCTTATTCCCCATGTAGCATCTGCCAGTTTAGTACAAACGTAACTACGAAGATTTTCATCAAGTTCGGGAGCAGTAATATCAAAAATTACATAAAACGCTCTTAAAACATCAACCATGTTGGTTATAAGCCTATCTTGCGGGGCTTTTTTCAGTAGAGAGTCTTTCTTCCCATAATAATAAACTAGCCTTTTTAATATCCACAGGATCTCAACATTGGACCACGTTTTTTGGTTAATAATCTCTGCAAGCAACTGCTCTGGGCCAATCTCAAACTCCCTTTTTTCAAGTTCTATCCACTCAATACTACCAAAAAGGGGGGAAGGGTCACGCAAAATTTTATTTTCGGTCATGATACTCCTCATCTAAGCTATCGCATTATTCTTCTGGCTGTAACATATGTGCGTGAATAATAAGGTTCTGATAGTGAGGAATATATTACACCGCCACTTCTGGGAGAGCTTGAATGAATAAATTTCCCATCACTGCAATATATTCCAACATGATCAATAGTACTGTTAATTTTAAAAAATACCAGGTCACCACTTGTAAGCTCATTCTTACCAACTGCTATGCCCAAATTCGCCTGGGAAGCAGCATTGTGAGGCAAATTAAAACCAAAATGTTTGAAAATATAACTAGTAAAACCCGAACAATCAAAACCGCCAGGGGCCTGCCCCCCATATCTATACGGAGTTCCTAAGTATTCAGCAGCTTTATTTACAAGCATTTCACTATTAACAATTTTTCCTGCTCTTGAAGGACTATTTTGGTTGTTTATATTTATGATTAATTTTTGTTGGGGGTAAATAAGATCTGAAGTAAGGTTATTAACTCTCATAAGATTTTCTACCGTAGTCCCCTGGCTTTCAGCGATCTTATTTAAGTTATCTCCTGTTTTTACTATATAGTATGCAGTTTCGTTTGGCTCGGAGGATGAGGAGGTGTCTAAAGTATTGCTTGTTAGGGTTAATAAGTCACCTACCTGCAAAAAATCAGATTGCAAATTATTAATTTTCTTTAAGTAATCTACACTTAAACCGTGTTCACTAGCAATTTTCCAAAGACAATCGCCTGCTTTTACTTTATAGTTTATTTCTTCAGCATTAAGTGGGCTAATATTAAAATTAATAGATAAACAAGTACAAATCGCTAAAGCAATTACTTTTTTCATATCACCCAACCTTTCCACTTTACTAAAGATTACAAGTTCGACAAAGGTTAGGAGATATCCTTCAAAAAACCTTAATTTTTTATTAATTTCCGTAAGTTTCCATGGCCTATTATCAGTATATATGTCATATGGTTACTTTGGGGTATAACATCAGGCTTTCATGGAAGGTTTATTCACATTTTCGCTGTCTCTTGGGGTCCGTTTCTTATCCAAATATGAATATATTTGCTCAAGCTCTTTTATAGAAATTGTACTCTGTCCAATACTGAAACGATTTTCCTGGCTGTCTGGCCCGTGATAATCGGAACCACCCGTTTGCAATAGACTATGTTTAATAGCTAAGCTGGCGAGTTCTTTTTCCTGATCAGCGCTATGTTCGGGATAGAATACTTCTAGCCCTTCTATTCCCAGATTAATAATATTCATAATAATCTCGGGTCTTTTGATTAAACCTGGATGAGCTAATACTGATATGCCACCAGCGCTTTTTATTAAATTTATTGCTTCATATGGCGTAAATTTGTAACGTGGAACATAGGCAACGCATCCTCTCCCTATATATTTAGCAAAAGCTTCTTTTATAGTTTTAACGTAACCATTAGCAATTAGTGCCCGGCCAACATGGGGACGCCCAATAGATTCACCATGTGCTAAAGCTTCTACTTGCTTCAGGCTTATTCTCATTCCAATTTGTTGTAGTAATAATACCATTTTTTTAATTCTTTTATATCTTTCATTGTGGATATTCCGCAAATAATCTAATAATGTAGCATCATCCGAATTAATAAAATAACCGAGTATATGAACCTCCTCTTCTAAAATTTCTGTGTTTAGTTCAATGCCCGGAATAAAATTAAGTGGAAGACAGTATTGTTTTATATAATAACTGGCTAATTTAAGACCAGCTACTGTATCATGATCAGTTATGGCGAAACCATCAATTCCAATTCTTAATGCTTCTTCAACAACTTCCTGTGGAGTTAAAGTTCCATCAGATGCATTTGTATGAATATGCAAATCGTATCTGCTAAGCATATAGATATACCTTCCAATCAAAAAATTATGTGAATTGAAAATATTATGGGATTATAGCACAGCTTTAATTATCCTTATAGCATTTTCTCTAAGTATCATATTAATTTCATTAATAGAAAAGCCTTTACTGGTAAGTAAATCATGCCATTGGGCATACGCCTGTACCCCGGGCATAAGTAAAATATCATCACCATCAAAGTCTGATCCTAATGCAATATGCTCTACCCCAATAAGTTCAGCTATGTAGGCTATGTGGTTAAGAATATCATCAATATTTGGAAATGAATCTTCCCTGAGGAAATCAGGAACCTGATTAATCCCTATAACTCCGCCATTATTGGCAAGTGCCTTTAATTGGCTATCATCCAAGTTACGAGGATGATTACAAAGAGCTCTGGCATTAGCATGACTAACAATCACCGGTTTAGAATATATTTCTAATGCCTGGTAATATGTTTTCTGAGAAGCGTGGGCCAAATCAAGTATAATACTTTCATTATCCAA
Source organism: Syntrophomonadaceae bacterium (assembly GCA_050943255.1). Lineage (GTDB taxonomy): Bacteria > Bacillota > Syntrophomonadia > Syntrophomonadales > Syntrophomonadaceae > UBA4844. The sequence goes on from JBMNOV010000014.1 coordinate 31,690, forward strand.
TATTTCAATTACTTCCTTACCCTTTTTGCTTATTCCACCAGCACCTGGTTCTTCCCCTACACCATCAGCTAGCAGGTTACGGTTATTCCAGGTTAAAGCTAGACTACGCAGACCTAATTGTTTTAATAGAAAGAGCATCTCAATATCACTGCCCAGGGCATCTGCCCCTTCTAAATGTAATATACAGCCAATCCTGTTGTTTTTATCAGCTATCTCAATATCAGCAGGATTTAATATTAACTTCAAGTCATCGGGATAATGTCTAAGTTGTTCGTAAAGTTTATAAATCTGTTTTAGTATTTGCCGTAGTGATTCATTCATCCCTGAAGGCATCGTAAAAAGTGCAAAAAACTGAATTCCTATTCCTCCCTGACGTGCCCTCTTAATGTCAAAGTGACAAGTATTGTTATATAATGATTCACCGCTTTTAAGAATTTGAGAAATAGTATCATTATGTAAATCAACTATTTTAATAGGATATCCCTCCCATAAAAAAACCTGCTTTTAAATAAGCAGGCTAAATAAATTTATAATAAACTTTTATCCCTAACGAGGTTCAATTATTAATTTAATAGCAGTTCGTTCCTCACCATCGATAATGATATCTGTAAAAGCTGGTATACAAATAAGATCCATACCGCTGGGAGCAACAAATCCTCGGGCAATTGCAATTGCTTTTATAGCCTGATTAATTGCACCTGCACCTATTGCCTGTATTTCTGCAGCTCCTTTTTCCCTAAGAACACCAGCAAGTGCCCCAGCAACTGAATTAGGACTAGATTTAGCTGAAACTTTTAATACCTCCATCAAAAATAACCTCCCTCAACATTAGTAAATTGTAGATCGTTGCTCTCCTTCTATAGTATTCTAATAATTGTATGGAAATTCCTTCTTTATATCAGAATGTTTTGCAATTTTTTTTAAATTATGGGAAAGCATTACTAATTTTGTAAATGTATAAAAACACTGGAAATTTATTTATAAGAATAGTTAGTTGGGAGTAGATAAACTTATGCGGCTAATAGATTTGACTTTATTATTGACGTCATTAATATGTAGAATTACCCCTTGAAGTTGGGCCTTTCCCCCAGCGACTTCAAGACGAACAGGTCTTTGATATACCAGCTTTTTAATTACCATATCCTTATCCATTCCCAGGATAGAATCAGTAGCACCCGTCATCCCTAAATCCGTTATATAGGCAGTACCTTGTGGCAATATTCTTTCATCAGCAGTCTGAATATGAGTATGTGTACCTAAGACAGCAGTAACCTTGCCATCAAAATAATATGCTAAAGCAAGTTTTTCTGAAGTCGCCTCAGCATGAATATCTACAATGATAATATCAACTTGATCCTTTATTTCCTCAATTAGGCTATCCACGATTCTAAAAGGGCAGTCTAGGGGTTGCATAAATATTCTTCCCATAGTATTAATAACTGCAATTTTTTTATTGCTGCCACTGGTGTATATATGGTATCCTTGTCCAGGACAATAAGGGGGAAAATTTATTGGCCTTATAAGCCTGAACTCATCATCGATAATATTAAAAATATCTTTGTTGTCCCACACATGATTCCCCATAGTTAATACATCTATGCCGCTTCCTAAGAGTTCGTCCATAACTTGGCGGGTTAAACCCCTTCCACCAGCAGCATTTTCGGCGTTGGCTATTATAAATTCCAGGTTGTTTTCTTTTTGTATCATTGGCAATATATTTTTTATTGCTCTCCTGCCTGGTTTACCTACGACATCGGCAATTATTAAAATATTTATTTGACATTCCTCCAGTCCATATTTTAAAACATACATAATTTACCATGATCGCGATAGGCAAATAGATACGGGTTACTATCTAAGGTGTCATTGATTTTCTTTAATAGGTCACGTTTGACTTGTTTTTTTATACTATTTCGGGGAAAACAAGGTCTTTCGTCATTTACCAAACAGTCATTAAACTCATCTCTTAAAATTCCCATAAATAACCCAATTTCTTTTTCTCCAAGTGTTTTAACATCTCTATAATATCTTACAAAAGTTAGTCCCGTTAACCTTGTAAACTTGATATTTAATGTTTTAGGTTGGCTGCATATTAAATTATGTAATAAATTAATGCAATCTAATGTTTTGTTTATAAAACATACCTCATCTTCTTTATTAACTTCCCTATTTAGTACTACCTCAATAATAAGCAAATCGCTTTTAAATTCATACTTAACAATGTTAATTTCAGAAAAGTTTACGGATACATTTAAAAAAAGATCGATACCATTTTCATTCATTAGGATTTCCCCTTAATAAAATAATAAACTTTTCTTTAATTTAAGCTTAATTTATTCGGTTAGATCAAATGTAAAAATTGACACTAAAATTTAGCAGGGCAAATGCCCTGCTGTTCTTACTGTGAATTTATTTTGCGTATTCAATGGATCGCATTTCGCGAATTACTACAACTTTAATTTGCCCCGGGTAATCAACATCATCTTCTATTCTTTTAGCAATATCACGAGCTAAATTAATAGAGTGCAGATCGTCAATCTGTTCCGGCTTAACTATAATTCTAATTTCCCTACCTGCTTGAATAGCAAAAGATTTGTCAACTCCATTAAACGAATCAGCTATCTCCTCTAGTTTTTCCAGGCGCTTAATATAGGCTTCTAGTGTTTCGCGTCTTGCGCCAGGACGAGAAGCAGATATGGCATCTGCAGCCTGAACTAGTACAGACTCTATATACTCTGGGTCTATATCTCCATGATGAGCCGCAATTGCATTAATAACTTCCTTACTTTCATGGTATTTCTTGGCTAGTTCTACACCAATCTCAATATGAGGTCCTGATATCTCATGGTCTAGGGCCTTTCCTATATCATGTAATAGCCCGCCCCTCTTAGCTAGAGCCACATCACTACTAAGCTCAGCAGCCATAACTCCAGCCAGATGAGCTACTTCTACGGAATGCTTCAAAACATTTTGTCCATAACTGGTACGATACTTGAGTCTTCCCAGCAGTTTTATTAATTCAGGATGCAGTCCGTGTACACCTACTTCAAAGGCAGCCTCTTCCCCAACTTCCCGTATCTCCTGCTCAATTTCTTTTTGGGCTTTTTCAACCATTTCTTCTATTCGAGCAGGATGGATACGCCCATCTGATACTAAGTTGCTTAATGCAACCCGTGCAATTTCGCGGCGTATGGGATCAAATGAAGATAAAATAACGGCTTCAGGTGTATCATCAATTATTAAATCCACACCAGTAAGTGCTTCAAATGTACGTATATTACGACCTTCTCTACCAATTATTCTCCCCTTCATTTCATCGTTGGGTAAGGCTACAACAGACACAGTAGTTTCTGAAACTACGTCAGCAGCACATTTTTGAATAGCAAAAGCCACAATATTTTTGGCCCGCTTATTAGCTTCCTCCTTGGCTTCTGACTCAATATTCTTAATCATTATCGCAGTTTCTTTACGTATCTGTTGCTCGACATTATATAACAATAATTCTTTGGCTTCTTCTAAGGTCAATCCGGATAGTCTTTCCAATTCCTTAAGTTGCTGGCTGAGAATAAGCTGTAAATCTTGCTGGCTCTTCTCCAAATCCTTTTCCTTGTCGTGAACAATTTGTTCTTTTTTTTCCATGTTTTCAGATTTCTTATCCAACAACTCTTCTTTTTGAATTAAACGTCTTTCTAAACGGTCTAATTCACGTCGTCTATCGCGAATATCCCTTTCCGCCTCTTGTCGGTTGCGATGGATTTCTTCCTTGGCCTCTAACAAGATTTCTTTTTTGCGTGATTCAGCCTCTTTAGCTGCCTCTTCCACCAGTCGTGATGCTTCTTCTTCTGCAGCACCAATTCTGCTCTCCGCAATCAGCCTCCTGCCATAGTATCCTGCAACCAAGCCTACTGCCAAAGAAAGAGTTATGATTATAAAGCTTCCTAGAGTAATGTTTTCACCCCCTTTTGTGTATATTTTTGAATACTATGAAAAACAGAAAAACCGAGTTTAAAACCCGGTTTTGAAGAAGTACCTGTTATTTGATAAATGCTGCTATCAGTTATAATAAATTACATAAAAATTCAATCTATTCTAGTTTGGACCTTAATTTAAAAATGATTAGAGATATAACAGCATGCAGTTAATATCAAACCCACTCAACCCGACAGACAACCTATATATGTCTCCAAATGAAGTATATACTTTCACATACATATATCCCATTTCACATATCCACTCACTGGGAAAACACTAAAAAGTAGTCTATATGGTCAAATCACCAGGATTACTTCTTTACCAAAGTTCTATATCAATTTTAGTTAGTTTGCCTAATAGTGTCAAGATTCCTCCGAATTGTTGATATTAGCCATTTTGGACTTCTCTATTTCCTTAATTCTAGTTTCCAGCATGTGGGTAAATTCACGATTATTTCTAAGATACTCTTTAGCATTCTCCCGTCCCTGGCCCATTCTTTCCCCTTCATATGAATACCAGGATCCACTCTTCTGTATGATTTCCCTGTCTGAGGCAATGTCTAGTAAATCTCCTTCTCGTGAAATACCGGAACCATACATTATATCGAATTCTGCAACTTTAAATGGAGGAGCAACCTTATTTTTAACTACTTTGGCCCGGGTTCTGTTGCCAGTAACTTCGGTTCCCTGTTTTATTGCATCTGCTTTTCTTACTTCTATTCGAACTGATGAGTAGAATTTTAAAGCCCGTCCTCCGGTTGTGGTCTCTGCATTCCCGTATACTATACCTACCTTTTCCCTAATTTGATTTATAAATATAGCACAAGCTCGTGATTTGCTAATATGAGCAGTTAACTTTCGTAAAGCTTGGGACATTAATCGAGCTTGTAACCCTACATGAACATCCCCCATTTCCCCTTCCAATTCTGCCCTGGGGACAAGAGCTGCTACTGAGTCTATTACAATAATATCAATTGCCCCACTCCTTACAAGAGCTTCAGCTATTTCTAAAGCCTGCTCACCAGAATCAGGCTGGGCTACTAGCAAGTTATTAATATCCACGCCAAGTTTTTTCGCATATAAAGGATCCAGTGCATGTTCGGCATCAATAAATGCAGCCATACCACCATCACTCTGTGCTTGAGCTATTGCATGTAAAGCAACTGTAGTTTTACCTGATGACTCAGGGCCAAATATTTCAACTATTCTACCACGGGGCAAGCCTCCAACCCCCAAAGCCAAATCAAGAGAAAGACAGCCTGTAGAAATAACTTCTACATTCATAGCTGCAGCCTCTCCCAACCGCATGATAGCACCTTTCCCAAACTGCTTTTCTATTCCCTTAATGGCATTATTCAAAGCATCTATTCTGCCCTGATTCGCCTGAGCGTTTTCCAATTAAACCCCTCCCTCAAACATACGTTCGTAATCATGATAGTCTATTCTGCAAATATTTGTCAAAGCTTATCTAATTGCTGATAATATCTCTCATTCTTCTTTATTAAGAATATACTTTTCTAAAACTGTATATTGCGGACCTTCGGGAAAGAGCTGGCTTTCCATTAAGCAAAAATGGTTAACTTTAATATCATATGATTCTAAATCATTATTAATTTTATCTGTAATTGTAAGAAAGCCCTCAATATTTCTAAGAGAACGCATCCTACCCAGGGTAAGATGAAACCGCCGGTTAGTTTCCGCGGCAAACCCTAATTCTGATAGTGCAGTGTCTAACCTTCCGCTCAAAATACCGGCCTTTTCAAGCTCTCCTTTAAATCCCAGCCATATGATCCTAGGGCGGTTACGAGCAGGAAAAAAACCTATACTGGAAGAATTAAGCCTGATAGGCGCACAAATTTGTGAAACTGCTTCGAGTTTTTGTTTGATTTTATTTAACTGCGTATAGTTAACCTCGCCTAGAAATTTTAAAGTAATGTGGTAATTTTCGTATTTAACCCATTTAACATCTGGCTTTATTCTAATAAGTTGCTTTTTCGCCTGTAGTGCCAACTGCTTTATATCATCTGGCACTAATATTGCTATAAAAAGTCTCATTTACATCTCCTATTATTTTAGCCTTCTTCTTAACATGTCCAGAGCAGTCTTAGAGGCTAAAATACGAATTGCTTCCCTAGCACCGGCAAAATGCATTTCTTTAACCTCGCAACCGTCTTTATCTGCCAAGGCTATATAAACTAATCCTACTGGTTTATTAGGTGTACCTCCTTCTGGGCCTGCAATCCCAGTAATTGCAAGGCTATAGTCTGTATTAGACCTTGTAATTATTTTTTTAGCCATCTCCTCAGCAATTTCTTTACTCACCGCTCCAAATTCATTAAGTTTTTCCTGGGTAACACCAAGCAATTTTATTTTAGCTTCGTTACTATAAGAAGCGACTGAACCCCAAAAATACTTTGAACTGCCAGCCAAATCTGTAATCATCTTTGCTAACATTCCACCAGTACATGATTCGGCAAGGGATAAGGTTTTTCCTTTAGTTATCATTAATTCTGCTACAGCACCTACTAAGGTTTCATCATCGTATCCAAATACATACTTGTCCATTATAGCTTCTATTCTGGATGATACTTCATTTAGTTTTGCTTCACTATGTTTAAGGTCCTCTCCTTCAGCTGTTATTTTGATGTGAATCTCGCCATCTTTCGCCAGGAAAGCTAGGCTACAGCCACTAGAATTGTCAATTACATCTGCTAACATTTCATCGACCTGGGATTCGCCAGGACCAATAACCTTAATTGTTTTGCGGGCTACGTGTTTTTCCCCAATCACATAATCTTTACTCAACCTGGGCTCAACTTCTTTTAGATACATGACCTGTAACTCTCGAGGTGGTCCCGGAAGTAATACCAGTATCTTACCGTTTTTATTAAGATACATGCCTGGTGCAGTTCCGTGTATATTGCGCAGAATCACGGCTTCAGGCGGAAACATTGCTTGTTTCAGATTACTTTTAGGCATGTTATGCTTCCGTCTTGCAAAAAAATCTTTTAAGCGATTAACTTCCTCCTCTACCAGCTCCATTTTACACCCTGAAATCTCACAGGCAATCTCTTTAGTCAAGTCATCCAAGGTAGGACCTAATCCTCCACTTGATATAACCAGATCAGCCTGTTCCAAAGCATCTTTGAAAGCCTTAGCAATTTGTTCTTTATTATCGCCGACAGTATAGCGAGCCATAATCCGGAACCCCATCTCAGTTAGTTTCTGGGACAGAAATACTGCATTACTATCAATAGTAGAACCTAATAAAAGTTCAGTTCCAGTAGATATTATACATGCTTTATACACATCATCCATCTCCTTTGCATCTATAGTATAAACACTTTTTAATTCAATATATTGAAATCTTAACCCAAAAAACATAAACATACTAATAAAACAAAACGTACTTCATAAAAAAAGACCAGCAATATTGCTGATCTAATCTGGGCCAGTCTGGGTAAAGTTTGAAATATTCCGCTTCTATGCAGCTATATCACAAACCAATTGTAAGAAACGTTCCCGATCCATGGTTTCCTCCTCAATCATAGAACTCGCTAATTTATTAAGGGTGTCTTCCATTTTCTTCAGTATTTCTAAAGTTGCTCCTTCAAGTTCGCTAATAATCTTATGGCATTCCTGGTATAAGGTTTCACCAGGTATATCTTGGCTATTAACTATTCCTAGAGAAGATAGTCCAGCTTCTACAATTTCGCGTGATAATTTCCAGGCTTGGCTAAAATCATTCGTAGCACCAGTACTGCGGTTGCCATATTTTATCTCTTCAGCTATAGCTCCTGCTAACATAACCATAATTTGTTTCTCTAATTCATCCCTGGTATAAAGATATTGATCATCTTGAGGTGCTTTACGCATAAACCCCAAAGCTTTTCCTCGGGGAATTATTGTTAACGAAGAGACTGAACCAGGCTCTAGGAATTCGCTTACCAGTGCATGTCCACTTTCGTGGATACTAATTCGCTCCAATTCTTTAGGAGATGGAGTACGCTCCAGTTTTTCACCCATAATTACCTTGTCAATAGCTTCATTAAAATGCCGGTTTTCGATTTTTTGGGAGCCTTCTCGTAAGGCTAGGATAGCAGCTTCATTAGCTAGACTTTCCAGATGTGCTCCAGAAAAGCCAAATGTTGCACGGGCTATTTCATCAAGTACTTTGATATCTGCTACTGGTTTATTACGGCTATGAATTTCAAGTATCTTTTTGCGTCCTGCTTTATCAGGTAACCCAACCTGTACTTGACGATCAAAACGACCAGGACGAAGCAAGGCTGAATCCAGCATGTCAGCTCGATTAGTAGCACCAACTAATAAAATATAAGGACCACTATTACTGTTTATGCCATCCATTTCTACCAAAAGCTGATTAAGAGTCTGGTCATACTCCATATGGCTGCTATGTGAACCTCTTTTAGCACCTAAAATATCTAATTCATCTATAAATATAATAGCGCTACGTTTCTTTTCATTATGCGCCTTTTTTTTAGCTTCACTAAATAGTTTTCGGATCCGCTTGGCACCTACACCAGCATATACTTCAATAAACTCGCTACCTGATGTAGCAATAAAAGCAGATCTAGTATAATTAGCTGCAGCTTTCGCCATTAGCGTCTTACCTGTCCCCGGAGGTCCAACCAATAATACTCCTCTTAAGGGCCTTATTCCCATATGAAATATATCTTCAGGCTTAACAATAAATTGTAATGCCTCTTTCAACTCATTTACTGCTGTATCCTGTCCTCCTATATCCTCAAAATAAATCTCAGTACCACGTTTTTGGCTATTTCCAAACTCATTAAACTTAATAATACCTTGATTTTGTGTAAAAAAGTAAAAAAAAGCAAAAAGCATAATCAGTAATACTATTGGTATTATGTTAACCCCAATTACTATTAAGAATATCAGTAATGCTATGCCAGAACCCAAAAGAATTTCCAACACTTATCCCTACCCCTTCCTGCTTCCTACAATTGATCAGTTGTTAGAATATCTATTACGCTATATAGATAGGAATCCTGATCTATTAATTCCACATAAATCCTTTTTTCATCGATTGCCATAAATGATGTAATGCCTTGTTTTTGACTTTGCTGTTCTATCTGTTCGTCCAACCATAAATACTGTTTTTGAGCTAACCCCTGATAGATAGAAGGCTGTAAATCTTCAAATAAATTATCAATTTTTTCATTACTCCTGTATTCAATAGCAATTTGGTATTTGTCTTGGTTAACAATACTTTTAATACTATTTTCTATGTTATTATAGGTTTCCTTAAGATTATCAACTTTTCCTAGACGGACTTTG
>JBMNOV010000061.1:0-9235 GCA_050943255.1 Syntrophomonadaceae bacterium
AACTAATCAAGGAGAAGTCAGCAACAAACGTGGTGATGAGCATAAGAATAAAAAAAGCTAACCCCATGCTAAGACCACGTAACAACCCTTTTGTCCCATAGGATTTACTAACATAACAGCTACACCAAAATATGCCAATAGCTAATATAACATTGCCTATTACTGGCATAACCGTTTCTTGGATTTCTGTATAATAAATTACTAGTGTAGCTAATAGGCACAAAACTAATGTTATTATTGCCCCTTTAATTATCCCGATTAACTCAACCGGCAATTTTTTATTCATTCATGTACCCCTCCTCTTTCTGTAAAATTATGAAAAGGCACACTTAATTATGTCTTTTTAATAAAAATTAGACAAAATCCCATTTACTTTTCGGTAAAATTATTCCTCCCGTAAAACCAAAACCTTATAGGAAATTAAATACTAGAACAACAACTAAAATCTTTTTTTCCTCTTACCTTCATAAATATAGTTATTATAGCAAAATATTGGGGGGATAAGTTTTGGAAGTTAATCAAGTTCTGATACTTGGTATTGCAGCTGGAGCATGCACTTGTTTAGGAGCAATACTACTTTCTTTCAAAAGATATTGGGATAATAAAAGTCTAGCCATTTTCTTGGGATTAGCTTCGGGGGTAATGGTTGCCGTGGTTATCTTTGATATGCTTCCTTCTGCTCTTTTTTATTCCGGTTGGTCTTTAGCCCTTTGGGGGATTTTACTAGGATTTATTATAATGATAATCTTTAATCGTTACATTTTCACCAGTTCGAATACTCAAAATTCATTAATTGCTCTGGGATACATGATAATGTTGGGCATCGCTTTGCATGATCTTCCAGAAGGAATGGCTATTGCCCTGGGCAGTGAAATGAAGGCCCGAACCGGTATGGTAATAGCCATGGGTATAGGTATACATAATATACCAGAAGGTATGGCCATAGCTGCACCTTTACTTATGGCTGGTATTAGTAAAATACGTATTATTGGACAAATGCTGCTTGTAGGATTAATAACACCCCTGGGTACAATTTTGGGTTTTATTGTTATAACTTTTTTGCCTCGCCTGTTACCTCTTCTTCTAGGATTGGCTTCGGGAATAATGATTTATTTGGTGCTTTTTCAGCTTTGGCCCCAGGCTAAAGAAAAAGACTCCCAGTACCGTTGGTGGGGATTGTGGATAGGTTTGATAATCATATTAGTAGCAACCTATTTTTAAGGTAACCATTATACTACAATAGTAATTATTATTAAGGAATAAAATTCAATAGATTTCCGGACAATAAGTAAAAAAGGAGTTATGTTTGTGAACTATTTCTACTTATTATTAGCAGCTATATCCGGATCTGCTATGGCTCTTCAGGGAACGTTTAATGCTGCTCTCGGTAAAGTAATTGGCCTATGGGAATCGACTCTATTAGTTCACCTTATTGGCAGTGCAATAACATTAATAATAATTCTGATTTTGGGGATAGGCTTTAATAGTTTTGACAAAATAAATTCTGTTCCCTGGTATGCTTTTCTAGGAGGGGTACTGAATGTCTTTATAATATACTTGGTAGTAAGAACTATTCCCCAAATTGGAGTGGGAAATGCTACTACGGCTATTCTAGTTGCCCAGATTTTAACCGCTGTTCTAGTTGACTGTTTTGGAGCCTTTGGTATGAAAAAGCTAGAGTTTCATTATCTTGATATTTTAGGTGTAATTCTTCTTGCATCAGGTGCACGCATTTTACTAATTGATTAGATACGCCTCACGCCGCTTTTAATAAAACCCCAAAACAATAGAAATAAAAAGAACGTTATTAGCGAGTTCAGTTCTACTAATAACGTTCTTTTATTTTAATAATATACCAGGAAGGCTAAATAAAAAAAATATTATTGATACTACCATAATAACGATACCTATTAATGCACTCCAAAAGGGAGCCGGGAACAATTTATATCCAAGTTGTAGATAGTAGCTCACTAGATCCTCTTCTTTTTGTCCCATCAAGCTTTTTGAAAAAAATTTATAAGAAAAATAAGTATATGCTAAAAAAACCAAAGAAATAGCGAAAAGAATTAATCCGACTATCACATTAACGCTCCCTGAATATTGTTTTATTGTCCTTATTATAGGATTGCAGACAATGATTATCAACAAGATTATGAAGGATAATTGATTATGCGAATAGAAGATATTGTAAAGATTGAGCTTTAACCATAAGGGGAGAAACTTGATATGGCCTTTCGTTTTATTATAGGGCGTGCTGGTAGTGGAAAGAGCCAGTACATATACAATGAGATCAAACGACATATTTTAGACAAAAATAATTGCAAGCATTTACTTTTGCTGGTTCCCGAACAATATACTTTACAGGCAGAACGTGATTTTCTAGACAAAACTAAATTAAAGGGCATGATGCAATTAGAGGTATTAAGTTTTACACGTTTAGCTAAAAAAATATTAAATGAGGTTGGTGGTTCAACCCAAATTACTATTAGCGAACTGGGAAAAAAAATGGTTTTGCGTCGAATTCTAAATGAACTAGAAGGGGATTTAATAGTATATAAAAACTCCTATCGGCAAAGGGGCTTTATCAATGAACTATTAAAACTCATAGCTAATTTAAAGCAACGAGCAGTTACATATCAAGATTTAGAACTATTGCAAAAAGAAATCGAAGTAAATTCTCTTATATATGGAAAACTTCATGATCTGACAATAATCTTTAAGAAATTCAACATTTACCTGCAAGACCATTATCTAGATAGCGAAGACTATATCAATCTTTTTCTGGAACGATTGCCTTCCAGTCGATATTTATCTGATTGCCAGATTTGGGTAGATAACTTTGTTACTTTTTCTCCCCAGAGCATAAGAATCCTGCAGAACATAATGACGGTGTGTCCGGAGATTACCATAAGTCTTACCTTAAGCAATGAAAAGAACCAAAGGGATGAAGATCTTTTCATGCTCTCCCGTAGATATTATAAGGTATTAAATGAATGGGCAAATAATTTAGGAATTACCACTAAAACAATAGCGGTAGATGCAACTAAGGCTAGGAGATATATACCCCCTGAGCTAGTACATCTTGAGAATGAATTATTTGCCTATCCAGGTCGCAATTATAATAGAACAGTTAGTTGTTTAAGTATTTTTGCCGCTACCAACCCCGATAATGAAGTTGAAGATATGGCTACAAAGTTGATAAGCCTAGTTCGGGATGAAGGATATCGTTGGAGAGAAATTGCAGTTATCTGTAATGATTTGGCTCGCTATGGGGAACTAATTAAAAGAACTTTTTGGGAATACGGTATTCCTTATTTTATGGATAAAAAAAAGGAGATAATGCATAATCCTATTATTGAGTTTATAATAGCTTCATTACAAAGTGTATATCGAAATTATCATTATGAAGATATCTTTCGTTATCTAAAAACTGGATTAGGACCCTTGAATTATGATGCTTGTGAAAAGTTGGAAAACTATGTATTAGAAAACGGTGTACGCGGAAATAAATGGAAAGAGGTATTCTCCAGGGGAAAAGAAGAATATTTGGAAGAATTAAATTATTACCGTCAAGAAGTTATCCTTCCACTGGAAAAACTAAAAAATGCTCTATCTTTTGAAAAAAATTTTTCGGGTTATACCAGAGTAATTTACGATTATCTGGAAAGCATGGAAGTGCAGGTAAAACTTCAGCAATGGATAGACGAAATGAGAGTACAGGAACTATATGAAATCGAACATGAGTATAGCCAAATATGGAATATTGTAATTGAAACTTTTGACCAAATGATAGAATTTTTAGGTGATCAACAAGGCAGCCTCAAAGAGTATATTGACATATTGGAGGCTGGCTTTTCTTCCCATGAACTAGGTCTAATTCCTTCCACCGTTGATCAGGTGTTAGTAGGTAATATTAAGCGTTCAAAATGTCATAATATTAAAGCCTTATTTGTGCTCGGCATAAATGATGGAATAATACCTGCAGTTAATTCCCAGGAAGGGGTATTATCCTCTGACGAAACTGATTATTTAGCTAACAAAGGGGTTGAACTTGCTCCTAACCGTCAGATGAGGGTTATAGAGGAAAGTTTTTTAATTTATTGTACATTGAGCAAAAGCCAACAAAAACTGTTTTTATCTTATAGCAATGCAGACAATGAGGGCCGTGCATTACGGCCATCATTACTTATAAATCGTATATGCTATCTCTTCCCTGCGATAAGTATTACAAGTGGTCTAGTAAATACCAGTGAAAAACAACTACAGTTGGTATCACGCCCCCAAAGTACATTTAAACATCTTATTGAAAATCTACAGCTATACTTGGAGAAAAAACCAGTACAAGATTTTTGGTGGGATGTTTATAACTGGTATTTTCAACAAAGTGAGTGGCAAGAACGCTGTAATCAAATCCTACGGGCATTCAACCATTGTAATCAAATTGATACTATTGGCCTAGATTTAGCGCGCCGTTTATATAATTTGCCACTTAAAGCAAGTGTTACTCGTCTGGAAAAGTTTATTGCCTGCCCTTTTGCACATTTCATTCACTATGGTCTTTCACCCAAAGAACGAAAAGAATTCTCGGTTAAGGCTCCTGATATCGGCGAATTATTCCACAACTCACTTTTAGCCTTGGCCGAAGAAATAGAAAAAAAACCGGAAAAATGGCAAGGGTTGAAACAGGATGAATGTAATTCTTTAATGGATATGATTATGGATAAAATATTTGCTTTACAAAAAGATGGGGTATTTTTTAGCAATAATCGTAATGCATATCTTAGCCAACGCTTAAAAAGGATTGGTCGCAGAGCTGCCTGGATAATTACCCAGCATATAAAAAAAGGAGAATTTACCCCATGGAGATATGAAATACGCTTTGGTTCAGGTCAAGAATTACCAGCTTTGTTAATTGAACTTGAAAATGGGGAGATTTTAAAATTAGAGGGGCGAATCGATAGGGTTGATATCCTGGATCAAGAATCATCTTGTTATATAAGGATAATAGATTATAAAACAGGTGATAAAAGAATTCGTCTTTCAGATTTCTACTATGGTTTAAACCTACAATTATTAGTTTACCTAAAGGCGGTTTTGGCTAGCTCGCAAATAGCCGGTCATAAGGATTTGAAACCAGGCGGAATCTTTTATTTTAAAATAGAAGATCCTCTCATAAAAACGGTTGATAAAGCTAAGGAAGTGATTGAGCAGAAGTTAAACAAAGAACTTAAATTAAAGGGTCTTGTTCTTAAAGATTTGAATGTTGTGCAAAATATGGATCGGCAAATAAATTCTTCATCAGAAATAATACCAGTCGGTTTAAAACAGGATAATACTTTTAATTCAAACTCTTCAGTAATAAGTGAAGAAGACTTCAGCTATCTACTTCGCCATATAGACTATTTACTTAAAAAAGTTTGTTACGAAATGTTTGGCGGTAAAGTAAAAATAGAACCATATAAAGTTAATAATCAAACTGCCTGTGATTATTGCTCTTATCGCTCTATTTGTCTTTTCGACCCGTATTTATCCGATAACTCCTACCGTAATCTGCAACCATTAAAAGATACTGAAGCTATTCGTAAAATACGTTTAGAACAGGGGGAATTTGTAGATGAGTTGGACTCCAGCCCAGAAAAACGTAATTGAGACTAGGGATTGCAATTTACTTATATCGGCAGCTGCGGGCTCGGGTAAGACAGCAGTATTAGTAGAACGCATTATTCAATTAATGTTAAAAGATAATATCAATATAGATCGAATGTTAGTAGTTACTTTTACTCAAGCAGCAGCTAGCGAAATGCGGGAAAGGATCAGTAAAGCACTGCAACTTGAACTGGTAAAAAACCCCGCTAAGGAATTACAGTTGCGGCAACAAATAATACTCTTAAATCAGGCATCAATTAGTACTATTCATGCTTTTTGTTCTGATGTCTTACGTCGTTATTTCCATTTAGCAAATATTGACCCTTCTTTTCGGATTATTAATAAAATGGAAAGCGATTTGATAAAGAATGAGATACTCGAGGATGTGTTTGAATCTGCATATCAAGATGCAGATCCAGAATTTATTGATTTGGTCGAAGGTTTTAGCAGTAGTAACAGTGATCAAGCCCTGCAAGAATTGGTTTTACGTACATATGAATTTGCTCAATGCAAACCTTATCCACTAAAATGGCTTCAAGAACGAACAACTGATTTTAAATTAAATGAGGATAAATTTGCTAAATGCATGTGGATTATGAATTTAACTAGTCAGATTACATTTCATATCGAAGCAGCAGAAACATTTTTGCAAGAAGCCTTACGACTTTGCTATCTTCCAGATGGACCTGCTGAATATATACCAGCAATTGTTAATGATATGGAAATAGTAGCTAATTTACTGCAAACCTTAAAAAAAGGTAATGTTTTTTTACTCTATGATAATCTAAATAACATTGCCCATGTCCGCCTTTCCCGAACAAGTAAAGAAGTTAACCAGGTACTAAAAGAACAAGCCAAAGATTTACGTGATAATGCAAAAGATATAATAGGTAAGATAAAAACCGAGTTATTATTTCAGGAACCAGCTAATATGTTAAAAGACATTAACGATTTATATCCTTTGATAGAAAGGCTTTATCAATTAATATTGGATTTTGATAATAAATATCAAAAGCTTAAACAAGATAGGGGTTTAGTAGATTTTAATGATCTAGAGCATTATGCACTATCCATATTATCAAATGCAGAAGTTGCAGCTGATTATCAGAAAAAATATGATTATATATTTATTGACGAGTATCAAGATAGTAACGAGGTTCAGGAAAACATAATAAACTGCATAAAAAAAGAGCGTAATCTTTTTATGGTGGGAGACATTAAACAAAGTATTTACCGTTTTCGTTTGGCCGATCCTACATTGTTTAAACAAAAAATGGAGCAATATGGGCATTTAGATGGAACTATAAACCGCCGAATTGATTTAAATGTAAATTTCCGTAGTAGGGCAGAAATTCTCAACGGGGTAAACTATATTTTTTCAAGAATTATGTCACCCCATCTTGGGGAATTAAAATACGATGATGATGCTGCCCTTAATCCTGGAATACCATGTATTGATACAAACAAAGTTCCTATAGAAGTTTACTTGATTGATAAAAATGCCACAGATGTTACAGATAATGATTTAGTTCAGGCAAACGACACCGAGATGGAGGCCTTATTAGCTGCTCAAAAAATAAAACAATTACTGGGGCAAACAATTTATGATGTTAAAACTCAAAGTTACCGTCCTCTTGAATACCGCGATATAGTTGTCTTAATGCGCAGCACTCGCAACTGGATTACACCCTTCTGTGAAATATTTTCTGCCGAAGGAATACCCGTTTATGCTGAACAGGATACTGGGTATTTTGAAGCTAGTGAAATATCGGTAATTATCAATTTACTACGGCTAATCGATAATCGTCGTCAAGATATTCCATTATTAAGTGTAATGAAGTCGCCTATTGGTGATTTTACTACTGATGAATTAATTGAAATAAAATTAAATAGCAGTTCTAATAGTTTTTATGAAGCAGTAGAAGCCTATCTAAATGATAATGAAAATATCCTCAGCACTAAACTGCAGCTTTTCATGAATAACCTGACCAAGTGGAAAAAAGAATCTCACTACCTGCTTATGGATGAATTTATTTGGAAACTGTTAAATGAAACCGGATATATTTATTATGCTCAGGCAATGCCGGGAGGAAGACAACGGCTGGCTAATCTTAAAGCATTACTTAATCGAGCTCGAGAATTTCAAGACACATCCATAAAAGGATTATTCAATTTTATCAAATATCTTGATAAAATACAGGCATACAGTGGGGATATGGGAATAGCGCGTACACTTGGTGAAAATGAGAACCTGGTACGCATCATGAGTATCCACCGAAGCAAAGGGTTAGAATTCCCGGTTGTAATTGTAGTTGGGCTAGGTAAACAATTCAATTTGAGTGATACTAATAGCAAATTTTTACTAGATAAAGATCTAGGTCTTGGTCCGTACTATGTAAACCCTAAACTAAGGATTTATAATGATACTATAGCACGAATAAGTATTAAGAATAAGGTTCTATTAGATAATCTATCTGAAGAAATGCGTATATTTTATGTAGCCTGTACCCGACCTCAACATCAGCTAATAATGCTGGGATCGGTCAAGAATTTGCATAAAAGTAGTCAGAAATGGTGCAAACCACTCAATTCTTACAATCTTGTTTATGCCAAAACTATATTAGACTGGATTGGCCCAGTTCTAATACGTCACCAAGATGGCTTTATTCTTCGGGATTTAGCCGGCAATTATTGGACTGAGGAAGAACAACAAGATGATGTTTCCCATTGGCAAATTAATATTATTAAACAAAATGAGATAAGTAATTCCCAAGCAAATGTCGATAAAATGATAAATAAACTAAAGAATAAGCCCAATCAGTATGAATCTAATAATAATAATTTTAATCTTATCAATGAACGTTTAAGTTGGAAATATCCATTTCAACAGGCTGAGACAATTCCATCCAAGGTTTCTGTATCACTATTTCAGGGTAGCCAAGAAAAAAATCCTTTAGAAGAACCTAGTATGCCAACCTTATTAAACCGACCCCTTTTTACCCAGGGAACAAAACAATTAACCCCAGCACAAAAAGGCAGTATATTACATTTGGTTATGCAACACCTTGATTATAAGCAAATAGCAAATCAAAACGCAATTAAACAACAATTGAATACGATGTTAGAGAAAGAACTACTTACTGCTGAAGAAATGTTAACAGTAAGCATCCCTAAAATACAAAAATTTTTCAGTTCGCCTTTAGGTCAAAGGGTACTTAAAGCTAAAATAGTTAAACGAGAAGTACCTTTTAACCAACTGCGCCAGGCTGCTGAAATCCTAAATGAGTCCGTTGCTTTAGATGAACAACTATTAGTTCAGGGAGTAATAGATCTTTTCTTTTATGAAGATGAAGATATTATATTAGTTGACTTTAAAAGCGATTATATAAATGAAAAGAACTGGGATAGCATTATAAATTATTACCAACCTCAACTAAAGTTATATAAAGAAGCCCTTGAATCTATTTTGGGGAATAATGTTAAGGAAAGCTATCTCTATTTCTTTGGTATAGACCAAGCTATATTATTGGATATTTAATAATTATCGACAATTTTATATTAGGCCCAAGTATATTTAATCACGTATATT
>JBMNOV010000062.1:0-9012 GCA_050943255.1 Syntrophomonadaceae bacterium
TTGGAACCTATTAAAGAAACAGCAAAATAACAAAATGGTTACTATTAGAGAAACTGAAAAAGAAACTCGTAAACTAAAGGAGATGCGCAGTATAAAACTAACTGAACCACTTTCCAGTCTTACTCGTCCTGCCAATTTAAACGATGTGGTTGGTCAACTTGAAGGTATAGATATTTTAAGATCTGCTCTTTGTGGTTATAATCCTCAACATGTTATAATATATGGACCTCCTGGGGTTGGAAAGACTGCTGCTGCCCGGTTAGTATTGGAAGAAGCTAAAAATAACGCAAATTCACCTTTTGGGCAAGAAGCTAAATTTGTTGAGGTTGACGCAACTATAACACGATTTGATGAGCGTAATATAGCTGATCCGCTTATTGGTTCAGTTCATGACCCTATTTACCAGGGGGCAGGTTCCCTAGGTTCAGCTGGTATTCCCCAGCCTAAACCAGGTGCCTGTACCAAAGCTCATGGGGGTGTTTTATTCATAGACGAAATAGGCGAGTTGCATCCAACCCAAATGAACAAACTGCTAAAAGTTTTGGAAGACCGCAAGGTGATGTTGGAAAGTGCATATTATAATGAAAATGATAAAAATATACCTTCCCATATTCATGATATTTTTAATAACGGTTTGCCAGCAGATTTTCGTTTGGTAGGTGCTACTACCCGAACTCCTGAAGAACTTCCTCCAGCCCTTCGTTCACGTTGCCTAGAGGTTTTTTTTTCCCCGCTAGATAAGGAAGACCTCAAAACGATTGCTAAAAACGCAGCTAATAAGATTAGTTTTCAAATAACCCCCGAGGCCTTAGAATATATTACTTGTTATGCTGGGAATGGACGGGAAGTAGTAAATATGGTTCAATTAGCTGCAGGGATTGCTCAAGTTAATAATAGTACTACTATTAATAAAGCTTTAATTGAAAAGGTGGTTAATAACGGACGTTTTACCCCCAGATATGAGGTTATGCCAGGGAAAAAACCATTAGTTGGAACAGTAAATGGACTAGCAGTATTCGGTTCCAATATTGGTACTTTAATAGAAGTTGAAGCGGCAAGTATACCGATAGGTAATGGCAAAGGTAAGTGGACTGTTACAGGTGTTATAGAGGAAGAACAATTAGGAGGAAACGATCGCCGCTTTACCCGAAAAAGTATGGCTCGTAATGCTGTTGAAAATGTATTAACCGTTTTACGCATGCAATACCAGCTAATAATAGATGATTATGATATTCACTTAAACTTTCCCGGTGGTACTCCCATAGATGGCCCTTCTGCAGGTATTACTATGGCAACCGCTATTTTTTCAAGTATACACAACCGTGCAGTTGATAATATGCTGGCTATGACTGGCGAAGTTTCGGTGCATGGGAAGATTAAACCAGTTGGGGGGATAATAAGTAAAGTAGAGGCTGCTCGTAAAGCTGGGATTAAAAAGGTCTTAATACCAGGCGATAATTGGCTTGACATATTTGCCCAATATAACGATATTGAAATTGTTACGGTTCGGGAGGTGGGTGAAGTATTAGATCAAGCATTTGTAGATTAAGTATCTGCCTTTGTTATAATATATAAATTAGGGATTCCTTGCACGGCTGTAATACATTGTAGTAGAATATATTAGCCTGGGAGGTGTTTTTGTTGATAAATAAAGCTGATTGCCAAATGCCAATGCTGCCTCTGCGAGGGGTGTTGGTTTTTCCATACACAGTTATTCATCTTGATGTCGGAAGGAAAAAGTCTATTAATGCCATAGAACAGGCTATGCTGGAGAATAAAGAAATATTTCTGGCAACCCAAAAAGAATCCCAGACAGATGAGCCTGATCAAAATGATATCTATAAAGTAGGTACAATAGCTGACATCAAGCAAATTTTAAAAATGCCTGGTGGAACTATGCGGGTACTGGTAGAAGGTCTTTATCGTGCTGAGATTGTTGAGTATCTAAGTAACGATCCTTATATAAAGGTTTCAATAGAGCAATGGGGGGAAGATGATTCTACCAAAACAGCTGAAATGGAAGCCCTTATGCGTACACTCATATCTCAGTTTGAACAATACGTCCGTATTAGCAAAAAGATTCCTCCAGAAACTGTAGTTTCGGTAATTGCCATTGAAGAACCTGGTAGATTAGCTGATGTTATTGCATCTCATCTGACTCTTCGTATTATTGAAAAACAAAAAATACTAGAAGCTCGGAATGTTTCGGCACGTCTCAATTACCTGTGTGAATTACTGGCTAAAGAGATGGAAGTACTAGAGATAGAAAGAAGAATTAATCTACGTGTACGTAAACAAATGGAAAAAACCCAAAAAGAATATTATTTAAGGGAACAGATGAAAGCTATTCAAAAAGAGCTAGGTGACAAAGAAGATCGAGTTGCTGAGGTAGAAGAATTAAAAAATAACATAGAAAAAGCCAATCTACCTAAAGAAGCTAAGGAAAAGGCGTATAAGGAATTAGATCGATTTGAAAAGATGGCTCCCATGGTTGCTGAGGCGGTAGTAGTTCGTAATTATTTAGATTGGATAATATCGCTTCCATGGTCAGTCGAAACTCGAGATCGTTTAGATTTAAAACTAGCCGAGGCAATTCTAGAAGAAGATCATTATGGTCTAAAGAAGCCTAAAGAGAGGATTTTGGAATATTTGGCTATTAGAAAATTGGCCAAAAAAATGAAAGGCCCGATATTATGTTTAGTTGGACCTCCGGGAGTAGGCAAAACGTCTTTAGGCAAATCTGTGGCTCGCTCTCTAGGCCGTAAATTTGTCCGTATGTCGCTGGGCGGGGTTCGTGATGAAGCTGAGATTAGGGGACACCGCCGTACCTATGTTGGGTCTATGCCTGGAAGGATCTTGCAGGGGATTAAAACAGCAGGCTCCAGAAATCCTGTATTTTTATTGGATGAAATCGACAAAATGACAATGGACTTTCGAGGTGATCCTGCCTCTGCTTTATTAGAGGTACTTGATCCTGAGCAAAATTATACATTTAGTGATCATTACCTAGAGATACCTTTTGATCTTTCTAAGGTCATGTTTATAACTACAGCAAATAGTGTGTACAATATCCCCCGACCGCTATTAGACCGGATGGAAGTTATTGAATTAAGTGGTTATACTGAAGAAGATAAAGTTAATATTGGTCTTAACTATCTAGTACCTAAACAAATTAGGGAACATGGACTTAAAGAGAGTAATATTACTTTTTCCGAAGGAGCATTACGCAAAATTATCCGGGAGTATACTCGGGAAGCGGGGGTAAGAAATCTGGAGCGGGAGATTGCTGCAGTTTGCCGGAAAGTAGCAAGGCGAGTAGTGGAAGACAAAGATACCAATGTTCATGTTTCTGCTAATAGTATTGCCAAAATGTTAGGACCTGAACGTTTTCGTTACGGAACTGCGGAAAAGGAAAGCCAGGTTGGGGTTGCCACGGGTTTAGCTTGGACCGAAAGTGGGGGCGAGATTTTATCTACTGAAGTAGCATTGTTGCCAGGTAAAGGTAATTTAATGCTTACTGGTAAACTAGGAGATATAATGAAAGAATCAGCTCAGGCTGCGCTTACTTATGTACGTTCCCGAGCTAAGGAATTAGATATAGATTCATCCATTCAGGAAAAACACGATATTCACTTACATGTACCAGAAGGTGCAATTCCTAAAGATGGTCCATCAGCAGGAATAACGATTGCTACTGCCTTAGCCTCAGCAATGTCTGGAAAACCTATTGATAACAAAGTGGCCATGACTGGTGAGATAACTTTGAGGGGAAGGGTTCTTCCGATAGGAGGTTTAAAGGAAAAAGTACTGGCAGCCCATCGCGCAGGAATAAGTAAAATTATTATTCCAGTAGACAATAAAAAAGATTTAGCCGATATTCCTGTTAACGTTAAGAAAAAGATTCAGTTTATTATGGTTGATCATATGGATCAAGTATTATCTGAAACTTTAATTAACCCTGAACTGTGATAATTTAACAGGAGTTACTTATGCAAATAAAATCAAGTGAATTTAAAGGAGCTTATGTAGCTTGGAATAAACTTCCCACGGAAAATCAACCGGAAATAGCTTTGGTAGGGCGGTCTAATGTTGGCAAATCTTCATTAATAAATAAAATTGTAAACCGTAAAAATTTGGCCAAATCTAGTTCCATTCCCGGCAAAACCAGGACTATTAACTTCTATTTAATCAATAATTATTTTAATATAGTAGATCTTCCTGGTTATGGTTATGCTCGGGTCGCCAAGGCTGAACAACAAAAGTGGGGGAACATAATTGAAAATTACCTTAAGAATAGAAAACAATTGCGAGGGGTAATTCATCTAATTGATATTAGGCATGAGCCTAGTGAAAAGGATATACTTATGAAAGACTGGTTAAATCACTATGAGATTCCCATTCTTATAGTTGCCACCAAAGCTGATAAGATCTCTCGTAGCTCCAGGCATAAACAGCTTCAGCTTATATCCAGTAAATTAAATCTGAATACACAACTAAAACCTATTATCTTTTCTGCCACTAGTGGTGAAGGAGTTCAGGAAATTTGTGGTGCTATTGCTGAAATTCTAGCTTAAGTTTGTACGGGATTATTAAGATGCGGGGTTGTTAACAACAAATATAGTGTTGTCACAACCCCGTCGTCTTGTTAATCCTTAATATGTCAAGTATTTATAATATGAACTAAACAGGGGTTTGGCAGTGCAAGCAATTATATCTTTTAAAAACTTGCACCAATATATTCGTATTAAGTACAATTTAGATTATATAGGCGTGAGGAGGTAAACCGTTAAATGTCATTAACTAAAAATTTACCTAGTGTTTATGACCCTGGCAGTGTGGAAGAAAAATGGTATAAATACTGGAGGGAGCATAATTATTTTACTCCCCAGGATGACCGTACTAAAAAACCTTTTTCTATAGTAATGCCTCCACCCAATGTAACCGGATCGCTCCATCTCGGCCATGCCTTGGACAATACGCTCCAGGATATACTTACCCGTTGGCGCAGGATGCAGGGTTATAATGTTCTCTGGCTGCCAGGAACAGACCATGCCGGTATTGCTACCCAGGCTAAAGTTGAGGAAGCACTAGCCCAAGAGGGCTTAACAAAATATGATTTAGGGCGAGAAAAGTTCCTGGATCGGGTCTGGGAATGGAAGCAATTATATGGTAATCGTATTACCAGCCAATTGAGCTTGATGGGTTCATCCTGTGATTGGAGCCGGGAACGATTTACCATGGATGAAGGCTGCTCCCAGGCAGTTCGGGAAGTTTTTGTTAATCTTTATCAAAAAGGATTAATTTATCAGGGAGACTACATAATTAATTGGTGTCCACGTTGCCATACAGCTATTTCTGACATTGAAGTAGAACATGAAGAAAGCAGTGGCCACCTTTGGCACATAAGATATCCGGTAGAGGGTTCTGATGAATTTCTTATAGTTGCCACAACTCGTCCGGAAACGATGTTGGGTGATACCGGGGTAGCTGTTCATCCTGATGATGAGCGTTATACTCACCTAATAGGCAAAAAGGTGGTTCTTCCATTAGTTAATCGGGTTATTCCCATTTTTGCTGATAGTTATGTAGAACGTGAATTTGGTACTGGAGCGGTTAAGGTTACACCAGCTCACGACCCTAACGACTTCGAAATGGGACTGCGCCATGGGCTTGAACAGATAGTGGTAATAAATAATAATGCTTTTATGAATGAAAATGCTGGTTCCTACCAGGGTATGGATCGCTATGAATGCCGCCGTAAGATAGTAGAAGATCTGGAAAACCAGGGCTTTTTGTTAAAGGTAGAAGATCACCAGCATTCCGTAGGACATTGCCAGCGCTGTGACACGGTAATTGAACCACTCGTATCAAAACAATGGTTTGTTAAAATGAAGCCTCTAGCCCGACCAGCTATTGAGAAAGTGTTAAATGGCGAAATTCGGTTTATACCGGAGCGCTTTACTAAAATCTATATTAACTGGATGGAGAATATAAGAGATTGGTGTATATCCCGGCAGTTATGGTGGGGACATCGTATACCTGTATGGTACTGCCAGAGTTGTGGAGAAATAATCTGCAGCAAGGACGACCCCGATTATTGCCCATCCTGTTCATCAGCCGAATTAAAACAGGATGAAGATGTTTTAGATACATGGTTTTCTAGTGCTTTATGGCCTTTTTCAACTTTAGGTTGGCCGTATCAGACATCTGACTTGGACTATTTTTACCCCACCAGTGTACTGGTAACTGGACGCGATATTATTTTCTTCTGGGTAGCCCGGATGATATTTTCTGGGATCGAGCATATGGGACAGGTACCTTTCCGTGAGGTCAACATTCATGGCTTAATTCTGGATGGACAAGGACGTAAGATGAGCAAATCATTGGGCAATGGTATAGACCCAATAGAAGTAATTGAGAAATATGGAGCCGATACCTTACGCTTGGCTTTAATTACCGGAGTTACACCAGGTAATGATATTCGCTTCCATTGGGAAAAGGTTGAGAATACCAGGAATTTTGCCAATAAAATATGGAACGCTTCTCGTTTCGTGCTCATGAATTTGGAGAGCTATGAAAAAATTGAGATAAAACCGGAGGAATTAACCTTGGCTGATCGCTGGATAATTTCCCGGCTTAATCAGAGGAAAGAAGAAGTTAATAGTCTCCTGGAAGGTTATGATTTAGGCGAAGCAGCCAAGGTACTTTATGACTTTATCTGGGATGAATTTTGTGATTGGTATATTGAACTGGCTAAACCTCGTTTAAGTGCACAGGCTGATAAGCGAGAAAAATTGGTAGTACAGAATGTACTTAATGAAGTACTTAAAGATATATTAAGACTCTTACATCCTTTTATGCCTTTTATTACTGAGGAGATTTACCAATACCTACCGGGACATAATGATACTATTATGCTTGATTCCTGGCCGGTATCTGATAAAGACCGGATATGGGTTGATTCACTGGAGGAAATGCAGCAGCTTATTATGGTTATCCGCTCGCTGCGTAATATTCGAGCTGAGTTTAATGTATCTCCTGGTTCAAGGATTAAAGCAATAGTAGTTGTAAATGATGATACCTATCGTCAGGTTTTTGCGGCTAACCGATCCTATATAGAACAGATGGCACGGCTAAAAGAGTTAGAGATTGTAAATGCGCTTAACCAGAAACCAACCCAGGCCGTATCCGCTCTAACTAGCCAGGCCGAGATCTATGTACCACTTGAAGGAGTAATTGATGTAGTTAAGGAAATTGCCCGTTTGGAGAAAGAAGCAAAAAATGTTGATGGTGAACTGCAAAAGGCTGAAGGTAAGCTTAAAAATAAAAACTTTATTTTAAAGGCGCCCCAGGAGGTTATTGCGAAGGAAAAGACCAAAGCGGAAGAAGCTAGGATCAGGAAAGAAGGTATTCTACAACGTCTACAGATTTTGAAAGAAGCTTAGTTCAGGAATTAGCGGCAATTAGTATCCCAGGATTAATTCCCGGTCTAGATCGGATTAAATTATTGTTAAAATTTATGGATAATCCCCACAATGACTTTTCCACTATTCATGTTGCTGGTACCAATGGGAAAGGTTCAGTATCTCTAATAATTGCCTCAGTATTGCAAAAGGCTGGATACCGGGTGGGGCGATTCATTTCGCCCCATATTCATTCCTACCGAGAGAGATTTAGCATAAACGGTGAGGAAATAGAAGAAAATATCTTAGTGGAATACCTAAATAAGATAGCAAACAAAATAAAGGAATTAGGGCCAACATTTGAAGGGGTAACAGAATTTGAGTTATTAACTGCCCTGGCGGTGCAATATTTTAAAGATAACAAGGTTGATATAGCCGTTTTGGAAACTGGCTTGGGTGGCCTTTATGATTCAACTAATATAGTTAACCCCGTTATATCGGTAATTACCGGGGTTGATTATGATCATCAGGCTTACCTGGGAAATACCCTGGAAGAAATAGCTTTTAATAAGGCTGGAATAATTAAGCCTGGGATACCGGTAGTTGTGGGAGATATGGATATTCGGGCTTTCACAGTTATAAATAACCGGGCTGCTCAGGTAAAAGCCAGGTTATTTAAGGCCTCTACCTGCCAGGTACAACGTCTAAAATCCCCATCTGTTTCCGAAGGTCAAACTGTGTCAATAAACTATCCAGGTTTGATTATGAGACAGGTAAAATTTTCTTTATTAGGGGATTTTCAATTACATAATTTAGCAGTAGCAATTACTGCATTGATGGTGCTAAAACAACGAGGTTACAATTTTACTGCCGAACATATAGTACATGCCTTAGCTTTCATGCATCATCCGGGGCGTCTGGAGTTTATTAGTAATAAACCGCCTATAGTAGTTGATGTAGCCCATAATCCTCAGGCGGCAAAATCCCTTGCCCAATCCCTTAATACGATTTATCCAAGTAGACAAAGAGTACTAGTTTGTGGAATCCTTGATGATAAGGATAGTATGGGTATTCTTCGACAACTAGGGAAAAATTGCCGTCTTGGTATTATCACCAGGCCTGAAAGTGTACGAGCAGTGAATTGGCGCAGGGTAGCCCAGGACTGGCAATTATTATACCCGGAAAAATGCCTAATTATTGAGGAGGATATTGAAGAAGCGGTTAAAGCAGGAATAAGGCTCTTAAGGAACGGAGAATATTTATTACTAGCAGGATCATTTTGTATTCTGGACCGTGCTAGGAGTTATTTTAGGTATAACTTATAAATATTTATTAACATATTCTTAACATGGACTTCAACATATTAGATGCTATAATTAACGAAAAAGGTATCTTGTATACATTCGAGGAGGTTAACGGGCTTGTCTTTTAGACTTAAGCCACGAGATGATCAGTTTTTTGAGTATTTTGATGGTTTAGCTGAGGCCGTATGTGAAGCGGCTTTAATCCTTAAGAATTTTGTTGAAAAGCAAAGTGAGCCGGAAGTTAATCTTAATAAAATTAACGGGGTAGAAGAGAAAGGTGACCAAATTTTATCTACTGTGATGAA
>JBMNOV010000063.1:0-8886 GCA_050943255.1 Syntrophomonadaceae bacterium
CTGCACTTTCAATGATAGGGGATTGGTCTGGCAGAGTGGTCCACTTTTTCGCTAGCGTTTTTATCTTTTTTGGCTCTCTTTTAGGATAGCGTTTATAGGCTGGCAGTGATTAAACAGAAAAAGATGGTCATTATACTGTTCAATTCCCTTTAACTGCTTATAGTGCAGGGGTAAACGATTAATATAATAAACCATTACTCCCAGACTGGATAAGGATTTTAACAGTTGTTGTGGACGTTGCACCAGGAAATCGAAATCCATTGTGGGAGGATAAATTATACCTGGTATGCCGGCCATTCATCGGCCCCCTTAAAAAAAATCCAGGGGATTATCCTTCCATAACCCCTAATCTTTAACCCTGACAAATAACAATTACTGATACCAGGTACCTGGTTGATTAATCGGTGAAAACATACAGTTATGTTAATCATCATCATATATTTCTTCGCATTCATGTTCCTCAGCACACCTACTACACAATACCATTCCACATGAGCAAGGTACTAATTTGCTCTTCTCAAATTTCCTTCCACATTCTGAACAGGTCTGGGTAACATCAATATTACTTTTACGAGCAGTAGTAACTAAGACAGTACTCTCTTCTGTTACTTTATTAGTCGGAACTGCCCGATATACTTTAGTCTTAACCTGTATTTCCGGAGATCTTTTCTCTTCATATATCTCTTTCTTTTTAATTATTAACACCTCCTGACTTGATACTGCCATAAAAATTATTCGGCCAGATATCTTATAATATGAGAAGTGTTCATATAAGGTTACAAAGTATTGCTCAAACATTATCAAAAAAGAGTGGCGGGAATTTGCAGCAGTTGCACTTAGTTGCTGAGGTTGTTTAGAAATAACCTTTTTATCCGGCTGCCCAGTCCAAAAGCCTCCGGTTGCTCATGGTTTTTATCTGCTTGATTTTCATTGACCGTTGCAAAATACCGCTGCAGGTGGTATAGCTGTTCTTCCTTATCCAACAGGATTTGCCTTAAGCTTTCCATTTCCCGCTGGTGGTAACCAAGGTCCTTAGTTAACTCATTATTACTTTCCTCAAGTTTACTTATGCCCCTTTTTAAACTGGAAATATCCTTTTGGTATATAAACACCTGCCTCCTTAGGTTAATATTCTCAGTGGAGAGCCGGTTGACTTCATCCTCAAGTTGTTTTAATAAATCGTTCAGGTATTTACTGTTAATTGCTGAATTTTCCGACCATAACTCCACTACCTGTTCACGAGTTGCTATAAGATTGTATTCGATTAAGTATTTTACTCGAATCTCCCTGCCCTGCAGCTCACCATCACATGGTAAAGCCTTTATATTAACAATAAAGTTTAACGAGGACGCATCCTTTTCAATATCCCGAGTAAAATTAGAATAAGCAACCCTTTCCTTTATGGTCTCTTCCTTTTTAATTAGCTGATGTTTACCATTTTCACCTTGTAACAAAAAAAGTATTTCAATTCTAATCCGTACCTCCAATACCTGCCCCCGAGGTACTGCTTCGGTTTGTCTTATTTTAATCTTTAAATCTTCAAGTACATGGAAAAACCGGTCAACTGTATAGCTATCTTCACCTCTATACCAATGAGGCGAATTAAGCTCTGCAACTATGACTTGTGACCATATAGAAAATCCTTGTTCCACCTTGCCACCTTCTTTTCCCATTTATGTTTATTTATATTATGAAATGTGGCAAAGTATGAACTTATATAATGACATATAAAATAAAGATTAATTAACTTAGAAAATAAGTAAAATCTAAGAAGGGAATTTTAAAATAATAGAAGGGAAAAAAAACTGCATGAAATTGGCATGCAGTCTTGGGGTTAATTAATTGTTGGCAGAAGCTATACGAATTTCAGCATCTTGGAGATCATAAACAAAAAGTTCGACGGTTTCGGTAAGCACATCCGCATAAGTATATGAAACACGCCGTTCAATTTTTCTTTCATTAAGTTTTACAACAAATATGTTAGGATATATAGATTCTAGAACTCCTTCTTTTTCTATGATGCGGTTCCTTCCCCGGTTGGCTTTTAATCTAATCTTACTACCTACAAAGGATTCCAAGTCCCTTTTTATATCTGATAAAGCCCTAGGAGAACTCACACTATCACCTTCTTTATATAAATAACTCCTCCGCTACATAATAATATATAACAGCTTGATTACAAAGTCAATATTAAAATATAAGTATATAAAAAAAAGGTAACCATGTCAACCTGGAAACAAGCGATAAATTCCGCTTTTTATAAGCCTTTTTTGCAATATAAAATAATAATGCTTCCTTTACTTGGTATATTTGTCGGCTACTTTGCTGGCGGCACAAGCATCGGGTTTGATTTTAGCATCAAATCCGCTTTTTATTATCATGCCGGTTAACTCCTTTATCATCTCCCTGGTTTGCCCTTGAGTACCTATGTCCAAGTGTATCTCAACCTTCATTTCCTCGTGCCCATATTTTTTTAGATAATTAGAAAGCTGGTCAGCCAGATTTAGACTAAGTGATGCTTCATAGAAAATTCGCTGGCGCAGGCTTTTTATTCTCTGCTCAGTAGATTGGCAATAGTAATATCTGGCTCCCTTACCTAGGCGATGAATAATAATCGCGCTAACAAAACAGGTACCTTCCTCCTTAGAATGAGAATCACTGCCTATTAATAGTTTATAACAAAAACTTATATCCTCATTAATATACAAGATTATGTCTTTTACAACTTCTTCTAACTCCATTTCACCTTTACTGGGGCTATGAAAAACCATAATTTAAGCCTCCTGTAAGGGTAGGTTATCGGCCATCCAAGCGAAATCCTCCAATTTTAAGTTCTCGGGCCGAGCCAATGGAGAAATACCGGATTGCTGAAGCCAGCCCTGGATATTTTTTTTGTTTTGGCCTGTAAATTCAGTACATATATTTAATATTGTCTTCCGGCGCTTTTGAAAAGATGCCCGTAATAACGCTTTGAAGACCTTTTCATCCTTTAAGTTAATTCGTTGGTTCCGGGGTGTAAGTTTAAGAACGGCTGAATCAACCTCAGGCCGGGGATAAAAACAATTTCGGGATACATTCATTAATATTTCACTATTAGCATAGTAAGAGGTCATTAATGTAAGTAAGCCGTAAGCCTTACTCCCTGGACAAGCCATAATACGTTGGGCTACCTCCTTCTGCATCATTAGGGTAGCTGATAGCATATGAGGACAGTTCTCCAGGAGATAAAAAATTATAGGTGTAGTAATGTTATAGGGAATATTGGCACAGATTTCATATGGTGGTATTTTGCTTAAGGCAAAGGCTTTACAAAGTTCATATTCTAAGTTTATTTTTAGAATGTCCGCAAAAAGCAACTTAATGTTATTATATTCAGCTAGCTCATCCTTAAGAATACTTGCTAATTTTGAGTCTATATCTACGGCCAAAATCCCCTGACCATAGTTGGCTAATTTAGCTGTCAAACTCCCCATTCCCGGTCCAATTTCAACTATATAGTGATCACCTTTACTGTTACACGAACTGGCTATTTTATTTAAGATGTTACCATCAATTAAGAAGTTCTGGCCCCATTTTTTGCGCGGGGAAAAGTTATATTGAGCCATTATCTTTTTAACTTGAGTTAAAGATTCTGCTGTTATCATACCCTTCTTCTTTTTTATTAGCTTTATTATATACTATAAATGCTAATAAGCCGAATTTCACTATTTAAAAAACCCCGGATGAAAACACCCGGGGTTCTAGGTATTAAAATGCAGGACGATCCTGTTTCATTTGATTGTTCAAATCATTTATATCTTCCCTAAAGTTTTGTATTGGCTTACCTGCAATTATACCTGCGGCAACATCATTAATCCTTTTTATCATATTAGGATCGGTGGTTACTAATACCTGAGAAATGCGTTTGTCACTTGCCTTAAGTTTGTTAGCTACCATTGTTTTTGTATTATTAACAGTAGCCGGGTCTCTGGTTGCGGTTGGCTCTAAGGTAAGCCCTACCATTACCAATTGACCTGTAACATCATCATCTAATGCGTTATTTCTGGCCATATCAGAATCAGCAGCTGGTCGATTCATGTTATTGGATACGTTATTATTATTTGCATTCGTTCCTGCACCATTAGTATCCATGCCAGTACCGTTTCTATCTATTCCGTTTGTATCCATTCCTGCACCGGTGTTGGTCATCCCTACAGTTGTTACTACCACAGTGGCTCGTTGTACCCCGTCAACTTCTTCTGCCATCTGAGATAACCTGTTAGCCATTGCTCTCCTTTCACCGGGAGTCATCTGATCAGGTTGATTAGTTGTAGTATCTGGTCTCTGTTGGGGAGTCAATGGTCTTTGGGCAGCATCCTGACATCCGATAAGGCTTATAACCAAAAAACTAAGGCATAATACAAGTGGAAAGATTCTACGCAAAATTTTTCACCTCCTTTTAATATAGCCTACCTTAGTTTTCTGTTATTATATTTGTTTAACACGTGGAAAACAGTGGAAGTATTCTATGATGCAAAAAAAAAAGCCCTGCCCGGGCAAAGCTTTTATTTTTAAACTATATGAGACTAATTTAAAATATATACTTTTACTTTTTTACGCCCCCAGTTAATACATTGGGAACGGTCTTCCATAAAAAGATCTAGGCGATCTCCCTTTATAGATCCGCCGGTATCAGCCGCTTGGCCAAATCCATAACCTTCAATATATAGCCGGGTCCCCATCGGAATAACGTTAGGGTCAACTGCTACCATTCCTACCTCAGGATATACCCCGGTGGCAGTACGGTAGCCCGTATGCGTATATGCTGATGTTTCCATATACCGCACTTCTTTAAAATTTAATAAATGGTTGCCCCGAGATGCTGTAGTTATAGTCCCCATAGCAATAACTTGATTTTTTGGTTTCTGTAATGTTTCCTTTCTAATTACTTCCCGCTTTACCTCCTCACCATTATGATATGTGATTTTAATCGTATTAAGAGCTACACCATTTTGCCCTGGGCTAATAGTTTTACTAAGACCCCTCTCAAGGGTATTATCGGTTATACGATCAACCCCATAAGCAATAGGTTCCTCGAACTTAACTTCACTCTCAGTAACTCTTATTACTTCAATCTCCTGGTTAGGCGTAGTTTGGGTCACGGGAATCGTTTTTACAATATCATTTTCGTTCAGTTTAAAACCAGCCAGCCTTATCGCATCTTTTATAGGTATGGGTGGAGTGACTATTTCTTTAGTTTTACCATCAGCTATTACCTTAACCTTAAAGGCCCGAGTTATTGTTATACGGGTATCTCTTTTTATTTTACTGTTCAGCGATGGCTCAACCCGGTCATATTCACCTAAAATTATACCTTCTTTTTTCAATACCTTTTGCACTGTATTGTCAAGCAAAACATGACTCTTAATAGTATTTCCATCAACAGCAATAGTAACAGATTTTTGTAGGGCAAAAAACAAACCTATGCCTAGAATAATTAAGAGAATAGTGGCTGTCAGGTAGGTCTTTTTTTCGGACCAGACAATCCGCATAAATCTCCTCCCTTTCATTCAAACCATGCCAGATAGTTTGAATACATTAAACATTTTAGCCAATAGATTAGACGCAAGTCAAACTAATTTACTTTATATGGGTTTTTTCCATATATATCCATAGTTATTATTGTCGTCCTAATTATATTTTATTCATCAGTTCGCAAAAAAATTGCTGAAAAACATATTTTACCAAGGCTAAATGCTTCGAGAAGATTATTTAAAGCTCTTTAATTATTTATGCGAAAAACGCGCCGGGTATTGAGTCCCGTATGATAATATATTTCCTGTAAATCTTTATTACGAATTTCCGCCAGTTTCTGAGCAACAAACTTTACATTAGCAGGTTCATTGCGCTTGCCCCGGTTCGGCTCTGGACTTAAATAGGGGCAATCGGTTTCAATTAATATCCGGTCAAGGGGAATCTTTGCAGCAACTTCAACCGTTTTTTTAGCATTTTTATAGGTTAAAGGGCCGGCAAAGGATAGATAGAATCCTTGTTTCAATAATTCTATAGCAAGGGGAAGGTACCCGGAATAGCAGTGTATTATTCCTTCATTGCGGCCTGCTTTTTCTTTTTTTATAATTGTTAAAACTTCTTGATGAGCATCACGGTCATGTATTACTATAGGCTTGTAAATTTCTTGAGCTAGCTTTATTTGCTCGATAAAAGCCTTTTCCTGAATATCATGCGGTGATAAATTACGGAAAAAATCAAGTCCAATCTCACCTATAGCTAGTACCCTGGGATCACGGGCTAGTTTATATAAATCAGCTATAACTTGGCTAGTTAAAGTTTTAGCATCATGGGGATGTACACCTATAACAGCATATATTTGCGGATACCTATGAGAAATCCTTACTGCTTCACATGATGATTTGTAATCATAACCTATACATATAATCTTTTCAACCCCAGCTTGATTGGCCCTTTCTATTACTTGTTCTAGATCTTGAAATTGCTCATCCTGCAGATGAGCATGGCTATCAATTAGCATAATAAAACCCTCCAAGTGTCAAGAAACCCCTAAAACCGTTTAATGCCTTGACATCACCCAGGGATATTTGAGGAATTAAGTTGCTTTAATTTATACAAACAATAAGATGGTATGAAGTATTCTGGCACTATAGGCTTTTTTAGAGGTTATGCCCTTAGGGCATGTACCATTGTATCATATAGATTTATAACCTTTAACTATTCCCGCGCCTATTTTACCTTATTTCCCGATGCCATACGATCCAGTGTTAGAACCTCAACATCATTGTCCCCCGGATCAGAAGCAGCTAAAATCATTCCCTGGGAAAGAGTTCCCCTTAATTTCGTAGGTTTAAGGTTTGCTACCAGAACTACCTTTTTGCCTATCAACTCTTCCGGCTGATAGTTTTTGGCTATTCCGGATACTACAGTTCTTTCCTCTTGCCCAAGACGAACTTTGAGAATAAGCAGCTTATCTGCCTTCTCCATTTTCTCACAAGCTATAACCTCAGCTACTCGGAGATCTATTCGAGCAAATTCATCTATAGTAATATATTCCGGCTGTTTCGTGCTCTCTTTCTCTTCTACTTGATTTTCCTGAACTTCGATTTTTTTATCATCCACTTTAATTTCCTCCTCCAATGTCTTTAAATCAATGCGAGGAAAGAGTATTTCTCCCCTGCTAACCGGGGTATTATCTGCAAGTAAGCCCCATTTTCCAGCTTCGCTCCAATTTAAAGAAATAGGATCTCTAAAAAGCTTAATCTGCTTATTCACTTTTGGTGGCAGGGTAGGCATCGTTGGTGCAAGCATTATTGTTATAATACGAATACATTCTGCCAAATTATACATTACTGTACTTAACCGGGCATTTTTATCCTTATCTTTAGCTAACAACCACGGCTCGGTCTCATCAATATATTTGTTGGCCCGGGAAACCAGCTTCATTACGGATATAAGATAATTAGAAAAATCCAGGGCTTCCAGTTTGCTAGTAGCATCATTATATACCTGTGCCGCCATATCCTGTAACTCAAGGTCTACCGGTTTTTGCTCGGTAGCAGCAGGTATAATGCCCTCAAAATATTTAATTATCATGGCTCCAGTTCGACTAATTAAATTACCTAAATCGTTGGCTAGGTCAGAGTTTATCCGGTTAACCAGCATTTCTTCTGAATAAATGCCGTCCTGGCCCAAGGCTAATTCCTTTACTAAGTAGTACCTGACAGCATCAACCCCATATTTATTGATAAGAATACGCGGATCAACCACATTTCCTTTTGATTTGGACATCTTGCCTCCTTCAAGCATTATCCAACCATGGGCAAAAACCTTTTTAGGTAATGGAAGATCAAGTGCCATCAACATACAAGGCCAAATGATAGCATGAAAGCGGATTATATCCTTGGCCATAAGATGCACGGCAGCTGGCCAGTAGTGTTCAAATTTCTGCTCATCACCACCGTAACCAATAGCACTTAGATAATTAATTAAAGCGTCAAACCAGACATATACTACGTGTTTATTATTAAATGGTACCGGAATACCCCACCGGAAAGTAGTACGAGATACACATAGATCTTCCAAGCCCATCTTGATAAAGCTTACAACTTCATTCCGCCTTGATTCCGGCTGAATGAAATCAGGGTGGTTCTCAATATGGTTAAGCAAACGTTTTGCATATTTGCCCATATTGAAAAAATAGCTCTCTTCTTTTACAATTTCAACTTCGCGTCCGCAATCCGGGCATTTGCCTTCTACTAGCTGCCGGGGCGTAAAAAAGGTTTCACAAGGTGTACAATACCATCCTTCGTAATCAGAAATAAATATGTCACCCTGTTCATAAATTTTTTGAAATATCTTCTGTACCACTTCTTCATGCCTTTTTTCGGTGGTGCGGATAAAATCATTGTTGGTTATTAAAAGAGTTTCCCATAATTTACGTATATTGTTTACTATTGTATCAACATATAGCAATGGTTCTTGTCCTTTTTCCCGGGCTACTTTTTCTATTTTTTGACCATGCTCATCTGTCCCTGTCAAATAAAATACATCATATCCTTGCATTCGTTTAAAACGCGCCAGGCAATCAGCCGCTACTGTAGTATAGGCATGCCCTATATGTAAATTATCACTAGGATAATAAATAGGGGTGGTGATGTAGAAACTATCCTTTTTCGACACAATAATCCCTCCTGTAAACCTTTATCATAAAAAGTGAAATAGGATGCCTAAACCATACAGAACACGCTAATATTTATACGTGCACCTGTTATAAAAAAATAGGATATTAACCAATATCTTGATCTTTCTTAATTAGTTTTTTCCAGCCTGCTAATCCTTATAGGTATACACTTATCTAGATAATAGACCTCGATA
>JBMNOV010000064.1:0-8876 GCA_050943255.1 Syntrophomonadaceae bacterium
CCACAGCCAATGTCAGTAATGCAACCGAACTAACAAGCGCATTAAGCAATAGCAACATCACTACCATTACCCTAACCGGAAACATCAGTGCAAGCCCTACCATTACCCGTTCACTAACCATCAACTTCGGGGCATACACCTTAACCGGGGACTTAACCTTCCAACATAATGGAGCCGGAACCTCAGTTCTAACCGGAAGCGCTGGCAACCGGATCATAGGCAACCTGATTGTAAACACCCCCAACGCCTCCTTCAATAACGGGGTTACAGTCAGCGGAACCGTAACCATAACCGATGTAGCACCAGCCAGTTGGACTGAATCAGCCACTGGTAACACCTTGACCATAACAGACCCTAATGGAGCAACTATAACCGTAACCGGAAGCCCGGATGCCGTAACTGTCACCCAGGATGCAGCAACAGGTACCCTGACACTAACCGTAAATCCTGGGGCAACTGTAACTAATATCACCACCAATGCACCAATTAATATACAAGTTGCAGCCGGGGCTACAGTAACAGATATCGTAGCTCAATCCGGCGCAACTAATTCAACCATTACCAACAACGGAACTATAACAACTCTAATAGCTAACACCAATATTAATCTAGAAGCCAATGTGGCCCCTACAACAACTGCAACTGGCGGAGGTGCTGTAATAACAACAACAGGTACCAGTGCAGCTGCAGTGACTCCTATTCCAGTAGTAAATGTTACGGCAATTACCGTAACTGGAGCTGGAGGTGCAACTACCGTTGTAAATGGCAGTACATTACAGATGACTGCAACTGCAACACCAGAAGATGCGACCAATAAAAAAGTAAGTTGGACCGTTAATAATGGAACTGGCTCAGCAACTATTAATGCAGCAGGATTATTGAAAGCTACCGGAATGGGAACTGTTACTGTAAAAGCAACAGCAAATGATGGCTCCGGCGTAACAGGGCAGTTGGTTGTTACTATTTCCGGGCAGGAAGCAGCTTTTACTCCCGGTGCAGGAGGCAGCCTTCCGGCATTTACTCCTTTTACGGCAGAGCCAAATAAAATCGGCGGATTGTATGTAGATAAAAATCACAAATATTATCCATTTATCTTTGGTGGTAGTCCAAGTTATTACCATTATGTAGAACTTAGGTTTCCTTCACCTGCAAGCATCAGTGCAACCGGATATAAGCTCCAGTATTCTGCAGATGCCGAGACTTGGGCCAATTACCAGACCTGGGACACTGATGCTGGGGCGAATGTTGACTTGGTAACCGGCTCAGCTGACCAAGATAACTTTATAGTGAGTAATCCAATTGGTAATTATTCCTATAGGCTAATGGTTGTAGGCGGAGAAAAAGATGGTTGGGTTTCCAATACGGTGGCCGCAGATATCCCAACCGTCAACTCTCGATTTATCAGTTGGAGTCTAGATGAAAGCTTTACTATTTCTGGTGTAATGTTTCCCTTTGTAGGCAGGGGGTTAGAAGCTTCCTTTACGGCTAAAGTTGCAGATTATGGTAACCCGGAGCCTGAATATACAAATGAGCATATGACCTTTCAATGGTACAGGGTTAATCCTTTGACCTATGAAATGACTCCGATTGCAGGAGCTACAGGGCTTACCTATATAACTACCGAAGCAGATTTAGGCTATAAGCTTTTGATTCGGGCAACCGGAGATGAAACAAATATTGGCGGATATGCCCAGATTTTCTCCAACGGAAGCACAGTAATGCCTAATGATGCCAATATAACCAATGTGTCTGCTGATGGTTTTACTCTCAATCTGTATAAATCAGTAGATGGGCTTGGGCCAAGTGATTTAACATTAACTGATTATAATGGTGATCCGGTGACGATTACATCAGTTACCCCCGGAGATAGTGCAGGCATATACAATATTGCAGCTAGCCTAAACCTGGCCAATGGTCCTTTTAATCTTAACAATAACTCTGACTTTTGGAAAATCACTTCCCAGATGCCGGGAGGCCATCAACAACATGAAGGGGTGCAAGTGCCCAGTCATTAACGGACGAGGATAATCGGGAGAATCCCGTGGAAAAGCAGAGATCAATATGCTCCCCTTTGAGTAGACACCTGAAATAATAAAAATTCAGGACTAAACAAAGGGGAGATTTTTATGGGAAGAAAAGAAATTAGTTCTGGCAAGAAAACCGAGAAATTAAATTCCCGGTCTAAATTTTAAGGGGTAATAGGCCTTAATTAAACCGAACGCATGTTCTATTAATTACCTAATTATGTTAAACTGTTATCATTAACGAATATATGGATGTAGGGTTATTGCCAAAATAATGGACCATTCCACAAGGAGGTAGGTTGTTAATGATGAATGGCAGGGTAGAACAGGTTCGTGATACAGTTATGGGGTTACGGCCAATTTATACCGAGTGGGGTAATGTCACAGAACTGTGGTTGACTTCTGGTGATAAGCTGGTAGATCGGCGAGGAATAAAATCAGTGGTAATTGCTTTAGCCCGGAGTTATGCTTTGGATTTGCGGGCCCAACGCCAGCAGTTGGGACAGTTCTTACAGCGCAGTGGGGTATTACCTTTTTATTTGGGGAGCCGGGTTTTTGTTCCTCTGAAGATGCGTAAAGCCTTGACTACAAATGATATGGTATATGGCTACCTTGATTCAGAATATCTTGTCGATATTAAAGGCGGAAAATATCGAGGATGTCTGGCTTCTTTAAGTACAGGGGATAACCTTCAGATATTAAGCAGCCAGGCAACAGCTTACCAAAGCTGGTCACTGGGCTTAAGCCTTAGGCGAAACCTGCAGGGGGATAAGGCAATACATGAGGATGAAGAACTAATAGCGGAATCGGTGCTGATTCTCTGCCGTAACTTAAGGGAAATTGCCAAAAGGCTGGAACGTATTGAAGAACATATTGCTGAGGCAGAATTGTCCTATGAAACTGGAAATTAAGTAAGCCCGAGAGTGCTCTCGGGCTTTTTGTAATAACCTTGAATCTATTATTTGTGGTTCTTTTAAATTATTCCTTATATCCCCGTTCCCTATCCAGGGCCTCGTCTCTGATTTCTTGTCTCATATTGTCAAGTGCTTCTTCTCTTCTGATATTCTTGGCTTTGATGGCCTTCCGCATTTTAACATTATGATTGTGTGCCATCGTTTCCTCAGCCAGTTCTATATTTTCCAGGGTATTATCGATATTTTCCTGGATTTTTTCTACATTATCACGGCGGTCATCTGGCTTGTGTTTCAATTTGATTAGCCTCCTTTATTATTTTCTGTATTGGATATTATGTGAAAATAGCTGTTATTTTATGCAAAAAGGTATACTTCAACCTTGATCTCTTAGGTCGGCGTTTTAAGCAGCAGGTTTTGGAGAACTCATGGTTTAGGTATGGTAGTAATAAATTGGGCGATGTTTTGAAACTGTT
The DNA here is from genome assembly GCA_050943255.1 of Syntrophomonadaceae bacterium. Lineage (GTDB taxonomy): Bacteria > Bacillota > Syntrophomonadia > Syntrophomonadales > Syntrophomonadaceae > UBA4844. Next base: position 3,412 of record JBMNOV010000064.1, read on the forward strand.
TTAATGTAAAGTTCGTGATTTAATTACCGGGCTTGTTATGGCTTACAATCTGATTACAGAATCCCGTCAGGGATTCCTGATAAAAGGAAGGAGGTGTAATTAATGGCTGTAGTATCAACTCCAATCAGCAGCGAACTTATTCTTGTCATGGATAATGGCACAGGAGCATCAGGTCAGGCTTTGACCATTTCCCGCAGGTACGCCAATGTTATCTGGTCGCTGTGTCCCGCTATATGCAGAGACCTGTGCGGGGGAAGTGTTGGTTACTGAGCTGGCAGCTGATTTCTATTCGGCGGAGGAAGCCTGGCATGCTCTGGAATCAGGCATATTTGAGACTTACCCTGCTGTTCCCTTCCATCAGTGGGTCCAAGATCAATACCTAACTGCATCATATATGAAAATAGAAAAGCTTAGTATTGGTTAATAAATGGGGTCAGGCTTAAAATATTCCCTTACTTGAAATACTGCCTGACCCAATTTTGCTTATAATTACAAGTCGTAATAGAGTTCAAATTCTATCGGATGGGGAATATCGTTTACCCGCCGGGATTCCTGGCGTTTATTTGCTATCCAGATGTCAATAAGCCTTTGCGGGAATACTCCGCCAGCCAGGAGAAAATCATGGTCTTTTTCCAGGGCATCAAGTGCTTCATCCAGTGACTTGGGCAGGCCTTTTATCTTGGCTTGCTCTTCTGGAGGCAGCTTGTAAAGGTTAATATCGTAAGGACCGAAACCTTCGGCAGTCGGATCAATCTTATTTATTATTCCGTCCATACCGGCCATTAATATAGCGGAAAAAGCCAGGTAGGGGTTACAGGTAGCATCAGATGAACGGAATTCAAAACGCTTTTGCTCAGGTGATTTGGCATAAGCTGGTATCCGGATTACGGCACTGCGGTTGGCAGTAGCGAAGCACACACTAACGGGGGCTTCGTAGCCTGGTACCAGACGTTTATAGGAATTGGTGCTGGGGTTAGTGAAAGCCAACAGTGCTGAAGCATGTTTCAGTAACCCGCCGATAAAATATAAGGCCTCCTGGCTCAGCTCAGAATAACCATTGCTATCGTAGAAGATCGGTTGACCATTTTTGAACAAGTGCATATGCACATGCATTCCGCTCCCCGCTTCACCAAACAAAGGCTTAGGTAAAAAGGTTACGGTTTTTCCTTCGGAAAAGGCCAGGTTTTTAATAAGATATTTGGTCAGCATAGTACGGTCAGCCATTTCCCGAATCCCGCCAAATTCTACTTCTATTTCTATCTGTCCCGGGCCCCCTACTTCGTGATGATGGTATTTTACCGGAATATTATTTTTTTCCATCAAAAGGCACATACGAGCCCTGAGATCATACAAGACATCTTGAGGGGGAGTAATGTGATATCCGCCTTTTAAAGGTACTTTGTAGCCCAGGTTCTGGTATTCAGATTCACTGCTGTTCCATATAGCCTGTTCGGTGTCTATGCTAAAACCTACTTTCTGCGGGTTGCATTCGTAGTTAACATGGTCAAATACATAGAATTCGAATTCAGGTCCAATACGCATCTCATCTGCAATGCCGGTCGATTTCATATATTCTTCAGCCTTATAGGCGATTGTTCGAGGATCTTGGTCAAAACGGTAATTCTCCGGCTGGGCAATAACATAAACATCACCAATCATACTGAGTGTAGCTACTTCCGTAAAAGGGTCAAAGATAGCAGTAGAAATATCAGGGATAAAGACCATATCGCTTTTCTCAATGGGAGCGAAACCGTAGTTGGAGCCGTCAAAACCGATGCCGTATTTTAGGGTGTCGGGGGTGAAGCGAGAGGTGGGGATGCTGAGGTGGCGCCATCTGCCGAGAAGGTCAATCATCTTAAAATCTATCATCTCAATATTACGTTCCTGGCAGAAGTCTACTACTTCCCCATAGCTTTTAAACAATTTAAATAAGCCTCCTTTGTTTTTAGCGAATAATTAACTTTGCAATTATAACAAATTAGCGCCCTTCAGTAAATAGCGGAATTTCGGTCAGGACTTTTTTTCCTCTATATTTGGTGAGATATAAAATTTAAGAAATTTCTTGAGGTAAGGGAATATTTCAAGCCTGATCACGACCTTCCACCTATTCCCTGTAATATATTTTATTGAGCCCTAATAAAAATGTATTACTCAAATAACAAATAGATGTTTGAAATAACTCCAAGGGGTGAGTCGAATTAAGAAAGTGCGCTGGGTCATAATAGGAATTCTATTGGTATGTGCCATAGTGGGCGGATTATCAGCTAAAAAAATTCATTATTATTATATAAAGTCTCAACTAGATCCTCAGGTTGAGCTTACCAGGGCATTAAACAATATGGCCGCGGTCACAAAATATAGATACGACTTGTTATCTACTTTTACAGTAGATGGACGCAAGGAGGTGATAAGTAAGGTCACAGGCGAGAAGGAGGATGGAAATACTCATATAAAGGGGGAGATGGTTAATACACCTGTAGATATCTACTATGTAGACCGTACCATCTATAACTATGATGCAACTGCCGAAAAATGGCTGGTTATCCCTAGCAGTACGAGTAATTCTGAAGAACTATTAATATCGGAGTTAAACCCTATGTCTAACTTTAGACTAAAAAATATAAATACCATTAACAAAGTTGGCTTTGAAGAAATAGATGGTACTGATTGTTTGCTGGTAAGCTGTAAGGCATTAAGCGAAAGTGAATTACTAGAAACTATGTGGAAGGATTCAGAGTATCGTTTATGGATTGATTTTCAGAATGGGACCCTAACAAAAGCTGAGGTAAATACTACTAATAAACAGGTGCCAAGTACCAAATTAAATATAACAGTTAATTTTTTTGATTTAAACCAGGAGATAAAAATTGAACCACCTGACACAACAGTTAAAAACTAGAATTACAAAACCAGCGGGAGGCAATATGCCTCCCTTTTTTTGTGCTGGGGAAAAAATATAAAAGGGAGGTTTATTTAATAATAAAGTTGAATTGCGCCCTACTGTAGTTTGTTGCTATAATCCAGTTATAATTGCGGTGGCGATTAATGTAGATTTTTTTGCTAAGGCTCAGGATGACAACAGTAAGTTCTATTTCCAAATAAATATAACAGTTGACTAACATAGCTGGTATGGAGATGCCACGTAGGTGTGTCCTGCGTATATTCTAAAATTGTCTTTTCGGGTACAAGCTTTTAATTACATACGGTAGGGGGTTAGGGTGATTGAATTTTAATGAGGTTGATATTCTCTATTCTAAACAACAGATTTATACACGGGTAAAAGAAATGGGACAGCAGATTAGCCGGGATTACCAGGGCCGGGATCTGTTGGTCATAGGCGTTCTCAAAGGTGCTTTTATATTTATGGCTGATTTAATCAGGGAAATTAATTTACCTCTGGAGCTTGATTTTATCAGTGTTTCCAGTTATGGAGCATCTACAGTATCTTCCGGCGAAGTAAGGATTACCAAGGATTTGGATTATTCAATCGAAGGCAAAAGTGTTCTTATAGTTGAAGATATAGTTGATACTGGCCTAACCCTTAAATACATACAGGAAATATTTAAGCAACGCCGCCCGGAAAGTGTTAATATTTGCTGTCTGCTGGATAAGCCTTCCCGGCGTCGGAGTTCGGTAGTTCCCCAATATGTAGGCTTTACCATTGACGATTATTTTATAGTAGGCTATGGGCTGGATTATGCCGGTAAATACCGTAATTATCCGGCGGTATGTGTTTTGAAACCATCAGTATATAAGAAATAGAGGTGTAGTTATGGATAAGGAACTAGTTGTAGTCCTTGATTTTGGAGGACAGTATAATCAATTAATTGCCCGCCGGGTACGGGAGTTATCGGTATACAGTGAAATGCTGCCTTATGATACCAATATAGAGATATTACGGGGCAAAAACCCTAAAGCTATTATTCTGACCGGAGGCCCTTCCAGTGTACATGAACCAGGGGCCCCCTACTGTGATCCTGGCATTTTTGAATTGGGTATACCTGTTTTAGGGATATGTTATGGTATGCAGCTGATGTCAATGATAATGGGGGGCGAAATAGGTGGCAGTGTCCGGCGTGAGTATGGGCGCAGTCACCTGCATATAGTTGAAGAGGATCTGCTTTTTGCCGGGTTGCCGGGAGAAATGCAGGTCTGGATGAGTCATGGTGACGCTATCAGGACCATTCCAGCTGGTTTTAATGTAAGTGCAAATACAGAAAATTGTGTTATAGCAGCTATGAGCAATCCAGCCAGGAGACTTTATGGGGTACAATTCCACCCGGAAGTTAAGCACACAATCTATGGTATGGATATTTTGCGGAACTTTTTATTTAAGATAGCGGGTCTTAAAGGGGACTGGAATCTGAGTAATTTTATCGATGAGACTATTGCGGATATTAAGGAAAAGGTCGGAGATAAAAAGGTTTTATGCGGGTTAAGTGGAGGGGTAGATTCTTCAGTTGCAGCTACCTTGGTGCATAAAGCAGTGGGAGACCAGTTAGTATGCGTCTATGTTGATAATGGCCTGATGCGCAAGGGGGAATCGGAGCAGGTTATTGCTACTTTTAAGGATAAAATGAAGATGAACCTGGTTTTTGCTCCTGCGGCTGAGCGGTTTTTGGCCCGCTTAAAAGGAGTTATAGATCCGGAACGGAAGCGCAAAATTATAGGGGAAGAATTTATCCGGGTTTTTGAAGAAGAGAAAGCTAAACTAGGTGAAATAGATTACCTGGTGCAAGGTACTATTTATCCAGATATTATTGAAAGCGGTACCCGCACTGCCCAGACTATCAAGAGCCACCACAATGTGGGTGGTTTGCCTGAAGATATGGATTTTCTGCTAATTGAGCCCTTAAGATTGCTTTTTAAGGATGAAGTGCGAATAATTGGTGAAAAATTAGGTATTTCCCCGGAAATTATCTGGCGCCAGCCTTTTCCTGGCCCGGGCTTGGGGGTAAGGGTATTGGAGGAGGTTACCCAGGAAAAATTAGATATCCTGCGTGAGGCTGATGCGATAGTTCGGGATGAAATTAAAAAGGCCGGGTTGGAGCGGGAGATATGGCAGGCTTTTGCGGTTCTTCCTCCGGTAAGAAGTGTTGGGGTAATGGGCGATGCCCGTACCTATGCTTATCCAATTATCATCCGGGCAGTAATTAGTGATGATGCTATGACTGCTGAAGTAGCCCAGCTGCCCTGGGAGCTGCTTGATACTATGGCTCGACGGATAGTTAATGAAGTAAATGGGGTTAACCGGGTGGCCTATGACATAACCAGCAAACCTCCCGGAACTATTGAGTGGGAGTAGACGTTAAAATGCCTCTGAACCCAGTAAAATAAGGGGTTTCAGAGGCTTAATTTTTGCCCGTGGCAGCAGTATGGCATCATTATTCTGAATTTCCCGGATTTCTATCTGCTTTTAGGTTAATTTTGGGAGAAAAGAGCTCGTTTAGTTTGCTGGATACTTC
>JBMNOV010000015.1:0-39599 GCA_050943255.1 Syntrophomonadaceae bacterium
ATTAATAAGATCAGCCGTCTCTTTATAAACCACTTCTTCACTAATTATTATATCATGCTGTTTTTTAAGCCATAAACTGATCCTTTATTAGAATCGAATGATTACATACAAAACCTGTTTTCTTATCTTATGGTAGCCAATAGTAAACAGATTGGGGAGGTAATCCTATGAAATATAAAATTGGCGATGTTTCTAAACTATTAGGTATTACATCTGAAGCTATTCGGTACTATGAAGATCAAGGTATCGTTAATCCGACTAAGTCAAAAAGCTCAGGCTATCGTTATTATGGTGTTTGGGATATTCATATTCTAATTCGAGCCAGAACTTATAGACAGTATGGATATTCTTTATCAGAGACGGCTGATCTTATTAATCGTTATGATCTTCCTGATATTGTATCTAATCTCCATGAGAAGGAGATGGATATTGAAAAACAAATTGCATGGTATTTTTGCCTTCTCAAGCATATACGAGAAATGCAAGATATAATCAAAGATGTTCAAACATCCCAAGGTAAATACCGTATGGAATATCGTCCAGCCATTTATCGCATAGATGTTCAAGATGGTTATGAACTACGTCCTGATAATCATACACGAGAATTATACCAATCATGGATAAATAAAGTGCCATTTGCCTTTCCCAGCGCACTTTTTCCAAAAAGTTGGTTCGAAAAAGACATCAACGACTTTACGTTTGGGTTAGTAATAAATGAAGAATATGCAGATTTACTTAATATCAAGCAATCTAATGATATAGTCTTTTACTCCCCTTGTCTATGTGTATATACTACCCTGCAGACTAATTCTAATATGGTACTATCCTTTGAACTATTAGCCCCTGCTATTGACTATATTCACTCATTAGGTATGAAAGTATGCGGTGATATAATTAGCCGGGTAGGGCTTATGAACAAAAAAGGTAATACATATCAGAGCTGGCACCAAATTTGGCTACCAGTAAAATAGAAACTTGCAATGTTTTAAATATTAGAGAATTTATCTATAAATTAAGACTTAATCTTAATCTGTGAAGGAGTCTTAGGTAAGCAATTTATTTCAGGATTTTCTTGCTTACCTAAGATTATTTAAATCTATTATAGATAATTCAATTTTTTAGCAGCTTCTCTAAGTTCTGCCCGGAAGTCAGGGTGGGCAATAGCAATTAGTTCTTTTGTTCTTTCTTTAATTGATTTTCCCTGTAAATGTGCTATACCGTATTCTGTAACGATGTAATCTACGATGTTTTTGTGGGTAGTAACATGTGCACCTGGGGTAAGAGTTGGGGTTATCCGGGAAACCTTACCGTTCTGGGCAGTAGAAGGAAGCATAATAAAAGATTTGCCGCCCCTAGAAATAAAAGCGGCATAGACAAAATCAGCCTGCCCCCCGCTCCCACTGTAGGAAAGGGTTCCTATACTCTCAGAAGCACACTGACCCAAAAAGTCTACTTCTAATGCTGCGTTTATACTAATTAGATTATCATTTCGCCCGGCAATCCAAGGGGAGTTTACAAATTCGCAAGGATGCATTTCCACCATAGGGTTACGGTGTTGAAAATCATACAGTTTTCTGCTGCCCAGGGCAAAGGTTGAAATACATTTACCCGGCATAAAATTCTTTTTACGGTTTGTTACCGCACCACATTCAATTAAGTATAGTATTCCATCATTAAGCATTTCCGAATGAACCCCTAAATCACGTTTATGGGCCAGTTGTGATACTAAAGCATTGGGAGGCCCAAACCCGACCTGGATTGTGGAACCGTCCTCAATTTTTTCCGCTACGTATCCAGCCATTATCTCCTGAAGTGGGGTAGGTGGAGGAACTTGAATTTCATATTGGGGTACATTAGATTCTATAATTGCGGTAACCTGAGATATATGAACCAGGTTATTCCCATTAGCAAAAGAATAGTTTGGGTTTACCTCAAACACAATATCCCGTGCTACTTCTGCTGCTGCCATTCCATAATCGGGACCCATACTCATGGAGAAATAGCCGAATTCATCCATGGGCGATACGGTACAAGCATAAATATCACACGGGGCATAGCGTCTTCTAAATAGGGTTGGTATTCCACTAAAACTGTTAGGGATAAAATCTACCCACCCCTCCTGAGCACCCTGCCTTTGAGCACTTCCGGTAAATAAAGTGACCTGGCGGACATTATCGTATGTTTCCGGGTCACAGAATCCCCATTTAATCTGACCAAGATATTGACTAATCTTTACATCTTGGTATTCACGGCGATGGTCTGACAGGGCTGTTAAAAACAAAGTTGGTTCACCATAAGATACAACTATGGTATCACCGTTCTGAACTAGTTTAATAGCTTCTTCTGCTGACTGCAGCTTTTGTTTGTATAGTTCTTTAACGTTTGACAATTCCCTCACCCTCTTTTCTTTATTTGTTATACCCTATATTATGAAGCAGGCAATCTATGATGCTTTGTCTTAGCATTTATTAAATTTTGGCATAAGCTTTCTTCCTACCCGTGAGGTTGTTTAACTTTCCCGGGTCTTTTCATGGCCCCACCCCCTAAAAGGACCACTATATAAACTGCCAATTTGAATAACGTTGGAGTTTACCAATGCTTTTGACAAAGCATCATCTTGCCATGAGTCATGGGTAAGTCAATTTATCAAAAATATTTTGATACTGGTCAGAATATAGCAGCAATTCTTTTAATAATATAAGGTTTAATGAGAAATCTTTTTAAGTCTTAATAGGTTCTTGCCGACAATCATCCGTTGCACCTGATTAGTACCTTCAAGTATCTGTAGAATCTTGGCATCGCGCATCATGCGTTCTACCGGGTAATCTTTACAGTAACCGACTCCTCCGAAAACTTGAACTGCATCTGTGGTAACTTTCATACATACATCGGTGGTAAAGCATTTACACATAGCCGCTAAAGCAAGGGTATCGGGGCTCATCATAATACCTTCCTCGTCCATCTGCTGGCAGCACTTGTGAACCAGAGCCCTGGCTGCTTCAATTTGTATTTTCATATCTGCCAGCATAAATTGTATGGCTTGAAACTCGCCAATAGGTTTTCCGAACTGTTGCCTTATTTTAGAAAATTCTACAGCAGCATCCAATGCGGCTTGGGCATTACCAATAGCAATCGAACTGCAGCCCCAGCCCCGCATAGCTATACCAACGCCATTAAGTATCTTCCAGCCATAACCTTCTTCGCCTAAGCGATTTTCAACCGGAATCCTAGCATTCTCTAATATTAAGTCTCCGGTATTATTACCATGTAAACCCATTTTTCGTTCTTTTTTACCAAAACTAACCCCGGGTCTATCTTTCTCGATGACAAAGGCGGAAATCCCGCCATCTTCGGTTCTAGCAAATACTACATAAAGGGCGGCTACTTCATTTAGAGTAACAAAAATTTTGGTACCATTAAGAATGTACTCATTACCTTCACGGCGAGCTTTGGTTACCAATGAATGAGCATCAGAACCTGCATTAGTTTCAGTCAGGCAGAACGCACCCAAATTAGGCCCTTCGGACATGATGGAGAAAAAGCGTTTTTTCTGTTCTTCATTTCCAGCGGCATCAATAATACGAATAACACAATTAGTGGATTGTAATATTGGACCCATACTACAATACCCTCTGCTTAGTTCCTCCACTACCAGGGTCATTGTCATAGCGTTAGCATGTATTCCCCCGTATTCTTCTGGTAAAGACATATGCAGGAAACCGTTTTCCCACATAATTTTAACTAAATCAAAGGGGAATTCATCGGTTTCGTCAATTTGTGGAGCTCTGGGCTCTACTTGTTCTTTAGCAATACGCCTAGCAACGCTTTGGATCATTAGTTGTTCTTCTGTTAAAAAACTCATGAATAAACCTCCTTTTCCTCTCTATCTAAGTCGATTGAACGAATCCGTAAAAAACAGGTTAAAATACTTGTTGGAATTTTCAGCAATATGCCCCCCTTCCTTAATAAAGTATTTAGTAATTTAAACCGGTAATAATAGTTTTATTTATTCCCCGGTTCTTTTTCCTGATAATTAAGCCTGTTTTGAATTCGCTCAATAAGCGTCACGTAAATGCAGGTAATCTAATTCTCATATCTAAGCAAAGTTCTGCTTAATGTTATTTATCTAGTCACACTTACTCCAGTGTCTGTACCTATTTTTTCATCAAGCGGGGTCAGCACATCATCGAGGTAACCGTGAAATTCTTTTTGGATGTTTTTATCGACTTTTTCAGTAAATGCACTGATTATAACAACTAAAGCTAAACAAAGGAAACAAGTAATGGTTGTTCCAGGAAGTCCAAAATAAGTCTTAGGTAATACTCCTATAAGGCTGAAAAAGCAGAATAGTGAACTAATTACACTAGCCCACATAGAAGCCGCCCTAGTTATCCAAGGCACCATAAGTGGTCCAAGGATAAAGCAGAAGAGAACAATTGAACCCATGGCAGCTGACATACCAACAATCAGAATGATATAACCGGGATCAGTAAGGGTAAAGAACATTGCCACTAATCCGATTAAAAGCGTGCACATTCTTCCAGCCCAAAGCAGGTGCGCATCACTGGGCTCTTTGGCAAAAAGCCTGGCATATATGTCTTTTAGCAACATACTGGAACAGGTAATCATGGCGGAGTCAGCAGTTGATATTGAACCTGCGGCAACAGATAAGGCGTAGACTATACCTAATACTGGTAGGAGGGTCCATATAATCTGGGGAGGAATCATGTCAAGGGAAAGGGTTTTTTCCATCCCAGGCATTATGGATAACATCATTATACCTATCATAGGGCATATAAACCAGGTAAAAATATTAACAATCCCATTGCTTTTACCTACTGATAAACGCATAACTTTGTAAGAAGCCGGGGTAAACCATCTGTTAATAAATTTGGGAATAAATGCATAACCTGTGCCAAAAGCGATAACATAAGTTATTGCGTGCAAGGGAGTCCAGGTTCCTAATGCTCCTGGGAACGTGAAGTGGTTGGGGAAATTGGTAAGCATTGTTTGAATTACAGGACCTTGAGCCATTGTTTTGGGAAGCAGTGTAAAAAAGAGAAGTGCCAGGACACTCATAATAACTATACCAGCTATGGCATCGCCCCAAAGAACTGTCTTAACCCCACCAAGGAAACCATAAACCGTTAGCATAAAGACCGCTGCTGCAACTCCATACTCTATAGGTATACCGGAAAAAACATTAAAAAGGTAACCTACCGCTAACATCTGGGCAATTATATAAGGGAACTGCACCATTACCAAAATTAAGGTAACGACTATTTGGAACTTTTCAAATCCGAAATAATCTCTAACAATATCATTACCGGTCATCCAGTTGAACTTTCTGCCTAGTAGATGGCCGCGGGAGCCAAAGATTAACCATAATAAAACGTATAATGAGGTCCATAGCCATCCCAGCCATACATAGCAAAAACCATGTCCATAGGCAAAACCTAATGCTCCCATCATGGTAAAGGAGCTGCTTACTGTAGCGAAATTAGTCATTGTCTGAAAGAATTGGTTGGTATTCCTGCCAGCTAAGTAATAACCTTCAATATCTTTGCTGGTTCTGCTGTGGTACAAACCAATGCTTATCATGACCAGAAAGTAACAAATCATGACATATATAAACGCCATTTCTTCACACCCTTCATCTAAGTTATAGAGTTATCCAAAATCTTTGTATCTATATATTTACAAGTCTTCTGCTTTGGTGTTGGATTTCATGAAACATAGTATCATAACGATAGAAAATGGCACCAAAACAATACATATCTGCCATACTATTACAAATGGTATACCGAAAATCAAAGGTTCTATGCAATTAGGAAAAGATCCGCTAGGTCTTGCAAAAGCAATAAATCCCATTAACCAAAATATTAACCAGACTAGTAAAAGATAAACTCCTTTCTTTCCCCATCTAGTTTTAATCTTCATTTGTTTTTACCTCCCATCGAGTATCGCGCTAAATTCCTCATAAAAAACTCACTTTTATTTTCTGGTTCCCTTGACTATTGAAAGACTATTGAAAGTTAAACCCACCTCCTCCCTGCAAAAAATTTGCCCTTTAAGTTTACCTACCCCCTTTCATTTCTAAAACTACAGAACGAAAATATTTATGACTTATTCTTCCAGCTATTCCAGTTACGATTAATTCTATTTAGTTACTATTATTGATCCTAAAGCCATTTAAGAGTCAATATATGAAAATTAACTATAAATTAGCAATAACTGGTACAAGCTTAATACTTCGTAAACCCGCATTATATTAGGGGTTACGAGAAATTTGCTTCTTAATTTGCTATCACCAAAAGAGATGGTTGATATGGAATGATTCATGATTGACTCTTAAAGTGCTTTAAGGCCTATACTTCAAAATAAATGGTGAGTTATTCCTAATTACTTATTAATATACTTAATTTGTTAATGAAAAAACTTAGAAGGGGGGCTTTGGAGGGTGTAACTTATTCATTAGCAAATATCCCTGGAAATATTAATGAAGTAGATTTTGTAGTATTAACCATTTTTCTTATTAAGGATCCTTTTAATTCTTAATCTCGTAATTATAATTCTTCCTGGACCGTAATCACTTTTCTAGCAATTATAAAAAATTATTAATGTACCTTGCAGTTAATGAAGGATTAATTAAACACAAAAAATTTCCATTAATGACTAATAAAGTTTAAACAAACCTTAGAGTTAAATATAAATGTAGACGTAGAGAAAAAAAGCGGGGGGGGTAAATTTATGAAGTTAGCAGGTAAAACGGCATTAATTACCGGTGCTGCTTCTGGTATTGGCAGAGCTCAGGCAATAGAACTTGCCCATGAAGGTGCGCAAATAATTGCAACCGATATCAACCGAACAGGTCTTTATTCATTAGTTGATAAAATTAAGATACAAGGCAGAGAAGCTATTGCTTACGTTGTTGATATTACAGATAGTAATCAAGTTAAGGAATTAGTCCAAAATGGGCTAAATGAATTTGGCAAGATTGATATTTTATGTAACACCGCAGGTATTTTTGATAATTATGCCAAATCGCTGGAGACTTCGGAAGAAGCCTGGAAAAAATACTTTGATGTAAATGTTAACGGAGTATATTTAATGACTAATGCCGTCTTACCGAGTATGTTAGAAAGAGGTAAAGGTGTAATTATAAATATGGGTTCTATTGCCGGATTAACTGCAGGTCCTGGTGGATCAGCTTATATAGCATCCAAACACGCGGTTACAGGCTATACGAAACAATTGTGTCTGGAATATGCGGATAAGGGAATTAGAGTTAATGCGATTGCGCCTGGTTCAATTGCAACCCCCTTGATTAAGTCTAGCCTGGAGAATGAACCTGATGGTTATTCCAAAAGAGTAGCTTTAATTCCGGCTAAAAGACTTGGTGAGCCAGAAGATATTGCCAAACTAACTGTATTTTTAGCGAGTGATGACGCTGATTTTATCCATGGAGCGATAATTTCCAGTGATGGAGGACGTTTTGCCAAAGGCTAGCTATTATAAAGGTAGGAAATTACTAAAGAGATTAAAGTGCTATAATAACAGGATAGTAATACTAAATTATAGTCAAAATGGTTTTATAGGAGGAATAATTTATGAAGCTATATGAAATGCGCACATATACTCTGAAACCAGGTTCAATACCTAAGTATTCCCAATATTTTAATGAAATTGGAGCACCAATTATTACAAAGTATCTTAAATTGGTTGGGTTCTGGTATACAGAAATAGGAACACTCAATCAACTAGTAAGCATATGGGAATATGACAGTTTTGAAGAACGAGCAGAAAAACGTAAAGCCCTCTATCAGGATGAAAAATGGTTGAATGATTTTTTACCCCTGGTAATGCCGATGTTTATCGAACAGAAAAACCAGATAATGTATGGGTTACAAAGTTCACCTATTAAATAGACTGGGGGGAGGGATATATAGTTGGCATATAAATATGAAATGCTATTTTCCCCGATTAAAATTGGTTCAATGACCCTGAAAAATAGAATTGTAAAAACTGCTGCCGGGACCCGTTATTGGGACAGAGACGGTTTTGTAACAAAAAGAGTCGAAGCATTATATGACAAGATCTCTGCTGGCGGTGTTGGTATGATTGTAGTGGATGTATTAGCTTTTATGGAAAATCATACCGATATAATGAAAGTAGGCGGAGCTTGGTCAGATGACCATATTCCTGGTTTAACCAGGTTAGTGAATATTATTCATAATAATGATTGCAGAACAGTAGTACAACTTCACCATAATGGGCCGGCAGATGCAGATGATCCTATTGGTCCGTCAACCTTAAGTGACGAAGAACTACCTTATCCAACATGGGCAGGCTTTAAAGTACCTAGAGGTCTAACTATAGAGGAGATCGAAATATTTAAGCGCAATTATATTGACGCTGCCGAACGGGTAATGAAAAGTGGTTTTGATGGTATCGAGGTTCATTGTGCTCATGGTTATTTCTTGCAAAGCTTTTTTTCCAGAATATGGAATAAGAGGACTGACCATTATGGAATTCAAACCATGGAAGATCGCACTCGCTTAGCAACGGAAATCATTGCTGGGATAAAGGAAAGATGCGGTCCGGATTTTGTTATTGGCGTACGAATGAATGGTGAAGAATATGGTGCTGGCGACAAAGGTATAACAATGGCTGAAAGCACTGAAATTGCTAAATATATGGAAAGGGCAGGAGCGCAATATATAAGTGTAACTGGTGAAGCCTATGGTCAGGTATCTTACCCGCCCCTCTATCTCCCCTCTGATTACTTTGCTTATCCCGAGGCAGATGAATGGATGAAGCCTTATGTAAGTAGATTTAAGCAACAAGGTGTATTAATTCCTCCTGCAGCAGCAATTCGTAAGGTTGTAAATGTTCCAGTTTTAGCAGTAGGCCGGTTAGATGAAAATATTGGTGAAGAACTTTTAAGGCAGGGTAAAGCAGACCTTATTGGTATTAACCGGGGGCTTTGGGCAGATCCAGAACTCCCCAATAAAGTAAAAGATGGAAGGATTGAGGACATTGTCCGCTGTACTCGTTGTGGAACCTGTGAAAATGGGCATGAACCACGACGTTGCCGGGTAAACCCTGCACTAGGGACATATGATTTAGATATTTTTCCAGCTTCAGTTAAAAAGAAAGTAGTTGTTGTTGGGGGTGGTCCGGCAGGAATGGAAGCAGCACGGGTCGCAGCATTGAGGGGGCATGATGTGCAGCTTTACGAGCAAAGCTCAAGACTAGGGGGACATCTGGCCTTGGCTGCCATGGTAAAAGGAACTGAGTTTGACAATGTATTACCAATAATAGACTATCTGGCAACGCAAATTAGGAAATTAAAGATAAATGTTATTTATAACAAAAAAGTTGATAGGAAAGTCATAGAAAAAATTAACCCTGATGTTGCTATTATTGCTATAGGTGGCAAATACATTTTACCCGATATCCCTGGTATTAATGGCAAGAATGTTGTTGGGGTCAACTCATTAGCCAAAATGGCCGAAATTCCTTTAAAAATTCTTGGAGCTAAAGCTTTAAATACTCTTTCTACAATTGCTCTTCCTGGGATTGGCGAACGAGTTGTTATTATAGGAGGCCAAATTGGGGGACTTCAAGGTGCACTTTTTATGAGGAAACGCGGTAAACAAGTTACTATATTAGAGTCAACAGAAAAAGTTGGCGAAGGTACTCCTAAAAGGTATTTAAGCAGGCTATTGCCATGGCTGCAAAACAATAATGTATCAATACTAACAGAAGTAAATGTAGAAGAAATCACTGATAAAGGTGTTAAGTTTACTCAAAAAGATGGGAATAAGGAATTTATCGAGTGCGATACGGTCATGGTAATACCATCGCAAAAGCCTGATGAAGAACTAAAAAATGAAATTAAAGATTTAGTATCTGAGATTTACATGATAGGCTCTTGTAATGGCGTAGAAAAAGAATTGATTGTTGATGCCATATCTGATGGAAGAAAAATAGGCATTACTATCTAAATTATATATATAACAAAATATTAAACAGAAGCATCAATAATAGTATTTATCCTTATAAAGTATTCGTTTTGCATAAAAAGAAGACAAAAAGGAGGATATTATTATGAAATTAGCTGGGAAAACTGTTTTAATTACCGGTGCAGCTTCTGGTATTGGTAGAGCCCAAGCTCTTTTAATGGCTGAAGAAGGGGCTCAAATTATTGCCGCTGATATCAATCAGGTTGGTCTTGATGCATTAATTGATGAAATAAAAGAAAAAGGCGGAGAAGCATTTGGCTATAAAACTGAAGTTAGTGACAGCCAGCAAGTAAAGGCTTTAGTCCAAGCTGGTCTGGAGAAATACGGTAAAATTGATATCCTCTGCAATACTGCCGGTATTTTTGATCATTTTGCCCCAACTCTGGATATAACTGAAGAACAATGGCAGAAATTTTTTGATGTTAATGTAAAAGGGGTTTTTTTATTAACTAATACTGTTTTACCGGGTATGCTAGAGAGAGGTAAAGGAGTTATTATTAATGTTGCATCTATAGCTGGTTTAACTGCTGGCCCGGGCGGCGCCGCTTACATTTCAAGTAAACATGCTGTTGTCGGTTATACCAAGCAACTGTGTCTTGACTATGCTGACAAGGGAATCAGGGTAAACGCGATAGCACCTGGCACTATTCTCACAGCCTTAAACCGGCAAGGTATTGAAAATGAACCAGATGCTCTTGCCAAAAGATTAGAATTAATTCCAGCCAAAAGGCTGGGCGATCCTCAAGATATTGCTAACCTAACCTTATTCTTAGCGGGTGATGACGCCGATTTTATTCATGGTGCAGTTATTTCTAGTGATGGTGGCCGTTTTGCTAAAGGTTAGATTTACTTAATTTATTTTAACTAAACATACTAATATTACCTTTAAAAGTTGATTAATTAATATTTTGCTGGTAATATCTAATTTAGCTAGTGCTAAAAATATCTACAATGTGTAATGTAATTTAAGGAGGATTAAAATGGATAATGATACCCAGGTTCTGGTTGAAATTATACAAGGCAGTAATCCTGCTTCCGCTTGTGGTGGTTGAGCTGGTTGTGCTCCGGCAACTAGTTGTGGATCAACTACGGATTATGCTGAATTAACTGAAAAACTGGCGCAAGACCTTAATAAAGACTACGGGAACAAAGTCCAAGTGAGATATATAGACATAGACAAAGTCGGAATGAAGGAGTATCCAGTTATAGATCAGGTTATACAAATGGGTTATCCTTATCCAATCACCCTTATTAATGGTGAACCTAAGTTTGCCGGGGGTATCATGCAACCTGAAATCAAGTCTATTCTTGATAAACTTCTGAAATAGTGTAGAATTTGGAACAGAAAATAAGCTGGAGAAGGGCATTTGCCCTTCTTTTTTAATTTTATTGTTTATGCCAAAAACACTATAATGTTAACTTTCTATAAAAAAGGAGATTATTTATTAGAAAAGGCTATTGCCTAACTGGTTAGGTTTTCAAATTTATAGTTATATCAAGATTATTGCTTAAAAAACAGTATAATATATAAACCAAGGAGGTTGACATGAATTATGGAGGAAGGTAATGCTAACAGATATTATATTCTTACCTACGGTTGTCAGATGAATGTTAGAGATTCCGAAATAATTGCTGGTTTACTTGGAGGTATGGGTTATATAGAGGCTGAATCCATGGAAAGGGCGGATATAATAGTATTTAACACCTGTAGTGTACGCCATTCAGCCGAAAACAAGGTGTATGGCAAGCTAGGTGAAGTGCTAGCTCTTAAACGTAAAAATCCCCAACTTCTAGTTGCTTTGGGCGGGTGTATGGCCCAGCTAACAGAAGTTAGGGAAAAAATTAAAAAATCAGGTGTAGATATAGTATTTGGGACTCATAACATTCATGAGTTACCCTATTTAATTAAAGAATCACAATTAAAAAAACAAGCTATTTACCAGGTTTGGGAGAAGGAAGGGATGGTAATAGATCCTGTACCTTCGCACCGTCGACCTGGCTTAAGTGCATTTGTAAATATAATGTACGGTTGCAATAATTTCTGTACCTATTGTATAGTCCCTTACACACGAGGAAGGGAGCGAAGCCGGAAACCCGAAGATATTTTAAATGAAGTTAAGGAAATAGCTGATTTAGGCTACCGAGAGATAACATTGCTGGGTCAAAATGTGAACTCTTACGGAAGGGGTCTTGCTGAAAAGGTTGACTTTGCTGATTTATTAGAAATGACTGCGACTATTCCCGGGATAGAACGCCTTAGGTTTACTACTTCTCATCCTAAAGATATGTCAGATAAGCTAATTGATACTATTGCCCAAACCCCTAAGGTCTGTGAGCACGTGCATGTACCTTTGCAGGCTGGAAGCAATGATGTATTAAAGAGAATGAATCGTAAATATACCAGGGAACATTACCTGGAATTGGCTAATAAAATTCGTCAGCATATAC
Source organism: Syntrophomonadaceae bacterium (assembly GCA_050943255.1). GTDB lineage: Bacteria > Bacillota > Syntrophomonadia > Syntrophomonadales > Syntrophomonadaceae > UBA4844. The sequence goes on from JBMNOV010000015.1 coordinate 12,477, forward strand.
CAGGTGTAGCAATAACTACCGACTTAATAGTAGGTTTTCCCGGGGAAACGGAGAAGGATTTTTTGGACACCTTGGACATGGTGGAAAAAGTGCGCTTTGATGCTGCTTTTACTTTTATGTATTCGATTCGAAAAGGTACCCGTGCAGCAAGTTTTCCTGATCAGGTAAGCTTGGAAGAAAAAAAGGAACGGTTACAACGTCTAAATCAGGTACAATATCAAATCGCCCAGGATAATAATAAAGCTATGGAAGGTAGCATTAAAGAAGTACTGGTCGAGGGGGTGAGCAAGACTAACCCTGATAAGCTTTCAGCCCGAACGAGAACTAATCATATTGTTATATTTTCTGGTTCAGAAGACTTAATTGGACAACTGATAAATGTTAGAATAACAGAAGCAAAAACCTTTTCTTTATTTGGAGAAAAAGTTTAATTTTTAGCAGGGGAGATAAGCAATTTGAATTCTGAAGAAATTATTAAGATTGCATCTGAGTTAGGTAATGCCATTGCCCAGTCTGATGAAATAACTTACTTAAAGGATCAACAAGCTAAAATTATGGGCAAAAAAGACGCTTATGAAATGATTATGCGTTATCAGGAAGTCAAGACCAAAATTGATCACAAGTTAATGGATGGGCTAATGGTAACCCAGCAAGAAGAAAATCATCTTAAGATTTTGCAACAACAACTAAGCAATAATCCTGATATCCAGGTTTTATTCGCAGCTCAGGAAAAACTTGATAAACTGATGCAAGCGGTTTATTTTGCTATAAACCAGGCTATCAACGATGGCAGTTCACCTGGCTGTAAGTCCTGTTGTGATGATTCTTGTGGAGGTAACTGCTTGTCTTAAAAAGGGTAGTTAAAATGCTTAGAGTTATAAAGAAAGGCTTGTTAGGACAAGTCTTTCTTTATAGGAATAGATTGTCTACCCTATAAAATATAGGAGGGAACACTTATTTGATCCGCTATACCCCTATGATACAACAATATTTGGAGATCAAGCAGCAGCACCAGGATGCCATCTTATTCTTTAGGCTAGGGGACTTTTATGAAATGTTCTTTGAGGATGCCCAAATAGCTTCAAGAGAACTGGATATTGTTTTAACTGCCCGTGATGGGGGCGATGGTAAAGTTCCTATGTGCGGTGTACCGTATCATGCTGTTAACAATTATCTCTCCCGTCTTATTACCCGGGGTTATAAAGTAGCTATTTGTGAACAGATCGAAGATCCCCGGGATGCCAAGGGCATAGTCAAAAGGGAAGTTATTCGTATAGTAACCCCAGGTACTGTAATTGAAGACTCCATGCTTTTAGAGAATGAGAATAACTACCTGGCTGCTATTGTAGAAGTAAGAGAACTTATAGGATTTGCTTATATCGATATATCCACCAGCGAATTTAAAGTGTGTGAAATAAACCAGCCGGCCCAACTGAAAAATGAGCTGCAACGCCTAGCTCCAGTTGAATGCTTGATAGCTGAGTATGATACTTTTACCGGTACATATTTTGATAACTCCAATGATAGCCGGATGACCATTAGTGCTATAAATGAAAGGGTTTTAAATTTAGACCAGGCCTCGGACATACTGTTAGATCATTTTCAGGTCAGCTCCCTGGAAGCATTTGGATTAAAAGGTTATACGGCAGGAGTTAAAGCCGCTGCCGCCATAATTGTATTTTTACAAGAAACCCAAAAACATGTACTAAAACATATTCAGAGTCTAAGTGTATACCGGAATGACCAATGTCTGGAGATGGATCATACTACCAGGAGGAATCTGGAGTTAAGTATGACTATAAGGGACGGAAGGCGGGAAGGGTCTTTATTGGGCGTCTTAGATCAATGTGGTACTGCTATGGGGAAAAGAATGTTGAAAAACTGGTTGGAGCAGCCCTTAAAGAATATTGAAGCTATCAACGCCCGGCTTGATGCTGTACAGGAGCTTAAGGATAATTTGGCTTTAAGGGGTGAAACAAGAGAATTATTAAAAGAAATATATGATATGGAAAGACTGGCGGCTCGAATCGGAGGCGCAATTGCAAATCCCCGTGATTTGTTAGCCCTTAAATACTCCATAAAATCATGGGATAAAATTAAAGAATTACCATTGACAGGTTCCCGACTTTTAGCTCAAATAACTGCATCAGGGGAACTTGATGATTTATATACTATCATTGATAATTCTATTGATGAAGAAGCACCTCCTGGAATTCGAGAAGGAAATATAATTAAAAGCGGATTTAATCAGGAAATAGATGATCTAAGGCAATTATCCCGGGATGGATCAAGATGGTTGGTAGATTTTGAAAGCCGGGAAAAACAAAGGACTGGAATTAAGCATTTAAAGGTAGGTTATAATAAGGTTTTCGGCTATTACATAGAGATTACCAAACCTAACTTGCATCTTGTTCCCGCATATTATGTACGTAAGCAAACTCTGGTTAACACTGAAAGGTTTATCTGTGATGAATTAAAACAGTATGAACAGAAAATCCTGGGAGCGAGGGAGAGGCTATTTAGTCTGGAACAACAGATTTTTGTAGAGGTACGTGAGGCCTTAACCCAGCACCTTAAGAGAATACAGGAAACCGCCGTTGCTATAGCTATGCTGGATGTACTTGCCTCTCTGGCCGAAGTAGCTTACTTAAACGATTACCAGCGCCCCCTGGTAGATGATAGTGGGGTAATAGAGGTAATAGCTGGTCGACATCCGGTGGTGGAAAATAACCTCAAAAACAGCCGTTTTATACCCAATAATCTAAATATTAACCAGAGTGACAAAAATTTTGCTATTATTACTGGGCCCAACATGGGCGGGAAAAGTACCTATATGCGCCAGGCTGCGCTTTTGCTAATAATGGCTCAGGCGGGTTCTTTTGTACCAGCTGAAAAGGCTCATATCGGCATAGCGGACAAAGTGTTTACCCGGGTCGGGGCGTCTGATGATCTTGCTTCCGGGCAGAGTACTTTTATGGTGGAAATGGTTGAGGTAGCTAATATTTTAAATAATGCTACTCCTAATAGCCTTATCATACTTGATGAGATTGGCCGGGGAACAAGTACCTATGATGGACTTAGTATTGCCCGGGCGGTAAGTGAGTATATTTATGAGCGGATTGGTGCCAGAACTCTTTTTGCTACCCATTATCACGAGTTGACTACCTTAAGTGATGAGTATCCAGGTATTTTTAACTTGTGCGTTTCTGTGTTGGAAAGCGGTGATAACGTGGTTTTTTTAAAAAAGGTACTTCCTGGTAAAGCTGATCGCAGTTATGGTGTACATGTGGCAGCACTGGCCGGAGTTCCAGATACTGTGGTAAAAAGGGCTCAGGCTATTCTAACCGATTTAGAGAATATCCCTGATAGTAAATCTGAACCCGTATTGCAGCTGGAACTATTTCCGGAGGAAAACCCCTTACAAGAGGAATTACGGCAGCTAGATGTAGATAGTTTAAGCCCCCGCCAGGCTCTTAATTTAATCTATCGTTGGAAGGAAAGCATGATTTAGATGGAGGTGAGGAAACTTGTTGATTGGAATTGATGTCGGTGGTACTTATACCGATGGGGTTGTTTTTGACCAAGGGGAAGTAATTGCCGCGACCAAAGTTCCCACCGATGAAAGAAATATTAAGGCTAGCGTATTACAGGTGTTGGATGAGTTATTAACCCAACAAGATAAGAAAAAAGTCACCCGGATAGTATTAAGTACCACAGTGGTAACTAATCTGTTGGCTACCGGGAGAGGAGAGCGCACCGCACTAGTTCTTATCCCCGGTTACGGACTTTCTGCTAATGCTTATGATATTAGTAATGATAGCTATTTTCTTAAAGGAGGCATTGATTTTCGGGGTCGGCAGATAGAACCACTTGATAAAATCCAACTCCAAGAGGTGGGCGAGCAAATTGCTGGGGCTGGGATAAAACGGGTAGCCATTGCTGGCAAATTTAGCCATAGGAATAATAGCCTGGAAAAGCAGGCTGCTGATTATTTACAAAAAAAGTATCCTGAATTGGATGTGTTTTTAGGCTATAAAACTGCGGGGAAGCTTAACTTTCCGCGTCGCGCTACTACTACCTATTATACTGCTTTAACCAGTAGGGAGTGGAATTGTTTTGTAGATGAAATCGATGAAGCTCTGGCCGCTAGGGAAATAACCTGTGAGGTTCATATTCTTAAAGCTGATGGAGGTACCCTGCCATTAGATCTTTCCCGAAAAATGCCATGTGAAACGGTATTTTCAGGGCCGGCAGCCAGCACCATGGGGGCGCTGGCACTTAATCAGGACAAAGCGAATGCAGTGGTAGTTGACATTGGGGGAACAACCACAGATATTGCGCTTATAATAGAAGGGGTTCCTCTTTATGCCTCTAAAGGAGCTAGTATAAACCAGCGTTACACCCATATAAATGCCTTTGCTCTCCGTTCTATCGCCTTGGGTGGGGATAGCAGTATAAGGGTAGATGCAGGTCAGCCGGAAGTAGAACCTGTGCGACATGATGTTGCGGCCTGTTTCGGTGGTAGTAAACCCACCGTTACTGATGTTTTTAATTGTATATTTGATCTTAATATAGGAGGGGATAGCAACCTTTCCCAAGCAGCCCTGGATCAGTTAAGTAATGCGGCAGGAATAAAACGGGAAGAATTATGTTTGCAGGTAGTATCTATAGTTATAGGAAAGCTGCGCCATGCTATTGAAACCATGTTTAAGGAATGGGAAAATGAACCTGCTTATAAGGTTTGGGAAGTAGTTAATAAGCGCAAATTCCGACTGGATAAGATTATAGGGGTAGGTGCCGCATCCCGGGCTATTATACCTCAATTAGCCCAGGATATGGGAGTAAAACCTTATTTCCACCGCTATTCTGATGTTGCTAATGCCTTGGGTGCAGCAGTTGCTAGACCAACTCTTACCGTAAACCTCCATGTTGATACCCAAGCCCGGCAATATCATTTAAATCCGGGTGGAGTAAGCGGCCAACTGGGCAGTGTCAAAAATTATCAATTAGAGGACGCTAAGCAGATGGCTTGCAGTTACCTGGAACAGATTGGTTTAGAGAGAGGTATGGCCAGTTATATTAAGGAATCAAGTTTTTTTATGGAAGAACAGTTCAATATGATTAGAGGATGGAATAGTACTGGTAAACTCTTTGATGTAGGTATACAAGTTACCCCGGGTTTTGTTAAGGAATACAAGGGGGTGAAGGAATGAAACCAACCGGAATAATTTTTTTTCCTGCTTTTGACTGGGCTATAAGTCCTACTCATCCAGAAAGGGAGGAACGTCTGCTTTACACCCGTGATCAAATCTTTGAAGAGGGAATAATGGATTTACCTCAAATTAAGGAATACCAGCCGGGTTTGGCTAGTTTCAAAGATATTGCCCGGGTACATTTTTGTGTACCTGATGTAAAAGCACAGATAACGGAAGCCCATCTGGTATCTTCTGGTTCTGCTCTGGTTATGGCTGATGCCTTTATGCAGGGTGAAATCAAAAACGGTTTTGCCATTATCCGGCCTCCAGGACATCACTCCATGAGTGTAAGCCATGGCAATCGTGGTTTCTGTAATATAAATAACGAAGCTATAATGATTGAATACCTTCGCCAAAAATACGGAATTAAAAGGGTTGCAATAGTAGATACCGATGTTCACCATGGAGATGGTACTCAGGAAATCTATTACAATGATCCGGATGTACTTTTTATTTCCTTCCATCAGGATGGACGTACTCTTTATCCGGGTTCCGGTTTTATGGATGAACTGGGTGGGCCTTTAGCTTATGGTACTACTATAAATCTTCCTTTAGCGCCTAATACTACTGACTCTGGTATATTGTATGCCTTGGATAATTTAATCCTACCTCTATTGGAGGAGTTTAAACCGGAGATAATTATAAATTCGGCTGGTCAGGACAACCACTATAGTGATCCACTTGCTAATATGCGTTTTAGTGCTCAAGGCTATGCTAAGCTTAATGCCCGCCTGGCCCCTGATATTGCCGTTCTGGAAGGAGGCTATTCGGTAGAAACAGCTTTGCCTTATGTTAATATGGGGATTATTATGGCAATGGCCGGACTTGATTTCAGCAATCTGCGCGAACCTGATTACAGGCCGGAAAATATGAAGGAGTCACCAAATAATTTGGAATACATTAAGAAAATGGTAACACAGCAGTTAGCTGCTTTTCGTCAGCGTGAAGAGGTAATAGCCAGAAATCGTAAGACCAGGGAGCATTTCCATACTATTAACAAGCAGATTTTTTACGATACCGATTATATTAACGAAAATCAAAAAACACAGTTAAGGTTGTGCCCTGACTGTGCTGGTTTTAGGCTTATTGACTCTACCGCTCAGCATCGCAATGGCGAGTACTACCGGGTTTTTTGCATATCTATACCTAGCAATGCCTGTTCTAACTGCCGAGCTGAAGCTCGTTCCTGTTATAAAGATATGGTCGGGAAAAAGCGCTATGATTTTGTTTATTTGCAGGATCGTATTACGGACGAGTATCGGAGCATAGATAACAAGAATGATGTGGAAAAGGTATTATAACTATGACTATTAAAGCCCTGGATGACAATCTTATTAATAAAATCGCGGCTGGTGAAGTTATTGAAAGGCCGGCCTCAGTGGTTAAGGAATTAGTTGAAAATGCTATTGATGCCGGAGCAACTACTATTAAAGTTAGTATCAGCCAGGGTGGTATTGCTAGTATAGATATTGAGGATAATGGTGAGGGGATGAAACGGGAAGAAATACCATTAGCTTTTCAACGCCATGCTACTAGTAAAATCGAAGTTGCTGAAGAACTTTTTAATATTACCAGTATGGGTTTTCGTGGGGAAGCCTTGCCAAGCATTGCTTCGGTATCTCGTATTAAGCTTTTTAGTAAAAAAAATGGCAGTACAGGAGTTTTGGCCTATCTGGAAGGAGGTAATTTTCTTAAACTAGAAAATTATCCTAGTCCGGAAGGAACCAGGATTGTTGTCAGAGATTTATTTTATAATACTCCGGTTAGGCGTAACTTTTTAAAATCCCCGGTTAGTGAAGGGGAACATATATATGAAATAGTCTGCAAATATGCCTTGGCTCGCCCCGATATTTCTTTTATTTTTAGTAATGAGAAAAGGAAATTTTTTAAGACACCTGGAAACGGCAACTTAAAGGATGTAGTCTTAAGTTTATATGGCCGAGATTTTGCCAGTTATTTAATTGAGGTAGACTACATGGGAGAAGAATACAGTGTTAAAGGCCTAATATCAAGTCCTGAATTAAGGCGCTTTAACCGTAAAAATCAGATTTTTTTTGTTAATCGTCGCCCGGTACGAAGTGTTGTTTTATATAAAGTACTGGATCAGGTTTACCAGGGACGTTTGTTATCCCGGGAATATCCAGCAGCTATACTATCAATTAATGTACCTCCGCCCAGTGTGGATGTTAATGTCCATCCGCAAAAGGCCGAAGTTCGTTTTCAGGATGAAAAAGCGGTATTTCGAGTAGTCTATTCGGTTTTAAAAGACTGCTTAGATCAGGTGGATTATAACCCACTTAAAAACCAGCAGTTTTATAATAAGTCTAATTTAGACAACATTTCTCCGGTATTGTCAAACCGGGAGCTTTATGAAACAGCCATAAACTATGACTTTTCCGGGCTTGACCTAGTTCAGGCAAACAACACAACTACTAAGGATAGCCTTGCAGCAAGAGACTTATCTGTCATACCAGTAGAGAAAGTCAATAAGGGAACCTGCCCATTTAAAATTATAGGTCAATGCTTAAATTCTTATATATTGCTAGAAAGTGCGCAAAGTTTGTACTTGGTTGATCAGCATGCTGCCCACGAAAGGATTATGTATAACAGGATAAAGGAGTCTTATTCCAGAGGAAAGGAAAATGCACAGGTGTTAGCAGTACCTTTGCCTATTGATCTATCTCCCCGGCAAATTGCTATTATTGAAAAAAAAAATGATTTATTAGCAGAACTGGGGTTTACCCTGGACGTAATTTCTCCTAATACGGTGTTGCTTCGTACAGCTCCAGTCTCAATGGCCGGACAGGAGCTAGATATCATAAATGAGCTTTTAGAGTTATGGCAAGATAATTCACTTCCAGATCTTAGAGAAGAATCATTTAAAACTATAGCCTGCAAGAAGGCAGTAAAGGCTGGTGATGGATTATTTTTACCGGAAATGGAAAGAATTATAACAGACCTGTTCGAAACTGAAAACTACAAAAATTGTCCCCATGGGCGTCCTACTATAATAAAAATAAGTCATAGCGAACTGAATAGGTTATTTAAGAGGTAATGATGTATATAATTGCTACAACCGCCCAGTCGAGAATTAAGGATTATGGTTATATTGATGAATTTTTAAAAGATAGTGGCTTTGTTTTCATTGAGAGAAAAAAGCGCAGTGTGGATGAATTAATTCAGATTCACCATGCTGATGCTGTGGTCGTTTGTTATAGCAATGGGCCAGTATTATATACTGGTAAAGATAAGTTCTTCTTTCACCCCAGTATGGCTAAGAATCGCCTAGCTGCTTATCGCCAAAAGGCAATCCCTGATCCTTTAGTTGAATCCTGCCAAATAAAACCTAATGAGGAATTCCTGGATTGTACTTTGGGGCTAGGAGCTGACGCTATCGTGGCTTCATATTTTACCCCTGAGGGTAAGGTGATCGGATTGGAATCTTCTCCAGCCATTGCGCCCATAGTAAAATGGGGGATGAAACTTTATAATTCTCAGATGGGCTGGCTTAATGAGGCTATTAAGAGAATTAAAGTAATAAATAGTGATCATTATGATTTTTTAAGGAATACGCCCGATAATAGCTTTGATACTATATATTTTGATCCCATGTTTAGACAACCAATATTGAAAAGTCAAGCTATTTCACCTTTACGTACCCTGGCTAATCCTCAGGCCCTTAGCAAGGCAGCAGTAGAAGAAGCTTGCCGTGTTGCCCGGAAAAGGGTGGTAATTAAGGAACTAGTTGCAGGAAATGAATTTAAGCGTCTGGGATTTAAACCTATTATTAGCAGCAAACACCGTAAGATTGCCTTTGGCATAATTGAAGTATAAATACTCTGAGGAGTTTTAACCACAGATCTCACAGATTTACACTGATAAGTTAGATTAGATTTAATAATGTCATCCTTTAATGGAAAAGGGTAAAATCTGCAACCTTAATCTTTGCGGTTAATTTTTTGTATTAAACTATGTAATCAGTGGTTTAATAGGAGTTGGTTTTTTTGGATAAGCTAGTAGCTATTGTTGGGCCTACGGCGGTGGGGAAAACAAAAATAGCGATTGAAATCGCGAAAAAGCTTGATGCCCAGATTATTTCCTGTGATTCTATGCAGGTTTATCGAGGTATGAATATTGGGACGGCTAAAGCCAGCCCTGCTGAACAGCAAGAGGTAACTCATCACCTGATTGACATAGTGGACCCTGATGAAGAATATAGTGTGGCAGAATACCAGAATCAGGCTAAACAAATAATATCTAGTCTGAATCAGAAAAATTGTTTACCATTATTAGTGGGGGGGACTGGTCTTTATTACCAGGCAGTAGTAGATGATTACACCTTTTATCCTATGAAATCGTGTCAGGATATTCGTAATCAATGGCAGGCTATAGTTCAGGAAAAAGGCTTAAAATATGCCTACAATTATTTACAATCGATTGATCCCAGGTATGCAGCAGCCATTAGCAGCCATGACCAAAAACGAATTATACGGGCAATTGAGGTTTACCAGCTTACGGGTAAACCATTTTCAACTTTTCAGGAAAAAAACAGTAATAGCTATAATCTGGTTACATTCGGTTTTTATCTTGAACGGGAAGAACTTTATCACCGGATTAATTTAAGGGTAGAGAAGATGCTTGCAGATGGTCTAATAGATGAGGTTAAGTCCTTAAGAGATAAAGGCTATGATTTAGAGCATAAAGCCATGCAAGGTTTAGGTTATAAACAAGTACTATATTATCTTGATGGCTTTTTGAGTAAAAATGAGATGATAAATGAAATAAAAAAAGAGACTCGTCGTTATGCGAAAAGACAATTGACCTGGTTTAAAAAGGATCATAGAATTGAATGGTTACATGTCGGTGGTTATATTAATGAAGTATTTATTAAAGAAATATTAGCTCGTATTGAAGGAAGACTTTCGGTGATGTAGAATGGTTTTTAGAACTGGTATAATAATAGAATGGAGGTTCTTTCCTAAATGAGCAAGAATCAAATGAATTTGCAGGATGCCTTTCTAAATTATGTAAGAAAGGAGAAAATTCCGGTAACTATATTCCTAGTAAATGGTTTTCAGATAAAAGGTAATGTTAAAGGGTTCGATAATTTCACCGTGATTGTAGAACTGGAGCAAAAACAACAACTGGTATATAAACATGCCATTTCTACCGTAGCCCCGCTAAGACCTATAGCATCGTTTAATCTTGATTTCCGCAGTGAAAGCGAATAACTATCCGGATAGGTTATTATTTTTTTAGTGCTTAATAATAGCACCACTTTTGTCTGTTTCTCATATAATACACCGAGAACAGATGGGAGTGGTTATTTTATGCAAATTTCCATGCGCTTTTCGCCCCCTGAAAATAATAATAATGACCCATTGAAAACAAAGGTAAAATCTACACCTTTTCCGGCAACTGATTCTTTTAAAGAACTTGAAAATTTAATTGGTCTGCAGGAAGTAAAAAAAATCTTGGCAGAAATCATGGCTTTTACGCTTATTCAGGAGAAACGCCGACAACAGCAATTAAAGACTGATGCTACCATGTTGCACATGGTATTCAAAGGGAATCCCGGGACCGGGAAAACTACCGTAGCCCGTATTTTGGGTAAAATCTTCAAAGAGATCGGCATTCTAAGTAGAGGGCATCTTTTAGAGGTAGAGAGGGCTGACTTAGTAGGAGAATATATAGGCCATACTGCTATGAAAACCCAGGAGATACTAAAAAGGGGAATGGGTGGTATTCTTTTTGTTGATGAGGCTTATACCTTATCACAGGGAGGGGATAAGGACTTTGGCAAGGAAGCTATAGCTACTCTGGTTAAGTCTATGGAGGACTCCAGGGATAATCTAATCGTAATACTAGCTGGCTACTCGATTGAAATGGAGCACTTTCTAACAAGTAATCCTGGGCTGCGTTCACGCTTCCCAATTAAAATAAACTTTATTGACTATAATTGTGAAGAACTTTTCCAAATAGCGCTACGGATATTAGAAGAGCGGGATTATGAGCTTAGTAGCCGGGGACGCTGGAAGTTACGTGAACACCTTAATCAATTTGCCCAAAATCATCATCCCCATAGTGGTAATGCTCGCTATGTTCGCAATCTTATAGAAAAGGCTATTCGTCTTCAAGCATTACGCATTCTTGATAAAGTGCCCCTAACCCGTAAGGATCTGATTACAATTGAAGATTGTGACTTTCCTAACCCAGCTTCGCTAAGAAGTTAAGGTTTCTTTGCATGCAATATGGATCAAGATATAATATAATTCTTTAGGTAGTAAGTTGTATTGTATGAGTATTTGCTACTATCCTAGGAACATATAAACTATATAAAGATGGTGAAATATTGCAAGCAATAGAAATTATTCGCCAGACTGAGAAAAAGCTGGCAAGTTATTTTCAATTATTGGAGGAAAATTCCTACCAGAACCAGGTTAAAGTCGTGCAGGCCTTCAAAAAACATCATGTAAGAGATAGTGACTTCAGCCCCTCATCCGGTTACGGATATGGTGATATTGGCCGAGATAAGTTAGAAGATATTTTTGCAGAGGTGTTTAAGGGTGAGGCTGCATTGGTACGTTCGCAGATTGTATCCGGGACACATGCCATTTCAGCCTGCCTATTTGCCTTGTTAGTTCCTGGTGATCAACTAGTCTCACTTACGGGACGTCCATATGACACTTTAGCTGGTATCATTGGCCATGATACACATAAACCTGGTACTTTGGTTGCACGTGGGGTAAATTATTGTGAAATTGCGCTTTTAGATAATGGTAGTCCAAACTATAAGGCTATTGGGGAGGCAGTTAAGCCCCAAACAAAAATGGTTTTGATACAGCGTTCCCGTGGCTACAGCCTGCGGCCTGCATTAAGTGTAGATATAATCGAGAAGTTGATATCAATCATTAAGGAAAAAAATCCTGGGACTATAGTAATGGTAGATAATTGTTATGGTGAGTTCGTTGAGTTAAGAGAGCCGCTTGAATGTGGTGCTGATATTATTGCTGGTTCCTTAATTAAAAATCCTGGAGGTGGTTTGGCCCCGGCGGGCGGCTATATTGTGGGTAGGAGAGAATTGGTAGATATTATCTCCTATCACTTGACTGCTCCTGGATTAGGTAGAGAAATGGGAGCAACCCTTGTCGATAAACGCAACTTTTTTCAGGGTTTTTTTATTGCTCCTCATATCGTATTGCAGGCGCTTAAGGCGGCAATCCTGATAGCTCTAATTTTTGAACAATTCGGCTATACAGTAACTCCTCGTTGGAATGATAAGCGTGCTGATATTGTCCAAGCAGTACAGTTAAAAAACGCCGGGGAAGTACTACGATTCTGCCAGCTGATACAAAACTATTCTCCGATAGATAGCGATCTTCATTTGCAGTATGGAGAAATGCCCGGCTATAGCGATAAAATAGTAATGGCTGCCGGTACTTTCATTCAAGGAGCTTCGATTGAGTTATCTTGTGATGCTCCTTTACGGCAACCCTACTGTGTGTACCTACAAGGAGGACTTACCTATGAACACTGTCGTTATGTAATCAATAATCTTATAGAAGCTATAATATTATAGCTATTTATATTTTTACCATTTATTCCAACTTTAAATGAGCTAGAGGTGATATTTTGAGCCTTGACACCATTGTCTTAGTTTTAGCTATTATCTTTATACTGTTAGGACTAGCTGGAACAGTAATTCCCTTACTTCCAGGTATTCCTCTTATTTTTATTAGTATATTAGCTTATGGTTGGTATGAAGGTTTTCAAGTTATAAATGCCCATTTTCTAATAATTATGGGTGTTCTAACAATACTATCGTTGCTGGTAGATTATCTTTCAACAGCACTTGGGGCAAGTTATTGGGGATCCAGCAAAAAAGGTGTATGGGGAGCTGTAATTGGAACATTTTTTGGTTTAATATTATTGCCTCCGGTTGGTTTATTAGTGGGTCCCTGGCTAGGTGCTAGTATAGGTGAATATATCGCTTGTCAGGATCTTAATAAAGCTATAAAAAGTGGTATTGGTACGGTAGTCGGTCTATTTTCTGGAATATTTATTAATTTAATAATGGCCTTAGTTATGTTAGCTGCTTTTCTAATAAAGGTTTTTTAACTTATTCAGTAGTGATAAGGAAATAATAATAGCATAGATATATTTTTGTTATTCGGTATGGAGGTAAGAGATGGATAAAGAATCAATTATACGTAGGGTAACTGAGAAAGATGTGAGATTTATTCGGCTGCAATTTACTGATATTTTGGGGGTCATGAAGAGTATTTCAATAACGACTGACCAGCTGGAAAAGGCTTTAGATGGGGAGTTAATGTTTGATGGTTCCTCTATTGAAGGGTTTGTTCGTATCGAAGAGTCTGATATGTACCTAAAACCTGATTTGGATACTTTTCTTATACTTCCTCAGATTAGCCCTAACTTTGGTGGTAATACAGCCAGAATAATATGTGATATATATGATCCTAAAAATCAACCCTTTACTGGTTCACCCCGCTATGCTCTAAAAAAGGTATTAAATGAGGCAGCTACTATGGGGTATTCTATGTTGGTGGGCCCCGAGCCAGAGTTTTTTCTATTTCATACAGATGAGGATGGTCAACCTACATTAAAGACCCATGATAAAGCAAGTTATTTTGATTTGCCCCCGGTAGACAAGGGTGAGGAAGCACGCCGGGATATGGTAGAAACTCTACAGGGAATTGGTTTTGAAATTGAAGCTTCCCATCATGAAGTTGCACCAGGACAACATGAAATTGACTTCAAATATGCTGATGCTTTACACACGGCTGACAACATTGTTACTTTTCGTATGATTGTTAGGGCTGTCGCCCACAAGCACGGGCTGCATGCAACTTTTATGCCCAAACCCATTTATGGCATTGCTGGTTCGGGAATGCACCTGCATATATCACTTTTTAAGGATGCTCAAAATATTTTTTATGATTTTGAGAGTCCTGATGGTCTTAGTCAGGTATGTAAAAATTTCATAGCTGGGGTATTAAAACATGCTCGGGCTATATCAGCTATTACCAGCCCGACCGTTAACTCCTATAAACGTTTAGTAGCAGGCTATGAGGCACCAGTATATATTGCTTGGTCTCATCGTAACCGCAGTCCGCTAATTCGCATTCCTGCCCGCCGGGGAATAGGAAGCCGGATTGAAGTTCGCAATCCCGACCCTAGCTGTAATCCTTATTTAGCTTTAGCTGTTATATTAAAGGCAGGTCTTGATGGTATTAACAACCGGCTCCAACCTCCTTCGGCCATAGAAGAGAATATCTATGAGATGGATTTGGCTACCCGTAAGCAAAATAAAATTGAATCACTGCCGCAAAATCTTTATGAAGCTATTCTTGAATTAGAAAAGGATGAAATAATTCAAGCGGCACTGGGAAATCATATCTACTCCCGCTTTATCTTAGCCAAGATAAAAGAGTGGGAAAATTATAGCTCACGGGTTTATAATTGGGAAATAGAAGAGTACCTTGAGAAGTTTTAAAGTTTTGAACTACCCCCTACAGGGTAGTTCTTACATGTGTCGTAATAAACCTGTTACCTTGCCCGCAATTTGCATTTTGTCAACAATAATAGGTTTAAGTGTACAGTTTTCAGGTCTTAGTTCTATATATCCGTCCCTGCGATAAAACCTTTTTACAGTAGCTTCATTATTGATAATTGCAACTATTATCTCTCCATTGGCAGCATCGGCCTGTTGTCTTACAATTAAAAAATCACCATCCAATATCCCTGCTTCTATCATACTATCTCCTTTTACTTTAAGGATATAGTGGGTACCCTGGCCAATAAATTCAAGCGGAACCGCAAGGTAGTTCTCAATGTTTTGCTCGGCCAGGATGGGACTACCTGCAGCCACATTGCCGATTACTGGCAATGTAGCAGTTTGACTTATGATCTTGGCATCGTTTTCTACAGGAATGATTGTGCGGGGTTTGGCTGGATCTCTCTTTAACAGCCCTTTTTTCTCAAGTTGGACTAGGTGGGCATGAACTGAAGAACTTGATTTTAACCCTACCATTTCCCCAATTTCACGAATTGACGGCGGATAGCCATCACTGCGTATTTTATCTTTAATACAGTCTAATATCATCTGCTGTTTATCCTTAAGTTTTACGCCTGATTTCACTAAATAACCTCCATAACAGTATGTTTAAATACTTTACGAGATTATATCACAATTTGGTTAATGAGAAACATATGGATGAAAAGAAAAAATTGTATAAGATTAAAGGACACAGAGAAAATCCCTAAGGCTGGCAGGGTAATAATTAGGATAGCCCTATATCAGGCAATTCCTTGGGCAGTGGCTGCCAGAAGCAATCAGGGCCAACATTTTCAAGGCTTGAAAGAATTCGTTGGCGGGCTCCAGGGTGACTTTCCTCAATTTTATCTAAAATTTCAGCTACTTTATGTCTTTTAGTTTGTCCATCAGCAGGGCAGCGGTTAATAACTGTATTAAATCCCATAGATTCAACAAATAGAAGAATGTCTCGTTCTTCCACATAAATAAGGGGTCTAATCATAGTAATCTCCATCCTGCTTAAGTAGGTAGAGGGCTTGAATACATTAAAACGACTTTCATAAAGGATCGACATAAATAGTGTGTGAACCACATCGTCCAAGTGATGCCCCAAAGCTAATTTATTACAATTGTGTAATTTGGCAACCCGGTTTAATGCTCCTCGGCGCAGGTTAGAGCAAAGGGAACAGGGGTTTTTTTCTTGACGGTTTGTAAAAACCACATGCCCGATATTAGTTTGCTCTATGATTAATTCAAGATTAAGAGTTTTACAGAAATCAACTAGTGGTTTGGTATCATTTTCCCAGCCTAAATCTATATAAATTGGTACCATATCAAAACATAGGGGAGTGTATTTTTTAAGTAGATTCAGGAAATACAGCATAGTAAAACTATCTTTCCCTCCAGAAAGTGCCACTGCAATACGATCACCATTTTCTATAAGCTTATAATTGAGGTTAGCGTTTCGTACCTTTTTGAATATAATCCTTATTCTGCGTTTACTCAAAATAAATCCTCACTTGTCCGTTTGCCTTGCCTGTCTACCTGCTTGCCCAATAGGTATATATTAGCGGTAAGTTTACTATTCCAAGGTGTCGCAAGTGCTAATGGGCAGTTATGACTGAATATAACGAAAGCGGACGGTTCAGCCGTCCGCCAGAGGGCTAAGTTCAAATCATCTAGGTAATACCTGCTGGTAGCTTTGGCTGGCAAGTTCTATTGGGTGTACTACCTGGCAATCCCAGTTATGCCGCTTACAACCGTAACGCAACTGTATACTGCAACTGGGACAACAGGTAGCTAATACACTTGCACCAGTTGCTATAACGCTGGTCATTTTTCTATCTAAAATCTGCATGGATAAATCATAATGGGTAAGGCTATAGGTTCCCGATCCTCCACAACAGCGATTAGCATCTTCCATTTCTATCAAATCAACCCCGGGGATGCGCCGCAGTAATTCACGTGGTTGTTCCTTTATTCCTTGAGCATTAGCTAAATGACAAGGGTCATGGTAGGTTACTTTGGTTGTATTATTTACATTCTGGGGAATTTTAATATCAATAATTTCAATAAGAAATTTGGTTAAATCAATAACCTTATCTGCAAATGCCAAGGCTTCCTGTTCAATTTTACTTCCACCTAGTAATAGCTCCATATTTTTTCTGGAAAGGGCAGAAGTACAGGAACCACAATCGCTAATAATATAATCAAAATTATAGGAATTAAATGCCTTAATATTATGACGCGCTAAATCTGCAGCAGTATCCATCTTGCCATTAGCTACATGAGGCAAACCGCAGCATTTCATATCCTCAGGTATAATTACCTCGCAGCCATTACGGGTGAGGACATCAACTGTAGCTACTGCTATATCAGGGTTAAAAATATCAGTTCCACAACCCAAAAAGTAACCTACTGTATATTTTTTTTCTCCAAGAGCTGGATTAAAACTTTTTAATCTAGTGCGAGCAGACCGTCCCGGAACAGCAGTCATTATTTGTTCTGCTTTTGGCAAATCCCCAGGTAATACCTGGGTAAGACCGGTTTTACGAGCAAAAGCCTGCAAACCGAGTTTTTGTATAACACTCAATAGCCTGGTAGAATTTCTTAGCAAACCAGGCTTGGTCCACATGATATCGAAAACCAGGTTTTTCCCGGGATTAGGGTGTTGTTCATATATATAAGATCTAGCAGCTGCGTTTAACTCATGGACATCTATACCAGATGGACAATTTACACTACAAGTCTCACAAAGCAGGCAGTTACTAAATCTATCATATAATTCTTGACTGGCAGCAACATTATTATCCCGTAACATTTGAACCATAAAAACATGACCCCGGGGGGCGGCAGTTTCATTTCTTATCTCAGCAAATACCGGACAAACACTACGACATTTACCACAGCGTACACATTTCATTATTTGTTCTTTAACTGGAGGTAACTTTCTGAAATCCATAGCACCCCCTCCTTTCATCGCTCAAAACTAAATAAGTTTGCCGGGGTTCATATGTTGCTTCGGATCAAAGACATTTTTGATTGCTTTCATATAATAATGAGCTTGTCCATGTTCCAATTTTGCATATTGTCGCCTTACCGCACCTACTCCATGTTCACCGGTAGTTGTACCCCCCAGCTCCACTGCCAGGAGGTGAATGTCATTTACCAATTGTAGTACCTTTTCAACTTCTTCGGGATTCTCAGGATTAATTACTGGTGCTGTATGCACATTGCCATCACCTATATGTCCATAATTAACCACCTTAATCCCGTATTTATCTCCTAACCCCCTAATAGCCCTTAGGGTATCGGCAACTTTAGATAGGGGTACACTTATATCTTCACCGGCAAAAACGCGGGTACCGTCTTTTCTTACCCGGGCTGCTGCTGTAGCAGTAATACTTCTTCCTTCCCAGAGCTCGGCCATGCGTTTGGTTTCGGTAGACCATTCTACTGATCGTGCTCTATTACCAGCCACTTCCTTAATTACGTTACCTTCATATTCTACTGAAGGGGGGTTGCCATCAACTTCAAAAAGTAAAATAGCTTCAGCATTAGGCAGGTTAATATTAGGCTTAAATTGGTTTACCGCCTCAATAGCGGAACTATCAAGTATTTCAATACCAGAGGGGAGAACACCAGCTTGGTAGACGTCCAATACTGTAGCTGGAGCATCATCCAGGTTATCGAAAACAGCCATAGCAATACCCCGGGCTTTGGGTCGTGGCCAGCAACGAAGGCGAATCCTGGTTATGATTCCCAAGGTTCCTTCTGAGCCTACCATTAGTTTCGTTAGATTAAGTCCTGATACATTTTTAATACAGTGGGCTTTTATACCACCGGTAATAATAACATCCCCATTAGGTAGTACCACTTCAAGTCCCAGTATATACTGTTCCGTACATCCATACTTAACTGCTCGTAAGCCGCTGGCATTATTAGCCACCATGCCACCTATTGTGCACATCTGGCTACTGCCTGGATCAGGCGGAAAAAACAGATTATATTTGGCCAATTCTTTATTTAAGTTAGCATGTATTATTCCGGGTCTGACAATTACCTGCATATTAGGAGTATCGATTTCATCTATATCATCCCAGGTAGAGAGATCAATAACAATACCACCTTCTAAAGCCACACAGCCTCCGGTCTCACCAGTACCAGCGCCTCGAGGTATTACATCAATATTATTATCGAATGCAAATTTCATTATTTTTTGTACCTCTTCGGTAGAACGGGGGAGTACTACTGCCCAGGGGGTAGCTGGTTTTAGTTTAGTTAAAAAAGAACTATCATAAGAATAATACATTAAGTCTAGATCCTCACTGAGGACTTTATCCTGGCCCAGCATAGCTATAAGTTTCTTTTGTACCTCTTTTTTTTCCATATATAGTCCTCCTTGATAATAAAAAACTGATAATACCCTCTACGAGGACACTGATACTGCTTATGGTTTATAATTAGAAAAAGATATCCAGATTCTTAAGTTAATGTACATGTAATTAATGATTATTTGCTTACATGTACCCCCATGGCGCATACCCGATAGGGTATTCATGGCTGGTTTAAAAATCGGTATATTCTATGCTTATTTATCCAAGTTGTTGGGATTTAAACATTAGTTTTTAACTAAAATCTTTGCCTATTATATCACAAACATGTTAATAGAGATTATAAATATAAATTACCAAAGGGATAATTTGAACAGTAATCATTATTAGAATAGATTGAAAGGATTATATGCCTATTTGAATAATTACATTATTTATCAATAGAATGTAAGTAATGATTAATAATATAAATAATGGTTAGTAGTTTATCTAGTAGAATCACCTTATATTTACAGGTGTTTTCCCTCTACCTTACAGGGTTTTATAGATTTTTTTAAGGAGAAGGCTTATGTATTCAGATATATTAAATTATTTACCTGCTGACCGGTTGCTCTTTAATGAAGAGATGAAAAATCATACTACATTTAGGATTGGCGGACCAGTGGATGTGATGGTTATTCCGCAGGATGAAGAGGATGTCCGTATTGTTATTTCATTCTGTAAGAAAAACAATTTTCCGTTATTCATATTCGGTATGGGCAGTAATCTTTTGGTAAGAGATGGTGGTATTAGGGGTATAGCTATAAAACTGGGAGATAGCCTTGATCAAGTAGAGGTCGTTGGAGAGGAGATACTGGCACAGGCTGGAGTCAGATTATCGACTTTGGCTAGAATTGCTGCTTTTCATTCTTTAAGTGGATTAGAGTTTGCTGAAGGTATCCCAGGTAGCCTGGGAGGGGCATTGGTGATGAATGCCGGGGCT
Source organism: Syntrophomonadaceae bacterium (assembly GCA_050943255.1). Taxonomy (GTDB): domain Bacteria; phylum Bacillota; class Syntrophomonadia; order Syntrophomonadales; family Syntrophomonadaceae; genus UBA4844. The sequence goes on from JBMNOV010000015.1 coordinate 32,604, forward strand.
TATGATGGAGAAATAAAGGAAATAGTGGTCGAAGCTACCGCTATTAGCTCTGACGGCTTTCTAAAAACTTTTAGAGCTGAAGAAATGCAGTTTAGCTATCGTCAAAGTATATTTCAGAATAATGGTTATACCATACTAACAGCTCGTTTAAAACTTAATAGAGGAAATAGAGAAAACATAGAACAACGCATGTGTGAATTAGCTTATAGCCGGAATAAAAAGCAACCTCTGGATAAGCCTAGTGCAGGGAGCACTTTTAGACGGCCACAGGGTTATTTTGTTGGACCAATGCTAGAGGAAATGGGCTTAAAAGGTTATCGTATTGGAGGTGCAGAGGTATCTCCCAAACATGCTGGATTTATTGTTAATGTTGGTGATGCTACTGCCAATGATGTTCTGCAATTAATTGCTTATATAAAAGAGAAGGCCAAAGAGCATTTTGGGGTAGAATTACAAACTGAGATCAAGGTTGTGGGTGAGTAATATATATTGGAAACGGTGTTAGATGAATGAAAGTAATTTTAACTACTTTAAATAGCAAGTATATTCACACCTCTTTAGCTCTAGCTTATCTGGAAGCGGCTTGCCGGTGTCCGGACTGGGAGCTGGAAGTATGTGAATTTACCATAAATGAAAATTTAGAAGATATTATGACTTCAATATACCAAACTAGGGCTGATGTCATTTGTTTTTCGACTTACATATGGAACATCGAAAAAATACTAACAATTTGCCGTGATTATAAAAAGGTAGCACCGCTCTGTACTATTATTTTAGGTGGTCCGGAGGTATCTTACGATGCTGCTCAAGTGTTGACTGCCAATCCTGACGTTGACTATGTTGTTGTGGGTGAAGGTGAAGCAACCCTAAAAGAATTGTTAGAAAAGCTTGACAGGAAAGAGCCGGTAACTGATATCAAGGGAATAAGCTATCGACAAAATGATCGTATACAGGTTAATCTTCCCAGGCCGGTAATTGAAGATCTTGATGTACTGGCTTCTCCCATTAACAAAGATTTGACTGACTATAAAGAGCGGGTTGTTTATTATGAAACTACAAGGGGATGTCCTTTTAATTGCGCTTATTGTCTTTCTTCTGCTAGTAAAGGAGTCCGTTATTTTCCCCTGGAAAGAGTTAAAAATGAACTAAAACATGTGTTAGGCTACCAACTGCGGGAGCTTAAATTAGTGGACCGTACCTTTAATTATAATGAGAGGCGGGCCCGCGAAATTATGCAATTTATTATTGAACAAAAATCAAAGACTAAAGTGCATTTAGAGATATGTGCTGATATCCTTTCCGAAAGTTTTATGGATTTTCTTAGTCAGGTACCCCCAGATATATTTAATTTTGAGATTGGGGTACAATCTACTTACCTGCCAACCTTGCGTGCAGTCAATCGCTTTAGTAATTGGGAACGTTTGAAAAAAAATATATTAACTATAAAATCATTCAGAAATATTCACCTACATCTTGATCTCATAGCCGGACTCCCATTAGAAAGTTACTCCCGGTTTCAAATGAGCTTTAATGATGTTTACCACCTACAGCCTCATATGCTACAACTTGGTTTTTTAAAATTGCTAAAAGGTTCATTAATATACCGTAAGAGGAAGGAACATGATTATTGCTTTCAAAGCCATCCACCATACCAGATTCTGTCTAATCGGTATATTTCCTATGATGAAATAATAAGGCTAAAGCAAATTGAAAAAGTGTTAAACCGTTACTATAATGCAGGTATTACCCCAAGCACTTTGGACTATGTAATCAACTCTATTTATGATGGGAATGCCTTTAAATTTTTCGAGGAATTGGCTCTATACTGGGAAAGAAACGAATTATTTAGTATAGGCCATCGCCGGGAAAAACAATATGATATATTATTAGAATTTTTAAACTATCTTTACCCGGATAAAAGAGAAGTATTTAACGAATTAATCAAATTTGACTTTTTAAGCCGCAACTTGCCTCATCATTTCCCAGAAAAGGTTATCAGGCATCAAACTGATACTAACAGGGAGTTATTGTATAATTGTTTGGAAAATAAGGTATTTAAAGAACTACCGGTCTTGCCCCGGGGATCAAAGAGGGAACTGCTAAAGTACTTACATTTAGAATATTTTACGATAAATCCTTTTAACCTTAAATCTATTCATCAATTATTTCCTTTGCTGTTCATCTATGATCCAACTAAAAAGAGAGCCCTAAAAATCCTGGTGGTAAGTTAATAGAGAAAGTTTAAGCATATTCCGCAACATAGCCTTATGGATGTCCTGAGCTTGGGGTCATTAAAAAAGATAATTGCAATCTTGAGAAACTTACGGTAAATTTAGGTGGCAAGTATTTTGTTATGGAGGATGGGGAGTGGAAAATTCTCATAGAAGTATTATAGCTAAAGAGGGATGGAGTTATATATGTGTTTTTTTGGTGTTAACATTGGTGTTAGCACTTACCCCGTATAAACACTTCCTTATACTACCATTACTACTAGCGATTTTTACAGCCTATTTTTTTCGCAATCCAGAACGTACAATCCCAGATGAATCTGGTAGTATTCTGGCACCTGCGGACGGAAAAGTAATTTCCATAAATGAAGTCTGGGAAGACGAATATATAAAATCCCAATGTATTCAGATTAGTATTTTTTTAAGTCTTTTTAATGTACACATAAACCGGGTTCCTATGGCTGGAAAGGTAGAGTATATATCACGCTCTGGTAATACCCATTTACCTGCTTATAGGAATGATGCGGCTGTTAGCAATGTCTCTAATACTGTTGGAATTAAATCTGTATATGGCAAAATTATGGTGGTTCAGATTACTGGAATGATAGCACGGAGAATAGTATGTTGGTTTCAGATTGGGGATACCGTTAAGGCCGGCGATAGGCTGGGCTTGATTAAGTTTGGCTCCTGTACTCAAATTTATTTACCTACCTATGCCCAAATCACGATTAAGCCTGGTGACAAAGTGAGGGGAGGGGAAACGGTTATTGGCAAGTTTAATGATTAAGAGGTTTGCCAATTTACTTACTTTTTTGAATCTAGTATTCGGTTCAATATCTATTTTATATACTATAAATGGGAATAATGAGGCAGCTGCAGTATTTATCTTATTAGCGGTCTTGATGGATAGTATAGATGGTAAAGTAGCCCGTAAGCTGAAAATTAGCTCTGATTTAGGCAGGGAACTGGATTCCCTATCCGATATGGTGTCTTTTGGGGTAGCTCCAGCTGTATTACTTCATTCCCAGGTTTTATTAGTTTCTTATAATATTTTAGGATTGGTAGCAACATTAGTATTTATAGGATGTGGTGCTTATCGCCTGGCAAGGTTTAATGTATTAAATTCAAATAACTATTTTATGGGGTTACCTATAACTGCAGCTGGAGGAATATTGGCCATTTTTTCTATGATAGCAGCTAATTTATATCCGCTTGTTATTTTGTTATTAATACTTGCATTAAGTTTTTTGATGATTAGTACGATAAAAATTCCTAAAATATAATTTTGTAGTTAGCTAGTAGATATATAAATTAAACAAGAGTCATTTGCTTATCCAAGCGTAGTGAAGGATCTAAACCACTTATAAACAAGATTGGTTTAGATCCTTCAACTTTTTAGAATTATTCCATATTATCGCGAATGACAATCAATGAAAAAACCTTTTACTTGTTAGCATAGCGAGTATTATCTTTTTATTATTTTACTTAAGAAAGCTTGAATTGAGATGTAATTTCTTCTAATTCTTTGGCTAAGGTGTTTAGTTCCTTACTTATGCTAACGATACTGTGAACTGCTGCCAATTGGTTTTGGCTGATAGCAGTAACTTCTTCAGCTGAAGCTGCCGATTCCTCTGTTACCGCTGAAATACTGCTGATTGCCTCCAATATCTCATCAGTAGAAGCTAATAATTCCTCAAAGGTAGCAGATATATCTTGTATTGAGCTGTCAATTTCTTCTGATCCAGTTTCTATCTCGGAAAAAGCAGCTACACTTGCAGCCAGTGATTCTCCCTGCTCTACAACTAGGTTTTTCACCTGGTTAACTTCATTTACTACCCGTTCAACCTGTCCCTGAACTTCAGCGATGATTGAACTAATGTTTAAGGTAGCAGATCCAGTTTCCTCAGCCAGCTTACGAACTTCTTCAGCTACCACCGCAAATCCTCGGCCAGCTTCACCGGCTCGAGCGGCTTCTATTGCTGCATTAAGTGCTAGTAAATTAGTCTGGTCAGCGATATTTGTTATGACGGTAATTATTTCACCAATTTGTCTGGTTTTATTATTCAGATCCTGTATAACTCCTGATACATTTTCGGTGCTTTCGACGGTATAATCCATTTTATCCTTTTGTTGTAGCACTTGCTGGGTAACCTTCTTTACAATCCCTTGGAAATTAACCGATTGCTTTGAAATCTTTTCGGTATTCTCTCCAACATTCTGCATGGCCAGTCCAACCTGGTGAGCCAGTTCACTAGTACGTTGAGCATCCTGGGCTTGGGAAGATGCTGCCCGGGCAACTTCTTCCGCGCTAGCACTAACCTGTTCTGATGCCTTACCGGTATTTTCTGCAGTTACCAGGAGATTATCGGCAACCCTGGCTAAATTCTGTGAACCATTAACGATCTGGCTAAAAGAGGTTTTTAAACTATCACTCATTGCTCCCAGGGAATTTACTAACATTCCAATTTCGGTTTTATTTTTGCTGCTAATACTATTGCTTAAATCTCCTTGGGCTAGTTTGGTGGTAATATTAGTCATATCCTTTATAGGACGGGTAAGTTTTCCGCTTATGAACCAGATAACCAATAACAATAGTAAAAAAGTAAATAGACTAGCCATTACTGTTGCGCTCATCATCTTTTTCAGAGGTTCTTCTAACTCGTGCACAGGAACTGTTAATGCCATGGATAAATTAGTCAAATTTATTGGGGCATAGGCTGTATACTTGGCTGTACCTTCTATATTTACGGTACTGATACCACTTTCCTTAGCCGCAATTTTGGGAATAAGGTCAAGCATTGTGTTGTCGAGTTCTTCTAGCTTTTTGAACATTAAGTTATTTTCTGGATGAATTACGATTGTTCCAGTCTGATCAACCATGTAAGCGTAACCAGTTTGGCCAATTTTCATATCCTGGTTTAGTATTAGATTTACCATGGTAGTTCCTTTAACCGTGCCAGTTAGAACTCCAACCACTTTGCCGTCACGTTTAATGGGTACTGCCACGGGCACTACCAAATAATTGGCTATAGATGAGATAAATGGTGTAGCAATATTGGCTTGGCCGGCCATAGCAGTTTTAAAATAATCCCGTTCATTTAGTTTAAAATCATATTCTTGTCCGGCAAAATTAAGGAAAGTGCCATCAGGCCAAATTACATATAGATTTTCCTTTTCATCTGTCATCAATGGACCTAAAGTAGCAGGTATATTCTTGGCATCCATATTTTTTATGGCATCCAGCTTAGATATAGCCTCTAATTCTCTTAAGTTGCCTTCTAACCAGCGGCTAATTTCACCACTAATAGCTGCTACTTGCTTTTGGCAGGTATCTTCTACTTGTTGGGTCAGAATAGTTTTACTACTATTGTATGTAACAATGCTTTGACCTATTGAAGCTACCAAAAAGGCAATTAATACCCATACCAAAAGCTGAAACCTAATTGAATGTGTAAATTTCAAAACAACAACAACTCCCTTAAATATTTAATTTAGGTAAACTTTCTACATAAATGAATATTATTCCTTCTAACTCGTCATAATTTTGGGTTTATATACATTTTCTTAATATAATTATCGGAAAAAATACATAAAAGTTTAGTTTAAACCCATGGCTATGGTCATCGTGATATTATCAGGTTGTAGTGTTACTAGTATGCCAATACAAGTATAGTAATGGGCTTTATTGTTCTTTATGTTTAATTCAGACATGGGTAGTTAGTATGCCAAGGGGAGGGGTAAAATAAAAGAAGATTTCTATAAAAAAATAATGAGGAAGGAGAGGGAGGACCCCCCCCTCATGAAAATAATTTAACGTGCAAACACATGTCGGCCAATTTTTGTTATTATTTGGCGGGTCCATACCCATTTACTAGTAGCTGTAACAGGATTCCAATAGTATAGAGCATTTCCGGTTGGGTCCCAGCCACGCAAAGCTGCTTGAGCCGCCTGGTATGATGAGCTATTGGGTTTCTGGTAAAACTGACCATCACTTACAGCGGTAAATGCTCCAGGTTGGAATATTACCTCCCCAATAGTCTGGCCGAACTGACCTGAGGCAATTCGGTTTAATACTACTGCGGCTACGGCTACTTGACCCTCAAATGATTCACCTCTAGCCTCACCATGTACTAAACGAGCTAAATTCTCTATATCCTGATTAGAACATGACAGAATACCTCGAGAAGGGGTAGAGGTACCAACAGGCTGACTAACTTGCCTAATCACAGCCATTGCCGTTTGCCGGCCAGCAATACCATCAACTGCAAGACCGTTGTTTCTCTGGAAATTCTTTACTGCCTGGGTAGTTTGCCATCCATAGATACCATCAACTTGGCCTGCCGAATAACCAAGATAATTTAGATCTTTTTGAAGCTGTTTAACGTCATAACCCCTTGTCCCCCAGGTTAGCACGCGGTCACCTAAATAAGCCTTGGTCTCTAATGGTGTCAAAAAAATAGCAGTTGTGGACAGTATACCAATTATAAGTACGGGTATTATTATCTTCTTTAAAAACATCATCTCACTCCCGAAATAGTTTGATTCTAGTTTACCCGTATTCTATGGACTCTAACAAAGCGTCAATTCTGGGTTTGGGAGACACCGGCAGACCTGAGTTAAGTTATGCCAAGATTTCACCTGGAGAATACATTAATTCAGGCAGATTAAAAAAATTAGACCTTCATACCATATTATTTCTTCATAGGAAAACCAAGGGGACGGTTCTGGAAGCAGGGGGACGTTCTTTTTGCTTCCTTTTTAAGGAAGC